>CAZVTD010000097.1:0-8489 GCA_964629945.1 uncultured Planctomycetota bacterium | reverse complement strand
CCCAGGACCACCCGGTTGGCCGACGCATCCAGCCCCACCACATACATCGGCTTCCCCGTCGCCACCCCAAGCCCTCGCCGTTGTCCAAGCGTGTAGAACGCGATCGACTCGTGCCGGCCCAGCACGCGCCCACTCGTGTCCACGATCTCCCCCCCGATCAGCCGCTCCGGACACTGCTCGCGCAGCACCCGCACGTAGTCCTTGTCCCCCGGCACGAAGCAGATCTCCTGGCTCTCGGGGCGGTTCCGCGCCTCCAGACCCAGGCGGGCCGCCATCTCCCGCACCTCCCGCTTCCTCAGTCCGCCCAGCCGAAACCGGGCCCCCGAACGCTGGTCCTGGCTCAGCCCGAACAGAAAATACGACTGGTCCTTCGCTCCGTCCACCCCACGAAGCAGCGCCATCCGTCCCCCCCGTGCCTCGATCCGGGCGTAATGACCCGTCGCCAGCGCCGAACACCCCAGACGACGCGCCTCCGAAAGCAGCCGCCCGAACTTCAGCCCCGGGTTGCATCGTACGCACGGGTTCGGCGTCCTCCCACGCAGATACTCCTCGCAGAACGACGCCACCAGCGCCCCGAAACCATCCGAAAGGTCCACCACGTGGTGCTCGATCCCCAGACGTTCCGCCTGCGCACGGGCCGCCTCCATCTCCTCCACGTGCATGGGGAACGCCGACCCGATCGACAGACCCACCACCTCGTGTCCCGCTTCCATAAGCAGACACGCCGCCATCGAGCTGTCCACACCCCCCGACATCGCCACCGCAATGCATTCCGACACCATCAAATCCTCCGGATCAGGCTCCGGATTGTACGAAATGAAACCCATTCGGACAAGCACGGAACCTCCTTCGAAATCCGCGTTGACAAGTAAACTGGTTTTGGTACCCTGTTGTGCGTCCGATTGTGAACCTGTGTGCAGGGAAGAACCTCCAAGGAGCACCCCCGATGAAAAGTGCGCTGAGGATTCTGGCCGTGCTGGGGCTGTTGCTCGTGGCGACACCGCTCGGTGCCCAGGCACCGGCCGAGTTCAAACCCCTTCCTCTCGACAAGCCCGTCACCGCAATGGCCATCACCGAGGACACCAACTCCCTCCTCCTGGCTCACCAGGACGACGACCTCATTTCCGTCTGGGACATCCGGGAAGGCAAGATCCTCAAAACCTTCTCCTGCACGAAGCCGAAGTTCATCCTCTGCCGGGGCGACCGGGCCTACGTCATCAACGACGGCAAGGGAACCATCTCGGTCTTTGACGCCACACAGGATTGGGCCCTCGTCAAAGAGGTGCCTTCCGGACAGGAGCGGGCCTCTCATCTTTCCGCGCCCGCCGGAAAGTATTTCCAGGAAAAGGTCCTCGCAACAGGTCCACAAGCCGGACGCACGATAACCATGACGACCCTGGTCGATGTCGCGAACGCCCAGCTCCTGACTCTGCCCCCAAGCATGCGTATTCTGTCGGTAATGAACGTCAGCTACGACGGCGCTTGGGTCATCGGACAGGATGAGATGGCCCGGAACTTCTTCGGCGTGCCGGGGGTATTCGCCGTCGATAACCCATCGGACGTCAGGATCAGGCTCGGTGAGGGAGGTGAGCGTCCCTTCTTGTACCAGCTCCATGAGGGCTCCATCTGGGTGTCCTGCAAGGGACCTTACATGATGCCTGGGTGTCGTCCCTTCGCCGCCGATCTCAAGAGCGTTTTCTTCTTCGACGTGACTCGTCCCGTCTTCTACACCGTGAAAGACAAGACCATTACCGCCTGCCGCCTCAATTCCCTCCCAGACCTCCTCGGCTCCGTCGACGTGACCCTTTCCGAAAAATGGATTCAGAACCGGCCGGCTCGCGGGGAGTTGCCACTTGCCGTGACACACCAGGGGAAGACCCGCTTCTTCCGATGGATAAGTCAACTCAAGCAGGTCTACTCTTGCGAGATCGATGCCCCGGTCTTGACGGCTGCTGAACCGAAGGCCGTGCCTCCCACCACCTTCACTCCACTTGTCCTCGACCGGCCTGCCTCCGGATTGGCCATCACCGAAAATGGGGACACCCTCCTCATTTCTCACCAGGAGGACAACCTGATCTCTGTCTGGGACGTCAAGCAGGAGAAACTCCTCAAAACCCTTCGTTGTCCGAAACCCGGGTTCATCCTCTGCCGGGGCGACAGGGCCTACGTCATCAACGATGGCAGGGGAACCATCACCGTCCTCGACGGAACGAAGGACTGGGCCATCGTCAACGAGATCCTCTCCGGGATCATGTGGGCTGATTATCTTTCCGCACCCGGGGGAAAATACTTCCGGGGAAAGCTTCTCGTCACCGGTTCCCCGGACCGTGGCAGGTTGAGCTCCATCGTCGATGTCCAACATGATCGGGCTCAGGTCATTCCGGATCATTTCTCTCAGTGGCTGGCCACCTTCAGTTACAACGGCACCAGGGTCATCTTGCAGGCCCCCTATACCGGAAGTCCTCCGGGCTGTGTCCATGACTTCGACGCCGCACAGTTCCTTTCCGGAAAAAGCAGGATCACGACCGGAGGCTGGCACTATCCTTACATGTATCAGGTGAACGACAATTCCTTCTGGTTCACCTGCGATTCCGTCCATTTCGCCTTCCCGCCGACCTCCCTCATCCGGAGCGAAACCGGCAAAGTGCGCAATACGGGCATGATCAGGATCACCGTCTTCCCCGACGTCACACGACCTGCCTGTTACGTCCTGGACACCGATTCCGTGACCACGCGCAGCCTTGTTGGAGGCCTCGATGTCGCCGCTTCCACACCGGTCACGATCCCCCAGGAATACGACCGTTGTCCAACCAATGTCCATGAGCTTTGTGCTCAGTTCGCCGCCACACACGGACCGAACACGCATCTCTTCCGTTACGTGGATCTCCTGGGCTGTGTTTATCAGTGTCGAATCGATGCGGCCCCGCTTCCCGAGCCCGGGATTCTGCGCGACTTCCCCCTCGCCGAATTCAGACCTCTTCCACTCGACAAGTCCGTCACCGCGATGACCATCACCGAGAACGGCGACTTCCTCCTCTTGGCTCACCAGGACGACGACCTCATCTCCGTCTGGGACATCAAGCAGGGCAAAGTGATCAAAACCATCACCTGCCAAAGACCCAGGCACATCCTCTGTCGGAGCGACAAGGCCTACGTCATCAACGACGGCAAGGGGACCATCACCATCCTTGATGCCTCCAGGGACTGGGCGGTCGTCAACGAACTCCTTGCCGGAGTGGATTCCCCCTATTATCTCTCCGCACCCGGTGGGAAGAACTTCAAAGGAAAGCTCCTTGTCACCGGCAAAAAGGAAGGCAGACACAAGGCCGTCCTCGTTGACATTGCCACCGACCGGGCACGCGACATCAATGTCTACAGCCTTGACGTTGCCACATTCAGCTACGATGGTTCCATCATTATGCGCCAGGAAAACTTTGACGGCAGTCCTACCGGGATGATGACCACCTACAAAGTCTCCGACTTCCTGGCCGGTCAGATTCGCGCGGCCCTCTCCATGGAGAGTTCTGGCGTCAATCCATACTTCGTCCAGGTCGGTCCGGGGCTCCTCTGGTTCGGCAGCAATGCCATCTTGAGGGGAGATCCTCCCAAACGAACCGAGTTCAAAGTCGCGGGCCGCATCTTCCCCGACGTCACACGATCCGTCTTCTACGTCTTCGACAACGCCGAACTCACCACCCGCAGACAGAACGAGGCCTTCGATGTCGTCACCACCACCAAGGTCACCTTCCCCCACGGTTTCGACAGACAGAATCCGTACCCGAGGGATCTCCTCCTTCCCATTGCCGCAACCCATGGGGAAATCGCTTACCTCTTCCAGTACGTCCAGGATTCGGGACGGGTTTACCACTGTCGCATCCCCGCGATCAATACCACCACCGTGGCCTCCACCACACCACAGGGCACGCCTCTTCCTGAACCCCCCAAGCCCACCGTCGCACAACTGCCCGAAAAAACCATCGTCGGGAAAATGGTCACCTGTCCGCTCTTCGAAGGCGACGTCAAGGCCACCTACACCATCATGAGCGGACCGACCGGTGTCGCCATCTCCGAAAAAGGCATCCTCACCTGGACCCCGGCCCAGGAGCACATCGGGCCTCAGCAGATCAAGATCAAGGTCGAAATCGGTGAGCACGTCTCCTTCCTGCGCCTCTCCACCGAGGTCGTCTCGGCCGAAGTGGCCGCACTCGTAGGTGGGGAACTCCCACGACTGGCGGAACTCGGAATCCATACCCTCGACTCCGGAAAATACCACCTCACCTCCTCTCTCGACGGGCAATCCATGATCCTCCTGCGTGACCGGAAGCTCGACCTCCTCGACCCCGACGGACTCGTTTCCAGAAAAACCCTGGAACTCAAAGCCGCCTACACCAAAATCGAGGAGCGTGCCGACTGCTACGTCGCCCTTGGACCCGACTGCCTCGACGTCCTCGACAAAAATACCCTCGAAATCACAAAGCACGTCGAACTCCCGGGACGGGGAACCCTTGACATGGCCCTTCATCCCTCCCGACGTGAAACATACGTCTCCATCTTCGACGACGACGGCGGCAAACTCAATCCCATCGAGGCTAGGCAGATATTCCTCGTGTCCGAAACCACCGGCGCCAGGAAAGCTCTGCCTCGCACACTCGGTCACTGGCTGGTCATCAGTCCCGACGGAAAATCCCTCTACGCCGCACTCCACGAGATGTACCGCGCCGGAACCCGCATCGACTGGCACATCGGGGAAATCCTCCCCGACTACGGACACATCGATGTCCTCGTCTCCTACGACATCTCCACCGATGCCGCCCCCGTTCGGGAAGCCAACCTCCATCCAGGCGTCAACGGAGCAGGTCTGCGCATCGCCCCCGACGGACAGCATGTCTCCTACATCGCCGCCGGGGGATACCGCGCCGGGCGGGAAGGTCTCAACGGATACACCATCCCTGCCTTCAACGCCTCCGACATCCGAAATGCCAGAATCTCCTACAACACCGACGCCTACCCACGGGACATCGGCTATCATCCCTCCCTGGACCTCGTCATCGCCTGCAATGAGAAGGAAGCCCGTCTCTTTGAGCGCAAAACCGGAACCCGGATCACGGACAAACTCGACACCCAGGGCGAAAAGCTCTCCGCCTTTTCCAGGGTCTATTTCTCCGCAAGCGGAAGATACGCCCTCCTGGACTGCAAGGACGGCTCCGGAAAACGGGTCCTCCGGGCCTTCCCGCTCAACCTGACGGACGAGGAAACCAAACGCGTCGAAGCCGCCAACAAGCTCACCGGGATTCCCCCGAAGCCTCTCACGGATTCCCCCGAGCCCAAAACCCGGACCACCGACAAAATCAAACTCACCGACTTCGGGGCCATCCAGGGCAGCATGCGCGCTCGCATGGATGCCAAGGGAATCGCCAGACTCTACAACAAAGCCGTCGTCGTCGTCACCAGTGAAAGCGGAACCGGAACCGGCTTCATCGTCGGAAACAAGGGATACATCCTCACGTGTGAGCACGTGCTCCCGGTCCTTGGAAATCCTGATGTCGTCTGCCGTCAGAACACCGACGGAAAAATCACAACCAAAACCTACAAGGCCATCGTCGTCCAGAGTGACAAGAAGCGTGACCTCGCACTCCTCAAAATCGAGCCCGACGCCCTCCTTCCCATCGTACACATCGAAACCGCGGCAAAAATCGAGATGGGAGAACAGGTCTTTGTCATCGGAAACCCCGGAATTGGTGATGTCATCCTCGACTACACCATGACCGAAGGCATCATCAGCAGTCCTCACCGCGAAATCGCCGGTGTCGATTACATCCAGACCAGCGCCGCCATCAACCCCGGCTCCAGCGGAAGTCCCGTCTTCAACTCCATGGGCAACGTCGTCGGACTGGCCGTCCTCAAAGCCCGAATGGAAAACACCGGCTTCGCCGTACCCGCTTCTGCACTCGTCGATTTCCTCAAGTCCTGCGTCACCGACTCAACGCCTCCGAAGTAGTGCGGCTCCCGCCTCCTCCTCGTCGCCTCATCATGCTCGGGATCTCCCTGTACGCCCCAGGCCGACTGTTGACAAATCCACCTTCTTGCGCTATATATTCCAATTCTCGGAATCATCAGACGGAGCCGGGAATGGCCATCGTGGCGGGCATTGATGAGGCGGGATACGGTCCGATGCTCGGACCTCTCGTCCTTGCCGCCGTCGCCTTCCGGGTCCCTGACGATCAGGTGAATGCCGATCTTTGGAAGTCGCTGGCAAAGGCCGTCACGGGAAAGACCACCCGCCGGGGCGAAAAGCTGGTGGTCACCGACAGCAAAAAAGCCTACAGTCGGAAAACCGGCATCGGTGTCCTCGAAGAGACCGTCCTGAGCTTCGCCGCACTGTCCGGACAGCTCGCCCGCTCGATGCCTCAGTTGATGACCGCGTGGGCCGGACGAGACCACGATCCCAGTTTCGCCTATCCGTGGTACGCCGACCAGGACGTCGAAATCCCCGTCAGCGGTCGGGCGCTCGGGGCCGCCGCCAAGGCGCAGCGCCTCAGGAAGGTCCTGGACGACGCACACGTCGAGTTCCTCGGCGCACGCGTTCGGCCCGTCTTCGAGGCCGACCTGAACCGGCAGTTCACCGAGACGGACAACAAGTCCCAGGTGCTCTTCGCCAACGCCGGGACGCTGCTGGCCAGGTTGAGAAAACGTTATGCCGACGAGCACCTCGTGGTGACCGTCGACAAGCAGGGCGGACGCGACCGCTACGGACCGCTCCTGGCGAAAAGGTTCCCCGGGAGCCGATTCATCATTCACGCCCAGGGACGAGACCGGTCGCACTATGAGATCAAAGGAGACGGGAAGCCGTTTCATGTCCTGTTCGTGATGAAGGGAGAGCTGCACAGTCTGCCCGTCGCACTGGCTTCCATGCACGCCAAATACGTGCGGGAACTCTTCATGATGCGCTTCGCACGCTTCTGGCAGACCCAGGCCCCGGACGTCGAGCCGACCGCGGGATACGCCCAGGACGCCCAGCGCTTCCTCGAACAGATCGCCCCCGTCTTCGATGCTTTGGGAATCGAAAAAAGCATGTTCATCCGGGAACGATGAATCGTGCACGACGTGCTGTCCTCATTACATGTGACGTGAACGGAGCCAAAGATGAGTAAGACGGTGGGTGTAGCCGGTGCAACGGGTGCAGTCGGACGCGTGATGCTTGAGGTTCTTGCCGAGCGCAATTTCCCCATGAAGCGGCTCAGACTCTTTTCTTCCAAACGGTCCGCCGGCTCGAAGCTCGACTATTGTGGCGAAACCATCACCGTCGAGGAGCTCACCCCCGATAAATTCGCCGGCGTCGATATCGCCCTCTTTTCCATGCCCAAGTCCGTCAGCCGCGACGTCGCCTGGAAGATCGTCGAGCACGGCACCGTCATCGTCGACAATTCCAACGCCTGGCGCATGGACTCCCGCGTCCCGCTCGTCGTCCCCGAGGTCAACCCCGGCGACGTCGCGAAGCATCAGGGACTCATCGCCAACCCCAACTGTTCCACCATCCAGATGGTCGTCGCCCTCAAGCCCCTCCACGACGCCGCGCGCATCAAACGCGTCGTCGTCGCCACCTACCAGGCCGTCAGTGGCGCCGGACACGAAGCCATGACCGAGCTCGAAGAGAGCACGCGGGTCGCCCTCGAAGGCAAGGAAGCCCCTCACAAGGTCTTCCCCGCCCCCATCGCCTTCAACTGCATCCCCCAGATTCCCCAGTCCAGCGCCTACGAACCCAATGGCTTCACCTCCGAAGAGATGAAGATGCACAACGAAACCCGAAAAATCATGGGCGACGATCGCATCCAGGTCTGTGCCACCACCGTCCGCGTCCCCGTCCTGCGCGCCCACAGCGAAGTCGTCAACGTCGAGCTCGAAAAGCCCCTCTCCGTCGAACAGGCCCGCAAACTCTTCGCCGACGCCCCGGGCGTCACCCTCATGGACGACATCGACAACCAGGTCTGGCCGACGCCTCTCCAGGCCGCCGGAACCGACGACGTCTACGTCGGACGCATCCGAAAGGACTACACCGTCCCCAATGGCATCGTCATGTGGGTTGTCTCCGACCAGCTCCGGAAAGGCGCCGCCACCAACGCCGTCCAAATCGCCGAAATGCTGCTGTAAGCACTCAGCAGATGCCGGGAATGACCGCCGGGCGGTGCCGCAGGGAGGGGTGTCTCTCATCTGTCGGAGGATGATCTGCCCGAACGGGCATGCCGTGTGACGATTCTTCCTTCGAACTTCTTCACCGGAGAGACACATCATGAAGAAC
Organism: uncultured Planctomycetota bacterium; assembly: GCA_964629945.1. GTDB lineage: Bacteria > Planctomycetota > DG-23 > DATKVD01 > CAZVTD01 > CAZVTD01. The sequence continues at coordinate 193 of CAZVTD010000097.1, read as the reverse complement.
AGGACGCGGAAGAACCTCTCAGTCCTGTGGATACGGGTGGTCGTGCTGCTGGCTTGGATTGCTTCCGCTTCGGCACAGACGACCCGGCCCCCACCCACCCTTGAGACAAACCACGAATCACTCGCGAAAATCCATGAACGCATTCTGGCAGAGTCCAAAACCGAAAGCCCACACACCCCCCCCCTCACCAACC
>CAZVTD010000096.1:0-8543 GCA_964629945.1 uncultured Planctomycetota bacterium | reverse complement strand
CCCCACTTCGAGTTCCGGCACTTCTCCTTCACCTCGTCGGCGTCCGCAGGGGCGAAAACGTCGTAATACGAGCAGACGTTGCACTCCTCCGGGTGACCGGGGTCCGCAAAGCGGATGCGCTTCGGGTCCGTGATCATCGTCTTCGTCTTGGCCAGAATCGTGTCGCGATCGTCCGACAGCGCGATGTAGTTCCCGTACGACTTGCTCATCTTCCGCCGATCCAGCCCCAGCAGTCTCGGCACCCTCGTCAGCTGCCCCTTCGGCTCCGGGAACACCTCGCCGTAAAATCCGTTGAACCGCCGCGCGATCTCGCGGGTCAGTTCCAGGTGGGGAAGCTGGTCTTCACCCACCGGCACCGTGTCCGCCAGATACACCAGGATGTCCGCCGCCTGGAGGTTCGGATACCCCAGGAACGCGTACGTGCTCAGGTCCTTGTCCTGGATCTGCTCGCGCTGCTCTTTGTACGTCGGACACCGTTCCAGCCAGGGCAGAGGCACCAGGCACGAGAACACCAGGTGCAGTTCCGTGTGCTGGGGCACCTGGCTCTGCACGAAGATCACCGACCGTTCCGGGTCCAGTCCGCACGCGATCCAGTCGGCCACCATCTCCCGCGTGAACCGGGCGATCCCCGACGTGTTGGCATACTCGCTCATCAGGGCGTGCCAGTCCGCCACCATGTAGAAGCACTCATACTCGTCCTGCAGTCCGGCCCAGTTTACCAGTGCCCCCGCCAGGTGTCCCAGGTGCATCGGCCCCGTCGGCCTCATCCCCGAAAGTATTCGTCCCTTTGCCATCGCTCACCTCACCAGAGAATTCCACGCCAGTCCCAGACCGTTTACGATCGTCTCCAGATACCCGTCGTTGAACTGAAGAACACGATACCAGAAAAACCCGATGACGATCTGGATCACGGGCGTGAAGAAACTGAAGAACACGAAGATCAGGATGATCCCAAAGCGGTCCATCATGTCGAAGAGCGCTTCGAGATGTCCCGGGAAAAAGCTCCGCAGAATCCGCGAACCGTCCAGAGGAGGAATCGGCAGCAGGTTGAACGCGAACAGGATCAGGTTGAAAATGATTCCCATCCCCAGGACGATCACCCCCGGACTGGTCCGGCTCGGCTCGCCCTCCACGATCGTGAACACCCCCGTCCGGATCGCCAGGTGCAGCACGATCGAAAGCCCGATCGCGATCGTCAGGTTGGTGACCACCCCCGCCGCCGAGACCAGCCGCGAATCCCGCCGGAATCGACGAAAATTATCCGGGTTTACCGGGACCGGCTTGGCACCCCCGAAAATGAACGGCGAGCCCGACCACAGCAGTACCGCCGGCAGCAGGATCGTCATGATCGGGTCAATGTGCTTGATCGGGTTCAGCGTCAGCCGACCCATCGCCTCGGCCGTGTAGTCCCCGCACAGGTTCGCCACGTAAGCGTGGGCATACTCGTGCAGGACCATCGACATCAGCAGGACCACCACAAAACCGGCTATGATCAGAAAACCAGCAGTCATCCGACCTCCAAACCTTATCCGGACCGACAAAAACCGACCCCACAGTTTAGCCCGTCCTTTCCATAAGTCAAATGGAATGCCGGACCTGTAGCGTTTCCGATGCCCGCGCCACCCACCTCCTCACGGGGTTTTTCCTTGCCCGGAACCCCACCGTGCGCTACCATCACTCCAACATCTTTTCCGGAGTCTTCCACTGTGCCCAGGACCAAACGTCGTCCAGCTCGGCGTCTGACCGGTGATGCGGAAATACTCAAATTCGCCCGGACCGTCATCCGCGGCGAAGCACACGCCCTCGATATCGTCGCCGGACGTCTGGACCTCAGTTTCTGCCGTGCCGTTGATATCATCTATGCCTGCAAGGGCGACGTCGTCCTCACCGGGCTGGGAAAAGCCGGCATCGTCGCCCAGAAGATATCCGCCACCCTCGCCAGCACCGGGACCCGGTCCCACTTTCTCCACCCCGTCGAAGCCATCCATGGCGACCTCGGACGCGTCGGACCCGATGACGTCCTCCTGGCCGTCTCGAACTCCGGCGAAACGGAAGTCTCCGTCCTCGTCGAACTCGTCCGCAAGATGGGCTCCACTCGCATCATTGCCATGACCGGAAATCCCAGGTCGTCGCTCGCCTCCAATGCCGAGGTGGTCCTCGACGTCGGGAAGATCGAGGAAGTCTGTCCTCTGGGGCAGGCTCCCACCGCCAGCACCACCGTCTTCCTGGCCCTTGGCGATGCCTTGGCGCTGGTGCTGCTGCGTCGTCGAGGCTTCGATCGGCGCGACTATGCCCGCTTTCACCCGGGCGGCAGCCTCGGCTTCCAGCTCCGTCTCCAGCACAACACCGTCGATGACATCATGCGCACCGGTCCCGCCAATCCCGTTGTCACGGGCCGGACCTCCGTGGCCGACGCCACCCTCTCCACCACCCTGGCCGAACGTCGCCCGGGGGCCGTCTGTGTGACCGATGCCCGCGGACGACTCGTCGGCATCTTCACCGACTCCGACCTCCGTCGCCTCTTCGCCGGAAAGTCCGAACGCGACAAGCAGAAGCTCTGGGCCACCCCTATCTCCAAAGTCATGACGCGCGGACCCCGCTTTGTCATCGAATCCGGAAAGCCCGCTTCCGAGGCCTTCCGCATCCTGCACGAGCACCAGTTGGACGAACTGCCCGTCGTGGACGGTCGGCGTCGTCCCGTCGGAATCGTCGATGTCCAGGACGTCCTGGCCTTGCGTAACGTGTAGTCCCGGGAGACCCCTGCGTGCCCGCCAATAACGTCGAATTCCTCGTCATGGATGTCGACGGTGTCCTCACCGACGGTAGAATTATCTATACCGACTCCGGCGAGCTCATCAAAGCCTTTGACGTCACCGACGGAACCGGCCTGAAATATTGGCACCGTCTCGGTCGGCACAGCGCCATCATCTCCGGACGCAGCAGCCTGGCCGTCGACAAGCGTGCCGCCGAACTCGGGATCGAGCACGTCTTTCAGGGGGTCAAGGACAAGCGGCCCGTCCTGGAGGGCCTCGTCAAAGACCTCAAGCTCGACCTGGCGCGTCTCGCCTACGTGGGGGATGACGTCATGGACATTCCCGCCATGCGTAGGGTGGGCTTTCCCGTCGCGGTGGCCGGGGCCCGTCCCGAGGTCCTGCAGGTGGCCGAATACGTCACCACGGCCCCGGGGGGGCGTGGGGCGGTGCGGGAACTGATCGAACTCATTCTCAAAACCCAGAACCTCTGGGCCAAGGTCATGGAGCGTTACCTCTAGAGAGGTCCTGCGTTCCTCTCACACGGGGGCTCGTCTATGCTGCGCAAAATCATTCTTGCCGGGATCATGACCGTTGCGGTCATCGTCATCATCGTCGCCCTGAACCGAATGGGACGTCAGGGGGGCAACCTGCCTCCCCTCGGTCAGCCGATCGAAATCACCACCGACCAGCAGACGGACGTCGGAAAACAGTTCGAGCTTCGAATACCCAACGAGCAGCGCGAGATCATTGTATGCATCAAGGGCGAGAAAGCCGTCACCATCGGCGACGGCCCCACGGAGGTCACTAAACCGGATGTCGCCATCACCTCCGATCCCACCCAGACCATCCTCATCACCGCCGACAGGGGGACCCTCTCCGGACCCGACCGCGAAAAGCCCGATGAAGCGTATCTCCGCGACAACGTCGTCGTCAAATTCGTTCCTGTGGAAGGCGACCCCGCCGTTCTCACCTGCCGTGAGCTTCGCTTCTTCCAGCGAGACCAGCGCGTTCTCATCCCCGATGAGCTCCAGATGGTCCATCCCGCCTTCCGTATCGAAGGCCGGAACGCCGAGGGCTCCGGGACCGTCGGTCGGCTCGTCCTCAAAGAGAACGTCCGCGTGACGATCATCGAAGGCCTGGGCTCCCTCTGGGACCGCATGGAAGGCACGACCTCGTCTGCCGCCGGTGACGCCGCCCAGCCCGTCCCCCTCGTCATCACCTGTGCCGGAAATCTCGTCTTCGAGGACAAGACCAAGCAGGCCACCTTCAACGACGACGTCCGGGCCGTCCAGGGCGACTCCTCCGCCACCGCCGACAAGATGGCCGTCCTCTTCGAGCGCAAGGAGAAGACGAAAAAGTCGCCAGCCGATGAGACCGCGGACGCCCGCTCCGTCGTCGACAAAAAGACCACGAGCATTCGAAAGGTCATCCTGCAGGGGACCGACGTCGACCGCGTCCAACTGACCGGTCCGGGCCGTCACGCGTGGGGCGAGGAACTCACCATCGACACCCAGGCCGGTCTGGGACGACTGGCCGGTCGCAATGCCCGGCTGGTGGAGGAACGCGACGGCGAAACAATGACTCTGGCGGGTTCCGAAATGCAGTTTGGTGACGCCATTGTCGTGCCCGAAGGCGTCGTGGTGCCCAAGCCCATGCAGGAGCCCACCGGAAGGATCCTGGTCCTCGGAGCCCCCGCACGTCTCAGTGTCCTCCGCAAGGATGCCGACACCCCGGAGGTCCTCAACGGGAACATCATCCTCATGCACCGTGCCGCGGGCGCCGTGCTGGTCGCCTCGCCGGGCGAACAGGTCCGCGTTGCCCGCGAAGGACTGGATCTCTTCGGCCGATCCGTCACGCTCTTCCAGAAGACGCCCGACCGGGCCGAATCCATCGCCGTCCTCGGACCGGGCAAGGTCGTCCTCGCACGAAAGCCGGCCGACGCCTCTGCTCCCGCTCCCGAGCCCGCCGTCGTCACCTTCTCCAAAGAGATGACCTACCAGGTGGACACCGCCCGCGTGATCTTTGATGGGAACGTGTCCCTTGTCGACGGAGCCTCAAAGCTCGACTGTCAGAAGCTCAGGGCCACCGTCATCTCCGACAAAGGCAAAGCCCCGCAGATTACCGACATGCTCGCCGTCGGAAACGTCACGGCCTTCGACGGCACCCAGAAGCTCGTCGGACAAACCCTTGAGCTCAAACAGGACCAGGCCCGTCGGATGGTGCTCACCGGGGCCTCGGCCGATGCCCCCGCCGAAGTCCTCTCGGGAAACAGCCTCCTGCGTTGTCCCTCCATCACCTACATCGAAACCCCCGGCGAGAAAGCTTCGCAAACCCGGACCCGAATTACAGGCACCGGTGGGGGATATCTCCGCGTCGCATCGGATAACTCGGCGGCGTCCGGCACCCTGACGGCCAAAACCACCGAGGTCTGGTTCGGCGATCAGCTCGTCTTCCAGGACGACGGCGCCCCCAAAGAACCGCGGGCCGAGTTCTCAGGCAAGGTCCGCTGTCTGCAGGGCGCAATGCAGGTCAAGTCCGAGACCATGGCCGTCGGCTTCCGGCGTGCCGCCTCGTCGAGCGCCGCCAAGGGTTTCAGCGCCCTTCAGGCAAGTTCGGTTCAGTGTGATGGCGACGTCCAGCTCGCCCAGATGAACCCCGACGTTCCGGAAGCCGATCGTGCACAGGGCTTCTGCGACGTCCTGCGCTGGGACACGACCGCCAACCAGGTCAAGCTCCTTGCCCGTCCCGACGCCAGGGGAGGACGTGATGTCGTCCGTCTCCTCCAGGGAGGCAATACCTTCCAGGCTCCCGTCGTCACCGCCGTCCTGACCGACACCGGGTTCCAGCGTGCCGACAGCGAAGGCGGCGGGACCCTCATCGCCTGTTCCCGCACGAATGCCCTGAAGCCCGATGCCGAGCCCCGTCCCATCACCATCACCTGGAAAGGTCGCGGGAACCTCGTCGCCCAGCCCGACCCAGACCCCACGCGTCCCCCCGCCTACGTCGCGTCCTTCCAGGGCGAAACCGTCTCCCAGTCCCTCAACGACCGCCTCAACGCCGACACCCTGGAAGTCACCATGCGCCCCGTCTCGAAAGGGGAGGGTGCTCCCGACAAAAAGCCCTCTTCGTCCCTGGATGTCCAGCGGATCGTCGCCGTCGGTCATGCCAAAGCCGACCTCTACGACGCCAGTGAAGAGAACTATCGCTATGCTCGGGGTTCAAAGCTGACCTGGGACCGCACCGAAGGACGCATCGTTCTCCAGGGACCCGACGCCCTCGCCTGGGGACCCGGTGGAGAATGGCGGGGCGACGAAATCCTCATCACCCAGCGTTCCGACGGTTCGCTCTTCATCCACTCCGCCGGAACCCAGATGATCTACTTCGCCGACGAGCGACAGGCCACCGTCAAGGAAGCCCCACTCGACCACGACAAGTGGGAACCCCTCGACTGACCGCGTTCACATCGCCTCGGGCGCGTTCTGCTCGATCGTCTGGAGCGCTTGCGCCACCCAGCCCTTCACCTGTTCCACCACCTCGTCCGTCTTCATCGTCCCTGTCTGTCCGGTGTCGCGGCGTTTCCATTCCACCACGCCCTGCGCCAGGTTCCGCTCGCTCAGGATCAGCCTGAACGGAATTCCCAGCAGGTCCGCCTCCGCGAACTGCACCCCCGGACGTTCCCCGCGATCGTCATACAGCACCTCCAGCCCCGCACGCGTCAGATCCTCATACAGCGTCTCCGCCGCCTCTTTCACCGCCAGCGTGTCCACGTTCAGCGCGTTCATCTGAACCTGCCAGGGCGAAATCGACATCGGCCACACCGGACCCCACTTGTCGTGCCGGACCTCCATCACCGCGCTGATCAATCTTCCCACCCCGATCCCGTAACATCCCATGATCGGCGTCTGTTCCTTCCCGTCCTCATCCAGGTAGCGCATCCCCATCGTCTCGGTGTATTTGGTCCCCAGTTGGAAGATGTTCCCAACCTCGATCCCGCGCTTCATGATCAGTGCGCCGCCGCATTCCGGACACCCGTCCCCCTCGCGGGCTGTCGCAATGTCCACCGTCTCGACCTCTCCCACGTCGCGCGACAGGTTGAAGTTCCGGTAGTGGTAATCCTTCTCGTTCGCCCCGCACACCAGGTTGTTCGACCCCGCGATCGAACGGTCCACCACCAGGCGGAACTTCCCACGTTCCTTGCTCATCGGCGAGGCATACCCCGGCTCGACCCCCAGCGCGCGGAACGTCGCCTCGCTGGCCGGCGCCACCGTCCGCCCGATCTCACGCGCCAGTTTCACCTCGTTGACCTCCAGGTCCCCGCGGACCAGTGCCATCACCGGAACCCCCGCCGCGTCGCTCTCCACCAGAACCACCTTTGCCGTCTGCCTTGCCTCCACCCCCAGGAACCCTGCCACGTCCTCGATCGTCTTCATCCCGGGCGTATGCACCTTCTCCAGCGCCTTCGGCGTCTCCTTGAACTCCGTCACCTGTCCTCGCGCCACGTCCGTGTTCGCTAGGTATCCGCATCCCTCGCACCAGGCCAGCGTGTCTTCCCCCGCCTCGCACAGCAGCATGAACTCGTGCGCGATCTTCCCCCCCATCATCCCCGAATCCGACCGTGCCGACGTCACCTCCGTCCACCCTGCCCGCGCGAAAATCCGCTCATACGCCCGTTTGCACCGCGCGTAATACCCCTCCAGGTCTTCCAGCGTCCTGTGGAACGAATACCCGTCCGTCATCGTGAACTCGCGCACCCGGATCAGCCCGCCCCGCGAGCGCGGCTCATCCCGGAACTTCGTCTGGAGCTGATACACCATGAACGGAAGCTGCTTGTAACTGTTCACCTCGTCGCGCACCAGGTGCAGTGTCGCCTCCTCGTGCGTCATCGCCAGCACCATGTCGTGACTGCTCCGGTCCTGGAACCGGACCATCTCCGGACCGATCGTCCCATACCGTCCCGACGCCTCCCACAGCTCCTTCGGCTGGACCACGGGCATCATCACCTCCTGCCCGTCCACACGGTCCATCTCCTCGCGGATGATCCGCTCGATCTTCTTCGCGATCCTCAGCGCCGGATGGAACAGGCTGAAGATCCCCGCCCCCACCTGCTTCACGTAAGCCCCTCTCAGCAGAAACGCGTGGCTCTCCAGCGCCGCCTCTGCCGGTCGTTCCTTCTTCCGCTTTCCCACAAGGCTGCTCATTCGCATGGCTTCTTCCGTTCTCCTCTCGTGCGGGCTCGGGCCGCGTCCTCAAATCCATCGCTGCGTGATCGGCATCCTTCGTCCGGAGCCGAACGCCTTGTCCGTCACCTTCAACCCGGGCGGCGCCTGTCTCCGTTTATGTTCGCTCCGTGCGATGCGTCGCACCACGTCTTCCACCACCCGCCGTTCGAACCCCTTCGCCACCAGTTCGTCGATGCTCCGGTGTTCCTCCACGTGTTCCCGAAGGATCGCGTCCAGCAGATCATAAGGCGGCAGCGTGTCCTGGTCCGTCTGGTTCGGTCTCAGCTCCGCCGAAGGCGGCTTCGTCATCGTCGATTCCGGAATCACCGGCCGCTTCGCGTTGATGTGGCGTGCCAGCGCGTACACCTGTGTCTTCGGCACGTCCGAAATCACCGCCAGGCCCCCCGCCATGTCCCCGTACAGCGTGCAGTACCCCACCGCCATCTCCGACTTGTTCCCCGTCGTCAGCACCATCCCGCGCATCTTGTTCGAAAGCGCCATCAGCGTGTTCCCGCGGATCCGTGCCTGGATGTTCTCCTCCGTCACGTCCGAATCGAGTCCCGCGAACAGC
>CAZVTD010000095.1:0-8549 GCA_964629945.1 uncultured Planctomycetota bacterium | reverse complement strand
CGAGCAGCACCGCGGCGATGTCCTCGTACCCGATTCCCAGCGCTTTGGTTAGGATTTCGATCCCCGCCGCCAGCGCCCCCTTGGCCAGTTGGAACTCCCGCACGTCGCGCTGCGTCAGCGTGATCGCCCCATCCCCTTTACCGTGCTCGGCCAGCACGAACTCGTAGGCGCCGTTTGCCTTTCTGATGCGTTTTACGAGGGCTGTGGGCAGATCTGGAATTTCGTCCGGGCCCAGGATGCGTCCGGTCGGGTCGATGATGCCGACGCGCACCAGTTCCGCCACCGCGTCCAGCAGCCCCGTCCCGCACAGACCCGCCGGAACCGAACCCGAGATCAGGTGAAGGGTTACGTCGTCTCCAAGATCGACTGCGTCGATGGCGCCACTGGCGGCACGCATGCCGAACTTGATCCGGGCCCCCTCGAACGCCGGACCCGCCGCCGTCGAGCAGCATAACAGCCCCTTCGACGAGCCGATCACGATCTCGCCGTTCGTCCCGATGTCCACGGCCAGCCTGAGCTTACGATCACCAGCCATGTCGCCCGCAAGGATCACCCCGACCGTGTCGGCCCCGACAAACCCCGCGATCGCAGGCAGCAGGACTAGTCGGCCCGCCGGATGGATCGAAAGTCCTAACTCCCTGGCGCTGAAGACGTTGCCACGCTGAAAGACCCCCACATACGGCGCACGGGCGATATAGGTGGGCGGCACGCCCAGCAGCAGGTGCAGCATGGTCGTGTTGCCGACGAGCGTCAGTTCGTAAACCTCGTTCGGGTCAACGGTTGCGTCGCGGCAGACCTGGGCGACGATCTCGTTGATGCTGCCGAGGACCGCCGACTGGAGCTTGGCGAGTCCGTCGGGCGTGGTATCGGCAAAGTGGATTCGGCTGACGACGTCGTCGCCATAGGCGGCCTGCGGGTTGGTTCGGCCGGCGACCGCAAGTTCTTCCCCTGTCAGGAGATCGAGCAGCATACCGACGATGGTCGTGGTGCCCAGGTCGAAGGCGATGCCGAAGAGCCGGGCGTTGGTGCGTCCGGGTTCGACCGCCAGGAGCTGACCGTCGGCCAGGACGGCGGTGACCTTAAAGTCTGAGATGCGAAGGGTTTCGGGCAGCGACTTGAGCAGGTCGAGCGGGACCGGCCGGGGTTCGGAGAGCCCCAGCGCCGCGTTCAGACGTTCAAGGTCAGTGCGGGCGTCGGCGAGGTTCGGGACGGGGAGTTCGACGTATTGCTTTCGGAGGTTTGGGGTTACGTTGTAGGCGGCGCCGACGCCGGTGGAGAGGATCTTCTGGTCCCAAAGCCGGGTCTGGTCGGGGACCAGGACGACGAGATCGGCGTCGACCCGGGCCTGGCAGGCCAGACGCACGCCTTCAGCAAGTTCTTTAGGGCGAAGGACTTCCCGCTCGGCAGGGGTTGGCTCGGTGAGGGTGCGGGGGAGGATGACGCGACAGTTTCCACAGACGCCCATGCCGCCACAGGGTGCGTTGAGGTGGATGCCCGCGGCGCGGGCGACGTCCATGAGTGTTGCGCCCGCAACGGCTTGTACGATGCGTCCTTCAGGCTGGAAGGTGACGTTCGGCATGGGTCTCCTGTCGCGCTTCTGGAAAGGGTTCGAGAGTACAGACGGAATTGTGTGGTGTCAAGCAAAGCGTGGGAAAGTCGGGATTGGGATGGTTGGTGAACCGTGTCCAGTGCTCAGAGGTCTGGAGTCAGAGAACAGCCACAGCACGACGGAGAGGAAGCTCCTTGGCAGTTGAAGATTCATGCAGGCGGGGATAAGATGAAACGGGGAGCAGGAACAGAGCGGGGATCGGCGATCCGCGAACAGAAATGTGATGGGGAGAGGGTGAGAGAAGAAGCAGCATGTCCCCTTTTTTCCTCAGGGGAGTGACGTCATGGACGGGCTTTCACAGCACACGCGGAAAAGGTGGAACGAACTGGCCGGGGAGGGCGTGATGTCTTCGCAGCCCTGGCTGGAACTGGGTAAGGAAGGTGCGCGGCGGGCGGTCGTCGCCGGGTCCGGGTGACTGGAGCGCGGCGGAAGCTCGCGTGGTCCCTGAAGAAGAGAGAGGTGCTGACATGAGCAGGTTGGACCCGGATACGAACCGGCTTGCGGAGCATTACAGCGGAGCCGACGAGGCGCACCGACTGGAGCGAGGGATCGGTCCCCTCGAATATGAGCGGACCCGGGAACTGCTCGTCCGCGAACTGCCCGACACGCCCGCGACGGTGCTTGACGTTGGGGGTGCCAGCGGGGCGTATTCGTTCTGGCTGGCGGGGCTGGGATACGCGGTGCACCTGGTCGACATCGTACCCCTGCACATCGAGCAGGCAATTCAGCGGAGCAGGCTGCCTGGGACGCCTCGGCTGGCAAGCATGAGCGTCGGGGACGCGCGATCCCTGAAACTGGCGGACGACTCGATGGACGCGGTGCTCATGCATGGGCCTCTCTATCACCTGACCGAACGGAAGGACCGTCTTGACGCGATCAGAGAAGCCCGGCGTGTGCTGCGTCCTGACGGGGTTCTCCTGGCGTTCGGGGTCACGCGCTATGCGTCGATCATGGTCGGTCTGCTGGACGGGCGCGTGTGGAAGCCCGATTTCGTGGAGATGGTTCGGGAAGAGGTCGAGACCGGGCTGCACCGGCGGTGTGCGAGCAACTCGAAGACCGGCAGCCTGGAGACGGCGTTCTTTCATCACCCGGATGAGCTGCAGGGTGAACTGCTGGAGGGGGGGCTGGTGCACGAGAGGACGCTTGGGGTCCTGGGTCCGGCATGGATGGCCCAGGAGTTCGATAAGAGCTGGGCCGATGAGAAGCGGCGAGGAGTTCTGCTGGATATCGCGCGCCTGCTGGAAGGAGAGCCCGTGCTGGGTCCGCGCATCATGGCGGTGGCGAGAAAACGCGGATAACTCCAGACGGGTGCGACTGCCGAGCGGGATGAACATCATGGAGCCAAAACAGACTCCGGCAGAGGGGAGGCGCGTGATGGGGAGTTCTGAGTTCTGGAGTTCTGGGAACACCCTGTTCAATATATTGCCTCGAGGGCAGCAAACGGGGTGCAAGTCGTTGAGCGCCTACGGCAGCGACCCGGCCTGTTTTGCGCCGCTGCTCGACGGCCGACCCTGGCAGGTGTCTTCGGTGGCAGAGGTCTTCGGCTTCCGTCTGCAGCATCTCGTTGAGGGTTTCCTCGACGGAGTTTCGCGCCAGCTCGGCCAGGGGGAAGTTGGTCTTCTCCTCATCGGCCTGAGTCCCTTCGCTCAAGTCCTCCAAGTCCTTGACGCTTGATTACCGCACACCGCACACCGCGAGAAGAAACAGCGTTCGGTGCTCCGTGGATCATGAACCGTCGAAAAAGGGCGTGGGGGGTGGGATTTTCGCTGTGAGGTCCGGGGTACGTTTAAAAAGCGAATAATACGGATGCGAATTATTCTTGTGGTTTAAAGCCGGAATGGATCAGGCCGCCGTGGGCGGCAGAAATATTCCGGAAAGGGAAGAAACCGGCGGTCCGAGCCGGGCGGGATAATCTCAAGAGAGCAAAAAATATGTTGCGTGTGGGCACATGGGAAGTTATCATTGCGTTTAATGGTCGAGGGGCCGGGACCGCCTGCGGCGGGTGGGATCGGGGGTTCCGGGACAAGACCAGGAAGGGCGAGAGAGGACGGGCAAAGGAGGGGGTAAACCATGGCGTGGCCGAAGTTCGTTCGCTTTGCGATGGCGGCGGTGCTGCTGGGCATCCTGGGGCTGTCGGGGTGCGAAACCGTCGGCTCAGGGGGAGCTCCAAAGCTCTCGTACAATGTTGACGAGGATCTGGCGGCCCTCGAGAAGCATTTCTCCAGCGCAGCGAAGATCGAGGAGTTCTACAAAAACCCCACAGAAGCCAAGAGGAACGAATTCATCGCCGGGCGTCTTGTGCTCATCAATATCCAGTATCTCCGCTTCATCAAGAAGACCACCTCGGAGAAGCAGTGCATCGATGCGGCGACGGACATTCTGGTCCTGTCGCTCAATCTTGTCGGCACAACCGGGGTCACCACGGATACCAAGACGATCCTTCATGCCATTTCCGCCGGTCTAGAGGGAAGCAAGACGACGGTGGACAAGCATTATTATTACGAGAAGACGGTTCCGGCGCTGGTCGCGGCCATGAATGCTCAGCGGAAGAACGTGCTGAAGACCCTCATCGTGGGTCGCGGGAAGAGTCTCGATGAGTATCCCTTCGAGAAGGCCCTTTGCGACCTCTATGACTATTACATGGCCGGCACTTTCGCCGGTGCGATACAAACGATCCAGGTTGACGCCGGTGTGAAGGAAGCGCAGGCGGACGAGCGCATTCAGAAGGAAATCGAGCGCCAGTTCGGTCCCCGCTGGAAGCCGGGCGCAGACCAGGAGGTGGTCAATGATCTCATAGACCGGCTCCGCAAAATTCAGGAGGACAAGGAGAAAGGCAAAGACCGTGCCCAGGCGGTACTCGACGCGTACAAGAAGCTCTGCCCGGAGGCGTCTGTGTCAGACGGCGATGCCGTGATCGTGCTGGGCCTTCTTGTGGCCGACACAGCGAACGGAAAAGAGGGAACGGATTTGCAGAAGCTCAAGCAGGCTTTTGACGAGGCCGAGCCGAAGCCATAGTTCTGGCATAAAGGAGAAGCCATGTTAATCTCTCGAACGACGGGTCCCAACCTGACCCTTCCGGAAATTCAGACCCTCGTGACGAACGCGGAACGCAGTGGTTTCCAACTCCTGTGCATCACCGGCGTGACCTATCAGGACGTTCCGTTCAACCACCTCGTGCTGAACGAGGCCCCCACGCTTCCGAATAACGGTCCGTTCACCAAACTCGTGCAGTCTGGCGCTGGAGCACAGGCCCTGAAGGGCGTCGAGTCCTCGGTGTATATCCTGGGAAGGGAGACACGCATCAAAGCGGTTCGTGAAGGTGCATGACGGCAAGTTCCGAATGATGGGGCACGGAAGCGAGGTCTCTTCCGTGCCCTTTTTGTTTTCGCGAAGGCCGATTGACCGCTGAGCATCCACTTCGCCTACGAATTACCTTGACAATGTTCAACATGGACGAATATCATGACAGGTATGAAAGAACTCGTCAGCACATACGCTCGGCAGTTTTACTCGTGCGGCTCGCAAGAGGTCGGCATGCGGGGACAGTGCGTCTTCCGCGGGAGGGACGGGTGTAAATAGGAAGCCGCAGCGTCGAAGTGAACCTATGAGCCCGTTCCGGATTGGAACGGGCTTTTTTCATGGAGGTGGATCATGGCGGGATTGACGCGGAAGCAGGATGGGTACGGGGCAGCAATCTGGGATTACCTTCAGGGACGAGGCGGGTACGAGATCATTGAACGCGACGACGGGTTCTTCGGTCCGTCTTCGGGGCCGCCGGCGTATTTTGCGGCGTTCAAGGACTGGCCGAAGCCTCAGAAGCGGGGGATCCGCCTGGCGCGAGGACGGGTGCTGGACATCGGGTGCGGAGCAGGCCGGGTGGGGTTGTACCTTCAGGAGAAAGGTCTGAAGGTCACGGGGATCGATATTTCGCCGCTGGCCATTCGGACCTGCCGGGCCCGTGGGCTGAAGGACGCGCGGGTGATGGGGATCGGGGAGCTTCCGGGAGGACTGGGGACGTTCGACACGATCGTGCTGTACGGGAACAACTTCGGGCTGTTCGGGACGCCTGAGCGGGCGAAGCGGCTGCTGCGCCGGTTCCATGGGATGACCGGACCGAGGGCCCGAATCATCGCAGAGAGCAATGACGTTCATCCGCGCCGGGGGGTGAGGCCGACTGTGGCACAAGGGGAGATGCGCTGTCACCTGGCATATCAGAAGAACAATCGCAAACGGGGACGCCTGCCGGGACAACTGCGCATCCGGGTGCGGTATCTTCGGTACGTGACGCCCTGGTTTGACTACCTGCTGGTGTCGAAGGGGGAAATGGCGAAGATCGTGGCGGGGACGGGTTGGCAGATCGCGCGGACGTTCGACGCGGGGACGTCAATCTATGTTGCGGTGCTGGAGAAGGGAGAGGGGGGATGAGGGGCGTTGGATGACACGCGGCATCCCTCCAGGAACGATGGTCCTCCGATTCCAAGCCGGTCCTCAGAAACGGGCCAGGGATGGATGACGGTCGTCTTGAAGATGACGGCGGCCTTGAAGTGGAGGCCGCCGGTATGTACAATGGGGTCGCTCGCGGAGGGAGATCGAGCGCAAACCGTGGAAGATGGGGTGCCGAACGTGGCTGACGAAATCCTTATCGTGGATGACCAGGCGGAGGTGCTGGAGCACCTGTCCAAGCACCTTTCGGGGCGCGGGTTCGAGGTTCACCGTGCGCAGGATTGCGAGGCGGCACGCAAGGTGTTCGTCGCCCGCAAGGGCCAGCTGTCGCTGGTGGTGCTGGACCTGGACCTGGGCGCAGGGAAGCCCTCGGGGTTTACGCTGCTGGAGGAGTTCAAGAAAGAACGGCCCGAACTTCCGGTGATCATCCTGACGGGCAAGGGCGGGGTGAGGGAGGCGGTCAAGGCGATGAAGCTGGGAGCGGAAGACTTCCTGGAAAAAGACCTCTACCTGTCGGAACACCTGGAACAGTCGGTGGCGAAGGTCCGGAAACTGATGGAGGTTCTGGAGGCGTATCGGAAACTGGAAGCCCGCACGGAAGAACTGGAACGAACGGCGGATTACTACGGAGGACTGGTGCGGAACAAGTACCAGATGGTGGGACAGAGCCGGGCGATGCAGGAACTGCGCGCGAAGATCACGGCGCTGGTGGATATCCCGCGTCCGGTGCTGATCCGCGGGGAACGGGGGACCGGGAAGGAACTGGTGGCGGCACAAATTCACTACCGGTCGGGAAGACGCGCGAGCCGCCCATTCGTGGTGGTGAACTCGGCGGCGTTCAGCGGGAGCCTGCTGGAAAGCGAGATGTTCGGTCACGAGAAGGGGGCGTTCACGGGGGCGGACCGTCAGCGGATCGGGCGGTTCGAACAGGCGAACGGGGGAACCCTGTTCCTGGATGAGATCGGGAACATGTCGGTGGAGTTCCAGGAGAAGATCCTGCGGGTGATCGAGTATCAACGGTTCGAACGGGTGCTGGGGTCGGAGACGATCGAGGTGGACGTGCGGGTGGTGGCGGCAACCAACGCGGACCTGGAAACGCTGATGAGCGGGGGACGGTTCCGGGCCGACCTGTACGACCGGCTGACGTTCCAGACGGTACACGTGCCCGCACTGAGAGAACGGAGAGAGGATATTCCGCTGCTGGTGGAACACTTCCTGGAACGGCTGAGACGAGAGGTGCCCGGGGCGGCGGTTCGGGAGTTTTCGAAGGGGGCGCTGGAGAAACTGGCGGATTACGACTGGCCCGGCAACGTGAGACAACTGCGAAACGCGGTGGAACGGACGGCGGTGTTCCTGGACGTGGAAGTGGTGGAGCCGGAACACATCGAGCTGGAGCCGATGGGTGTGGGGCGTCGATCGGGGACGTTCGCGGAACAGGTGCAGCGGTTCGAGGAGGCGCTGGTGACGGACGCGCTGCGGCGATGCGGATATCACCAGAAGAAGGCGGCGGACGCGCTGGGTTTGACCTACGATCAGTTCCGGCACTATTATCGGAAGTTCGGGCTGGCGGAGCTGTGAGCCATGCGGAGTGAACCGCAGCATCCACCGATTATTCCAGCGGGGAAGAAGAAACGGCGGGGGCCACGGATGAACACGGATAAACACGGATAGGGATAGGGAAGAAACAGCCAAGAAACAGCGGGAATCCACAGATTACACAGCTTGCACAGATTGGGCAAACAACAGAAAGCGAAGAAGAAACAGCAATTTACAGCGGATTTCACAGATTAGGATGATGACAAAGAAGAAACAGCGGGGAACCGCAGATCAACGCAGATGAACGCAGACGGAAGAAACAGAAGAAGCAACAACGGTTCTTAACACAAAGGCACGAAGGGCAGCAAGGGAAGCAGAAGCCATTCACGGTGGAATGCACCGATTCATCGAGGGGCAGGGGCAGGCGAGGCGTCGGGAGGAGGGTGAGGCGTGGGTGAGTTCATGCACCTGCTGATGTTGACGTTCGTGCCGCTGTTCGTGGCGATCGACCCGATCGGGATGGTGCCGATCTATCTGGGGGTGACGGGGGAGTTCAATGAGGACGAGCGTCGTCGGGTGACGTGGCAGGCGTGTCTGACGGTGCTGATCCTGAGTGTGGGGTTCCTGCTGGCAGGCAAGGCGCTGTTCCGGCTGCTGAACATCACGCAATATGATTTCCAGGTGGCGGGGGGCTCGATCCTGCTGGTTCTGGCGGTGATCGATATCGTTCAGACGGGCAAGGAACGGCGTCGGACGGAGGCGACAAGCTCGCTGGGAGTGGTGCCCCTGGGGACGCCGATGATTGCGGGACCGGCGCTTCTGACGAGGGTGGTTCTGCTGGCCGACCTTCATCCGACGGTTGCGGGCCGGGTGGCGCTGGGGGTGTCGCTGGTGGTGAACGTGGGACTGGTGATGGTGGTGTTCCGTCAGGCGGACTGGGTGAGC
This sequence comes from uncultured Planctomycetota bacterium, assembly GCA_964629945.1. GTDB lineage: Bacteria > Planctomycetota > DG-23 > DATKVD01 > CAZVTD01 > CAZVTD01. The sequence continues at coordinate 16 of CAZVTD010000095.1, read as the reverse complement.
CGCGTGGTGGGCAAAG
>CAZVTD010000094.1:0-8550 GCA_964629945.1 uncultured Planctomycetota bacterium | reverse complement strand
GTAGGTCGTTTGAGGTGACGGGCAACCGTCATCCGAGATAAATGGTCGCCGGTTCCGAGCGATCGGGACAACAGAAGTCGGCTTACGTCCGGCCCGGACAGAATAAGAGGAGGGGAACCGCGAGAGCAGTTCCCCTCGTGCTTGTACGGATGAAAGGAGTGGAGACGTTATTTTGGAGGGTCTTTTAGGGGTTCGGTCCTGGGGGGGAGATGGTCCTTGAGCAAGCCGACGAAGTAGGTCATGTATTCACGCATCGAGGGATGCAGCGAGGTGTTGTCGCGGAGTTCGGAGAAGAGTGCGGCGGCCTGGTCGAGTTCTCCGAGCCGGCGCAGGGTGTCCGCCTGGAGGTAGGTGAAGAAGTTACGTCGGTCGGGAGGGAGAGCCTTTTCGAGGGTGATGGGTTCGTAGAGCTTGACGAGGTCGCGCTGGAACGCGGTTTCGAGCTTGACCATTCGGCGGAAGGTGTCGATGGAGGTCTGGAGTGTGGGGGTGGTTCCGGGGTCTTTGGAGGCGTCGTTGAGCCATTCGTCACGCTCGCCGGGATATCCGAGACGCTGGGCCAACATGGCGAGCTCAAGCTTGTATTGGGCCCGGTGGGCGGGGTCGGTTTCGTCGAGCATGCGACGCTTCAGTGCGGCATAGTTATCCAGCGTTTTCGGGAACTCTCCGTCGGGATAGTCGAGATAGGCGAGACGGGTGGACTTGACGCGCAGGGCGTAAACGGCGAGCAGGACGAAGTCGTAGATTTTGGAGGGTTCGAGTCCGCGTGCTTCGGCACAGATCCGGCCGAGTCGGCAACGTTCCCAGGCAGGGATGGCCGCGAGGCTGTCCTGGATTCCGCGATAGGTGCTGGTGGTCAGGGCGGTCAAGAGCCTGGCCTTGGTCTTTTCGTCCAGAGTGGTGGAGGTGAAGCGAGAGAGGAGGGCGGTGTAGTTGCAGTGGGGACAGGTGACGACGTCGCGGATGCGAATGTCGCGACCGGCATCGTAGCGGTCATAGCGGTACATACAGAGGTCACTGTCGGTGGAGGTATGGCGTTCGGCCGGGAGCGGCACAGGCCAGGTGAAACGGTGTCCGTCGAGGGGACAGGTCAACTGGAGGGGTTCGGTCACGGGCTGCTGGGCGAAGAGCGAGATGTGAAGGATGAGGAGACCTGCAACGATGGCCAGGCAGAGTTTCATCTATTTCTCCGTGGTTTTGGGGGACGAGGGTTTGAGGAAGGGACCGAGGAAATCGATGAGTTCTTTGATATCCGGCCGGAGGTCGTCGGTCTTGAGGGCTTTCTGATAGTATTGGAGGGCTGGGGTATTCTGGCCGACGCGTCGGTGGAGGTCGCCGATGAGGTAGAGGTAGAGTCCGGTGTCCTTTTTGCCGGGTTCGCCGGCTTCAATCGCTTTGAGGTAGAAGTCGGCGGCCTGAGGGAGGTATTTTTTTTCGACGGTGACGAGTTCCTTGAAACGGGCGTAGAAGGGATCGTCAGGCGGGGCGGCGGCCAATGTGGTGAGCAGGGCATCACGTTGGGCGCCCATTCCGGCGCGGTGATAGACCTGGAGGAGCCGGAAACGCAGGGCGGTCTTTTTGGTGGCGTCGGCTTCGCGGTCGATCTTTCCACCGAGCATATCGGCCACCTCGATGGCGGAGAGGGGATTGCTCAAATCGACCTGGGAAGAGATGTTGCCAACGGCCTCCATGCGTGCGGACCAGGCGGCGCGGAGGTAGAGGTTGCCGGCGTGGAGATGATTAGAGAATTTGGCGAAGCCGCAGAGGGCGGCGAGTTCGTATTGCTGCCAGGTGGGGATTTTGGACCCGTCGGTTACCTTGTTGGCGTCTTTCCAGGTGGTCAGGATCGTCTGGATTTTTTTGACGAGCTCGGGATCGAGTCGCTGCTCAAATTCGGTGGTGGAGGCGGAAAACCCGCAGAGCGGGCAGGTGTGGACCTCGAAGGGGAGGGCCTGAGGGCCTCGTTCGTAGGGGCAGAAGTCGCTGTCGGTTCCGCCGGCTTTGTCACGAGTGGTGACGACGGTGGAGGTGAATTTGTGGTCATCAAGGGGACAGGTGAACTCGCGCTGGTCGGTCTGGGCCGCCCGGAGGGACCCCGTACAGGCACAAAGCAGGCATGCAATCAGGACGATTGAGGCATGTTTCACGTTCGTGGCTCCTTCAGAAGCTCCACCCTTCAAGTATAGGGTCCATGGCAGGGGCAAGTCAAACGCAAATGCAGATCGGAGATGTCTAAAGGCTTGACATTACTGGTGAAATTCCATTATGTTAGGACGAATCTCACTTCCGCGCGCGTCTTAGATTTCCAGTGAGGCAGACGGCGTCGAGGAAAGGGAGAGCAGGCGGAGCGGCATCTGTGCTGTCGAGGCAGAGGGGGTCGCATCCGACACAAGGTATGGAGGGGCGAAAGATGACGCGTTTGACGGTTGTGCTGATGGTCCTGGTGGCTGTGGGTGTTCCGGGTGTGTCCAGTCTGATGGCACAGGAGGCTGCGCCAACGACGGCCCCGGCAGCGGCCCCGACAGCAGAGCGTGTTGAGAAGCCCGCTGCTGAAGCGGCCGTTTCGGCGGCATCGTCCGACGAGGCGCTGGAGGAGGATTTCCTGGGGGACCAGGACCAGCCGCCTCGCAAGAGCGACGTGTTCTCGCTCCAGGACATCACGATGCTGACGCTGAAGAACAACACGAGTGTGAAGATCCGTCGGATCAATCCGTATATTGCGGAGACCAGTGTGACCGAGGAGGAAGCGGCATTCGATCCTGCCGTGGAGGCGTCGGTTTCCGGGGGTGGGACGGATTCCCCGGTTCTGGGTGCGGGCGACACGGTGAGTCACAGTCGCGGGAAGTCGGTGACAAGCTCGGCGGCGGTGACAAAGCGCTTTACGACGGGGACGCGGGCGAGCGTGGGCGCGACGGCGACCCACGAGGAGGACAGCACGTCGGATTCGTCGGTCTCGTCGGCGATCGAACTGGAAGTGACACACCCGCTGCTGAAGGGTGCGGGTCCGATGGTGAACCAGGTGGATATTTTCATCGCGCGCAACAACACCAAGATTTCCGAGTGGGATTTCAATTCGCAGGTGATCGACACGATCGCGCAGGCGCAGACGACGTACTGGGAGCTGGTGTTCGCACTGGAGAACCTGGAGGTTCAGAAGCGGTCGTGGCGGTTGAGCAAGCGGACACTGATGCAGACGGAGGCGCAGGTGGAGGCGGGTGTGCTGGCCCGGATCGAGATCACGCGTGTTCGTGCGGACGTGGCCAGCAAGGAAGAGGGGATCATCAGCGCCCAGCGGTCGGTTGAGGACCAGGTGGACCAGCTTCGTCTGCTGATCCGTCGTCCGGACAGTCAGCTCAGCGACAACACGGGCATCGTGCCGCTGGAACGTGTGACGTACAAGCCGGTGAAGCTGGCACTGATGGGTGAGATTTCGTCGGCGCTGGAGAACCGTCCCGACTACGTTCAGGCGAAGCTGGATACGCTCAACAAGGACCTCGAACTGGTGAGGACGCGGAACAACAGGCTGCCCCGCCTGGACCTGACGGCAACGCTGGACGTCAACGGTCTCGGGGGGAACGTGGGGGACAGCGGCGAGGTGCTGGCGGACGGGGACCACGTGGACTGGAACCTTGGAGCGACGTTCACGTATCCGCTGGGGAACCGGGCGGCCGACGCGGCGTATGCCCGTGCGAGACTGACGAAGATCCAGTCTCTGCTTCGACTGAAGAACATAGAGGACCAGATTGTGGTGGACGTGAAGGCTGCGGTCCGGAAGGTGGAGGCGGACGGTCAGCGAATCCGTTCGACGATCCTGGCGCGACAGCTTGCCGAGGAGCGTCTGGCGGCCGAGGAGGAGAAGCTGAACGTCGGTCAGGCGATCATCCTGGACCTTCTGGAGGCGCAGACGCTGGTGGCGCAGACGGAAGCCGCCGAGCGTCGGGCCATCGTGGATTACCAGAACTCGCTGATCCAACTGGAGAAGGTGAAGGGGACGCTGCTGCAGTCGAACAGGATTCACCTGACCCGGTAATTCAGCGGGGATCAGGTGGCACGGAGTGTCCTGGAGGAGTGCTGCCTATGAAACATACGATTTCGTGTCTGGTTCGGAACGAGCCTGGGGTGTTGGCGCAGGTGGCGCGCAGCTTCGCGGACGGGGAGATCAACATCGCGTCGCTGTCGGCCGGCACCACGGAGCAGCCGTCGATCAGTCGACTCACGATCGTCGTCCAAGGGAACGACGACACGGTGAGGCGTGTGGAGGAAGTGGTGCAGGGCCTGCCGAGCGTTCTGAAGCTGGAGGACCTGGCCAGCAAGGAGTATTTCGCCCGTGAGCTTCTGCTGGTGAAGGTGGAAGTGGCGCCGGAGTTTATCAGCCGGATGATGCAGATGGCGGAGATGTTCGATGCCCGTGTGATCGGTTTGACCCATCGAACGATGACCCTGGAACTGGCCGCGGAAGATCGCAAGATCGACGCACTGATGAAGCTGCTGGAGCCGATGAAGATCGTGAGCATGGCCCGCAGTGGTCGGATCGCGGTATCCGCGGAAGAGGAAGCATGAGCGCAACCCAAGCGGAGAAGGACAGTCCGTGCAGTCTGGATGACCTAGTTTCCCTGGCCCAACGGCGAGGCCGTGTGAGGATGGTGATCGCCGGGGCGGACGACGATTCGTGCCTGCTGGCCGTGTCGGAGGCAGCGAAACTGGGAATCGTTGCTCCGATCCTGGTGGGAGAGGTCGAGTCGATCCGTCGGGCGGGGAACCAGGCGGGGATTGACGTCAGCCAGTTCGAGATGGTGGCGGCGACGGGTGAAGCGAACATCGCGATGACCGCAGTGCGGATGGTTCACGATGGACGTGCCGATCTGCTGATGAAGGGGCTGATCTCGACGAAGGCCCTGATGCAGGCGGTGCTGAACCGAGAGTTCGGGCTGTCCAAGGGGGGGCTGCTGTCGCATGTGGCCGTCTTCGAGGCTCCCACGGAGGAGCGTCTGATCCTTCTGACGGATGCCGGTGTGAGTGTCAACCCACGCTTCGCGCGGAAGATGGAGATCATCACGAATGCCGTGCGTGTGGCACACGGTCTGGGGATCGTGGAGCCGAAGGTGGCGGTTCTGGCGGCTATCGAAACGCTGAACCTTCCGGCGATGCCGGCGACGCTGGACGCGGAGATGCTACGACGTCTTGGTGAGGCCGGTTATTTCGGTCGGTGCATCGTGGGTGGTCCGATCGCGCTGGATGGTGCACTTTCGATCGAGCGCTCGACGCAGAAGAAGACCGTCGACCCGGTGGCAGGATATGCGGACGTGCTGGTGGTTCCGAACATCGAGACGGGGAACGTTCTGTACAAGGCGATCACGTGCATCGCGCTGAAGGACATGGCGGGTATCGTGGTGGGGGCGACGCTGCCGGTGGTCGTATCCAGTCGGGCCGACACGAAGCGGACGAAGGTGTGCAGCATCGCGTTGGCTTCCGTCCTTCGCAAGAGGGAGAGGGCATGAACGAGTCGGACACTCCCCTCATCCTGGTGATCAACGCCGGGTCCACGTCGAGACAGTTCGCGCTTTTCCGGGGTGGGGAGCGTGTCGCGTTCGAAGACGTCCTGACCGAGGAAAACAGCGAGGCGATCGCGCGGGAAGGCGAGCGGTTCGTCCGCGAACACGGCTTCGCGCTGACGGATCTTCAGGCGATCATCGGAAGAGGAGGCATCCTCCGGGCGATCCGCGGGGGGGTGTATGCGGTCAACGAGCCCCTGTTGAGGGATTGCACCGAGCACCGCTTCGGTCGGCACACGTCGAACCTGGTCGCCCCCGCGGTGAAGCGACTGGCGGAGGGGACGAGCGCCCCGGCTTTGATCGCGAACCCGCCAACGGTGGATGAGCTTTGTCCGGAGGCCCGTCTGACGGGGCATCCGGAGATTTCCCGACGAAGCGTGTTCCACGCACTGAACCAGAAAGCGGTCGCGCGGGAACTGGCATCGAGCCTGGGGAAATCGTATGCAGAGGCACGGCTGATCGTGGTGCACATGGGGGGTGGGTTGAGCGTCGGGGCGCACCGGGACGGGGAAGTGGTGGACGTCAACGATGCCCTCGAAGGGGACGGTCCGTTTGCGATGAACCGTGCCGGGGGATTGCCCGCGCTGCCGCTGGTGCGATGGGCTCGTGAGAAGTCCCTGCAGGACGTCACGCGCATGATCTGCAAGTCCGGAGGGTTCGTGGCACACCTTGGGACCGACGACGCACGAGAGGTGGAACGTCGGATGGTGCAGGGGGACGCCGAGGCGTTGAAGGTCTTCGAGGCGTTCACGTATCAGATTGCGAAAGCGGTAGCGGCGATGACGATTCCGCTGGAGGGGCGAATCGACGCGATCGCGTTGACGGGGGGACTGGCACGCTGGACGCGGTTGGTGGAACGGCTGAAGGAACGGCTGGGGTGGCTTGCGCCGGTGCACGTGTACCCGGGCAGCCGCGAGATGGAAGCTCTGGCCTCAGCGGCTCTTGGGGTTCTCCGCGGTGAAGAGTCCGTTCGCGAGTATTGAGACGATCCCGCCGTGAGGGTTTATCGGCAGCAATCCGCCGCATCCCCTGTCGTCACGATCCGAGCGTCATGAGCTTGAGGGCGGTGATGGCGACGGCGCCCTTCAGTCCAGCGGCTCCGATTCCGAAGAGGACGGCCATGGCCTGTGAGGTGTCATATGCCCGGTAGATCACGCTTGTGGTGAGCCAGGCCGACCAGGCCATCAGGACCCAGGGTCCGAACTGTGCGAGGGGCTCGTAGGGGACGAAGTTCTTTCCGAAGATAACGACGAGCGCCACGAGCAGATGGACGAAGCCGGCAACGGCGTTGGTCATGATAAGCGACATGACGGTCTGGGCCAGGCTGGTTCCTGTTGAACCGAACTGCTTTCCGGCGAGGCTGGTCATGGCGGTGTCGATCACGAGCAGGATAAACCCGACGATGAAGAACCCCGGGAAGTAGTACCAGCGCGTCGCCTTGGGGGCGAGGTCGATGATGTTCTGGGGTGTTGCGTAGAGGACCCAGAGGAGCATGAAGCCGACGAGTCCGACGAGCAGGAGTCCGAGGGCTTTGACGAAGTTATCGGCGTTGAGCGGGGATTCGACGATGACGCCGACGGCGTGAGCCGGTTTGGCGAAGATGTCCGGCCAGAGCTTGAGCATGTCATAGCTGCTGGAATCGGATTCATCGGCCTGGTGCTTTTGTCCGGTGCGCAGGTCGGTTCCGCACTTGGTGCAGAAGACGGCCCCGACGGCAATGGGCTCGGCACAGTGTGGACAGGGCTCGGTGGGTCCCTCGGAGACCTGGGGCTCGGGTTCAGGGGTCGGTTCCTCGATGACCGGTTCGCTTTCGAGCGGAATCATGAGCACCGCGCCGCACTGGGGGCATTTTCCTTTTTTCCCGGCCAGTTTTTCGGCAACCTGAAGCTTCCGTCCACACGCACAGGTGAAGACAATCGCCATAGCCCGGCTCCTTCCCGATCCAGTCGTCCCGCCCCGGTCATGCCGGGGTTCATGAATGGTATTCATGTGTCCTGCGCACGTCAAGTGACTTTTGGGGATGTGGTGTTGGCCTTGACCCCCATGTCACGGTCGGTTACCATAGAGAAGAGGGATTCAAACGCGTATCAACGCATGTCAGAGGATGGTAAGATGATCCATTCCAGGACGGTGCCGAAGGCGACGGTGTTCAGGCTGTCGTTGTATCTGAGACAACTGGAACTGCTTCTGGACCAGGGACGCGAGACGGTGTCGTCGCGAGAACTGGGGCTTGCGCTGAGTCTGACGGACGTCCAGGTTCGGAAAGACCTGACGTATTTCGGTCAGTTCGGCACGCGCGGCGTGGGCTACAAGGTGGGCGGGCTCATCCAGCAGCTCAAGCACATTCTGGGGACGGACCGCCGGTGGAACGTGGTGGTGCTGGGTGCGGGGAACCTGGGTCGGGCGTTGTCCGCCTACAAGGGATTCGCGAGTCAGGGGTTCAACATCGTCGCTCTTTTCGACAAGGACCCGGCCAAGGTGGGTCAGAGGGCAGGGGCGTTTACGGTCCAGTCGATGGAAGACCTGGCCGAAACCGTCGAGAAATACGACGCACGGATTGCATTGATCTGCGTGCCGGCCCATGCCGCCCAGGACGTGACGGACCACGCAGTGAGGTCGGGGATCAAGGGACTGCAAAACTTTGCGCCGGTGACGCTGTCGGTGTCTGCGGCCACGGCGCAGGTGTCGGAAGACCTGGCGGTCAGGCTGGAGCAACTTGCATTCCAGATGCAGAACCTGACGGGCTGAACCGGTGTTCCGGCGTGTTCCCTTGACTTCAGCGGTTTTTCCGAGTATGATCGCGCGATCAGTGTTCTTGAGTGAAAGGGACAACATGCGCAGTGACATGGCCAAGAAAGGGGTCGAACGGACCCCGAACCGGGCCCTGCTTTATGCGACGGGCGTAACGGCGGAGCAGATGGGCAGACGCATCATCGGGTTGGTGGACACGGCCACCGATCTCAGTCCCGGACATCTCCACATAGCCCGTCTGCTGCGT
>CAZVTD010000093.1:0-8610 GCA_964629945.1 uncultured Planctomycetota bacterium | reverse complement strand
CCGCCTCTTCTGCTGTTCGAAGGACCGCCCCTTGGGGCGGGGAGGCTTCACTTCGCCTCCTCGGTCTCGATGAGATTGTCGATCATGTCCTCGATGTCGGTCTGGGAGTAGCGTACGCGGTCGACGGAGTCGGACCAGATGGGGAATGCCCCGCCGAAGGGGAAGGCGCCGAAGCCCGGCTGATAGTTCTGGACGTACCAGTAGGGGTATGGGCGGTACCATTCGTAGATGGCGCGGGCGTCGATGGCGCCGAGGTTGAAGTTGAAGTAGACCTCGGAGTTGAAGTCGGGGATGGGGGCGATGAGGTCGGCGATGTCGTAGACGGCAGTGACCTTGAGGGGTTCGAGTCCCTTGGCGGTGGTGATGAGGACGACCTGGTCGCGGACGGTGTAGTGGAGTCCGGTGTTGCGGCAGACCCAGTTGAGTGCGTTGATGAGCTTGATGTTGCGTGCGGAGAAGGTGACGGGGAGTTCGGCGGCGGGGGTGTCGCCGATGACGGCCTTGGGATCGACCATGACGTTGACGTCGGCGAGGTTGGCGAAGAACTGTGCGACCTGGGCGAGGGGGGCGTCCTTGAAATCGACGTTGGCGGGCTTTTCGAGCCTGGCGAGGATGGCGGCGTTCTCACGGGTGATCTGACGCGCGGGTCCGAGGAGGTCGCCTTCGTCGCCCGGCCGTGCGCGACGGAGTCCTTCGGGGAGGCGGTCCATGTCCGCGGGGTCGATGACCTGCTGTCGGCGGACCTCATCGAGGAGACGCTCCTGCTGTGCTTCCTTGAGCTCGTTCCAGGTCATTCCGGCACGTTTGGCGATGGCTTCGGCGGCCATCTGCTTGAGCTGGAGTCCGGCGGCATTGTCGGGCTGGAGCTTGAGGACGTCTTCAGCGAGCTTGAGTGCGGTGGCGTAGGCGCCCACGTGGTAGGCGTAGCCTCCGCGGGAGATGAGGTCCTTGACGGTGGGGTCGGCGGGAGCGGGATCGGCGGCCCAGAGCGCGGGGACGAATGAGGTCAGCAGCAGGGACAACAGTGCGACGGTCAAGACCTGCGTGAACGATTTCATGGTCCTGTCTCCTATTTTTTCGTGTTCCGGTCGAAGACGGCAAAGTCGTCCTCGTTTTCGGCCCACCATTCGTGCCATTTCTGTTTACTGGTCCCGAAGTCCTGTCCGGTCATGGTTTTGAGTGCGTCGAGGGCTTCGTAGTTGATGACGAAGAAGTCCTGGGAATCGGGGGGCTGGTCGAGTGGGATGACGCGGGCCGGGGGCAGGCCCTGGGGAGCATGAGCACGGAGTCCGATGACGGGGGCGGCTTCGCCGGACTGGAAGTGATAGGTGAGGTAGAGTCCGTCGATGAGTGCGGGGATGGTGGCGGGGTCCTTGACGGCGCCGAGGATGGAGGCGGCGGCGGATCGGACGGTTTTTTCTTCGGAGGAAAGGGCCTGGACGAGGATGCGCCGAACCTGGGGATTGTATTGGGGGACGAGGAGTTCGGCGGCACGAAGACGGGCCTCTTCGACGGGATCGAAGAGTGCGGTGCGCACGAGTCGTCCGCTGATGGCGGTGATGTCGAGCTTGCGTATAGCTTTGAGTGAGGCGAGTCGGAGGTCGGGCTCGGGGGAATCCAGGAGTGCGGCGATGGCGGGATGGGCGAGGGGGTCGTGCATGCGCCAGAGGGCTTTTTCGGCTTCGATGCGCTGGAGGTAGTCCTTTGCGGAGAGGATGCGACGTGCGAGACGCTGGACTTCGGCGGCGAGGGCGTCGGCCCGTGCGCGGCGCTGCTCCTCGGCCTGCTGGGCGGCGGCGTCCTCGGGGGTGAGCCAGCGACCCTGGTAGAGGATGAGTCCGCGGGCCTGGTTGATTTCGGCTTCGGTCATCCATTTGCCGTCGTGGCGCTGATAGCCGAGTGCTTTTCGTGCGCCTTCGTGGTCGGGGTCGAGCCCAATCACATCCGATAAGTGGTCATGCGCCTCCTTGCGGAGTCCCTGTTTTTCACACCAGAGCCCGAGGAGGAAGTGTCCGGAGAGGTCGTCGCGTGCGAGGGCGTCGGCACGTTCGCGGTAGATGTCCTGGGGGAGCTTTCCGGGCTCGATGCGCTGTATGTCGTTTTGGCGCAAGGTGATAGGTCCGCCGATGGTCTGGATGACGATGGAGGTGTCGTCACGGCTGAGGATGCGTCCTTCCCAGACGCGGCCATCGTTGAGGATGACGCGGTCGGCCAGGCAGGGGCGTGGGATCAGGAGCGGCAGGGCGACAGCGAGGGCCAGGACGGGGGCGAGACGTCTCAAGTCTTGACGGCAAAAGAAGATGGGCGTCGCCACGGCTGTCTCCCGCAGTGAGGGGCTGGGGACGTCGGAACCGGGGACATCAACCATATAATAATAGGCGTGTTCCGGATGCAAGTCAAACGGTGCTCACGGTTTTTGCGGTCGGGGAGCCGGGGAGGAGAGGAGTTCGGCCGATTCGGCATAGATGAACTGGGCCTGGGCGGCGGCGATACGGGCGGCGACGAGATCCCCGCGCTTCAGCGAGGCGTCCGGCAGGAGAACACGGAGAAAGTCGGGGGTGAGGCCTTCAGCGGGCTTGTCGGCGCCTCTGAATGTATTTTCGACGAGAACCTCGACGGTTCTATTCAAAAATTGGCGGCGAAAATCGAGTCCGAGGCAATCGGAGAGTTCGAGGAGTCGGTCCCGTCGTAAGCGCAGGTCGTCGGGATCGGGGCGGTCCGGCATGGCGGCGGCCGGGGTGCCCTGGCGTGGACTGAAGGGGAAGACGTGGATCTTGCTGAAGCGGACGGCGCGGCAGAGATCGAGGGTGTTCTGGAAGGCGGAGTCGGATTCGCCTGGGAAGCCGACGAGACAATCGGTGGTGAGGGCCAGCGAGGGGAGGGCGCTCCGGAGTTCCTGGACACGCTGGAGGAACCGGTCGGCGGTGTAGCGGCGGTTCATGAGGGAGAGGACGCGGTCGTCGCCACTCTGGAGGGGTACGTGGAGATGGGGACAGAGGGTTCCGTCGGCGAGGAGTTCGAGGAGGGGATCGGAGACTTCGAGCAACTCGATGGAACTGAGGCGGAGACGCAGGAGGCCTTTGAGTGAGGCGAGCTGACGACAAAGCTTGGGGAGTGCGTCGGGGATATCGAGGTCGCGGCCATAGAGACCGACGTGGATTCCGGTGAGGACGATCTCACGGTGGCCTGCGTGGAGGAGACGTTGTGCTTCGTCGAGAGCGAGATCCGGGGGCTTGCTGGAGGGATTGGGGCGTACGTGCGGGACGATGCAGTAGGAACAGAAGGCGTCGCAGCCGTCCTGGATTTTGAGGAGGGCGCGGGTGCGTGTGGTGTGGTCGGTGAGGGTGTGGGCCAGCGCGATGGTCTCGGGGGATGGGGCATGGAGGTCAGCGAGACGGCGCAGGAGATCGTCTTTGGCGGGGAGGACGTCGAGGACGCCCGGGAGTTTGCGGAAGGCCTCGGGTCTGGACCGTGCGCCACAACCGGTGACGAAGATGGGAACGTCGGGGTGCCGGCGGTGGAGGGAGCGGACGGCCTGTCGCGCTGTTCGGTGGGCGCGGTCGGTGCCTGCGCAGGTGTTGACGTTGCTGGCGTTGATAGTGGTGGTCGGCGAGGCGGGGAGCCAGTGGAGCCGTGCGAGATTCTGGCGCAGGAGTTCGCCTTCGTACTGGTTAACCTTGCAGCCGAAGGTGAGGAGCTGGAAGCGATAATCCATGGGTGGTTCCGGGTGGTGATGGAAGAGTGACCGGGTTCGTATATTGATGCCTGGGGGGTATTGTTGCAGGGGAGGGGCGATGGGCAAGTTCCGAAGACGGGAGGCGGGTAAAGAAAAAACTTATGGGCATGATTGACTTGGGGTTGGCGGGTTCCTAAGATTAGATACGGCCTCGGGGAGAACTCCCGGGGTCGTGAGACTGGAGACGGACGGCGTGACAACGTTTCGGGGGCATATCTGAAGGATCCCCACCCGTAGTGGTTGGAGTCAAGAATTGGCCGTCCGGTGGGGTTTTTTGACTGTGGGCACGAGTGGCTTGAAATGTGACCTAAAGGCCTGATTTGACCTTGACAGGGGGGGTAGGCCTATTAGAATCTCGTTGTTCCGGTCTGTTTTGGACGTTGGGTGTTGCTGTCCGGCTGCGTCGTGTCTGTAATAGGTCCGCATTCCCTGAAGCCGTGGGGGGCAACTGAATGGCAGCAAAGGTGGTGTGGGCGATTGACATTGGTCAGACGGCGGTGCGAGCAGTCAAGGCCGCAGCGGCGGGTGACCGGATCGAGATTCTTGCGTTTGACTCGATCATCTATAAGGACATGTTGTCGGCGCCTGGTGTGGACCGTGACAGTGCGATCCAACAGGCGCTTCGGTCTTTAGTGGCACGGAATAATCTCGGGTCGGCGGCGATTGCGGCGGCGATACCGGGACAATCGGCGCTGGTGCGGTTCATCAAGCTGCCGCCGGTTGAGAAGAAGCGCATACCCGATATTGTCCGGTATGAAGCGCACCAGCAGATCCCGTTCCCCCTGGAAGAAGTGGTGTGGGCGTACAAGCCGATGGAGAAGGGCTTCCAGGAAGGTGAGCAGGTGGAGGTGGGGATCTTCGCGATGCGTCGAGACATCGTGAACCGGTTCCTGTCGAACCTGATGGTGTGTGGGATCGACGTGGACGTGCTTCAGCTGGCGCCGATGGCACTGTATAACCTGCTTGCGTTCGACCAGCCCCCGGGTCAGGAGGCGACGCTGCTTCTGGACGTGGGCGCGGAGAACACGGAACTTCTGCTTGCGACGGAGACGTCGGTGTGGCCGAGGAGTCTTCCGGTGGCCGGCAACGACATGACGCAGGCGATCATGGAGAAGTTCAAGGTTCCGTTCGACAAGGCGGAAACGCTGAAGCGGATGGCGAAGCAGAGCAAGTATTCGACGCAGATCTACCACGCGATCGAGCCGGTGCTGAAACGATTCGTGGAAGAGATCCAGCGTTCGCTAGGGTTCTACCGGAGCATCAACCCGGGTGTGCGGATCAGTGGGATCCTGACGCTGGGTGGTGCGTTCCGTCTGCCGGGGATGGCGAAGTATATTTCCGAGAACCTGCGTCTTCCGATCCAGAGCTACACGGAGCCTCAGAATTTCGATCTGCATCGTGCGCGGAACCCGCGGGTGTTCCAGGAAGATCCGGTGGGTTTCGGGGTGGCATTGGGACTGGCGGTTCAGGCGCTGGGATACGGGGCGATGGACACGTCGCTTCTGCCTCCGGAAGTTCTGCACCGGAAGCTGATCTCGCGGAAGAAGCCTTACGCGGCGGCGGTGGCGGTGATGTCGGTTCTGGCGCTGGGCACGGCGATGCTGAACACGTATCAGGAAGGAAAGTCGCTTGAGGCGGCGAACCGTAAAGAGGCGCGAGATGTCCGGGATCAACTGGACCGGGACCGTGCGGCGTATCAGAAGAACCTGGAAGTGGCGCCGATCCGGACGAAACTGGAACAGGCGAGTTCGCTGTGGAGCGGTCGGGACCTTCAACTGAAGGTGGTGCAGAAGGTGATCCGGAACGTTCGACAAGAGCCGGAAAACGAACAGGGCATCTGGCTGATCAAGGTGATGACCCAGCAGATTCCGTTCCGTGTGGCAGTAGAGTCGATGGCGACGGCCGTCCCGCTGGATTCGGGTCTGAAGGGACCTCCGAAGTATGAGGATGATACGCGGTTCACGGATGACCTGGCGGCACGGCAGCGGACAGCGACGCCGTTGACGTTCACGAGAACACCCACAGCGACAAGTCCGGAGCCTGCGAAGGCGAAGCCGGAAGAGGACGTGAGCCGGGTGGTGGGGGTGGGAGAAACGACGCACCCGAACGAAGAGGCATGGGCTCAGACGGACTTCATCAACAAGATCCTGGAGGACGGGGAAGGACCGAAGTTCATCAACGGGGTGATGCTGAGGCGGGACAAGGTGTCGAAGTGGATCGGTCCGGACGGTCTGGAGACGGTCCTGGATACGCAGACCGAGGGTCGATTGAGAGAGATCACCGAGGCCGAGCGGAAGAAAGCGGCCGGGGAACCTTTGACCGCGTCGGAACGGGAACTGCCCACGATGGTGAAGTTCCTGGATGAGCTGAAGCGCAAGACGGGGATTCACCAGGACACGTTTGTGCAGTTCACGGCGTCGTTCTTCGTGGATCCGGATGGTTACGTTGCGAAGTCGGTGGAGGAGCGAAAAGAGGCGCTGAAGAAGGAGCAGCCCGTGGGAGGGCCTGGTCATGGCACGGGCCTGTTCGGCGGGGGCAAGTGAGCGCCGTTGAGTGTGCGCCTGAGGCGATTCGGACCTGTTGAAGCGGACTGAAGGAGCCGAATGTGGAGCAAATCCGGGAGAATCTGTTCTTCGTGGTCACGGGAGTGGTCGTGGTTCTGTGTCTGGCGTTCGTGTTCAACCCCTGGCTGAGTGTGATGAGCTGGGAGGCCAAGAACCGTGCGATGGACACCGAGGTGAAGAAGCTTGAGGGCAAGCTGAAGGAATGGGCCAACAAGAAGGATCTGGTTCCGAATGAGAGTGCGATCAAGGCGGCCAAGGCGTATCAGGCAGAGTATACCGCGGTGTTCGAGGGTGGTGAAGGTCTTCCCGGGCACATGCACGAGGGTGTGAAGAACTACTTTGCGCAGAAGAAGCTGTCGACGAGTCTTCCGGGTCTGGAGGAGGCGAACCAGGACGACGCTCCAGGTTATCTGAGGGCGTATCGGGAGGCGACGGGGAAGCTGATGAAGGAGCTTCAGGATGCGGGCATCCGAGCGGAGGCAGGGGCGTGGTCGTTCTGGAATTGGGGTGAGGTTCCGCCGTATTCGAAGGAACAGCGTGAGGAAGCGACACGTGAGTATTGGCTGACGAGTCACGTTCTGGACGTGATCCAGCAGAAGGTTCTGAACGTTGTGCACCTTGACCGTCTGGAAATCAACCCCGGTGTGGAGAAGAACGCGAACTACAACGAGAAGGTGTCGGTGTTTCCGCGGAAAGGCGACTACTTCGACGCGATTCCGTTCACGCTGGAAGTGCGGATGCAGTTCCAGATGTTTCCGCAGTTGATCGCGAAACTGCTGACGATGTCGACGCCGGTGAACGTGGAGCGGATTTCGATCAGTCGTCTGAGCGACGAAGAACGCAAGACGATGAAGGGACGTGTGCCTCCGACGTGGGTCGTGGTGAGGGTGAAGCTGCACTGTGTGGCCCTGAATTATCAGGAGAAGAAAGAAAGTGTCGCGGCGGGCACGACGGTCGGAGGAGGTGCTGCGGCACGCGGGGTGACTTCCAATGCGGGAGTCCGTTAGCAGGATTGAGACGGCAATCGACGCCGGGTTTCTGCAGGAGGACGTGAATGGCGGTCATGGACCCCAAACAGCTGCTTCTAAAACACGTTGAGAAGGTGGTCCTGCTGTTGGCCCTGGTGGTTCTGCTGTGGGCAGTCTATTCGTATCCTCCGTGGTCCGGGGTGATCGAGGAGGAACAGAAGATTGCCGATGACCTGAAGGCCATCCGGGGTCACCAGGAGCTGGTGTGGAAGCCGGAGGCGAAGGATTCGGGGGACCGGGTTCCTCCCGGTGTGGAGAAGGTTCCGGATTACCTTGAGAAGATCAAGGAATCGGTTCGGGAGCCGTGGGGTCAGGCGGAAGAGGTAGAGCCGTTCCCTCAGAAGGCGTTCATTTTTGAGGACGCGAGGATGCAGTGGCAGGAGGAAGCCCCGCCGGCGCCGACGGTTCTGCCCCCCGTGGAAGTGCTTGCGAAGGCCGAGAAGAGTCGTGTGGTGGTGATTTTCAAGATCGACCACAAGATGCAGCGGATGCTTCTGCAGGGGACGAATGTTCCGCTGTATGCGGAAGGACTTCCGTTCGAGAAGATTATCGTCAAGCGCGAGAACGTGGACACGGGTCAGGTGGAAGTGCGTGGGGAGGACGGGCAGTGGAAGCCCGAAGGTCTCCCACGGCTGTATGGCGGGGCGTCATCAGTTCCGGGTGGTGGTGCGATGCTGGACCGTCCGGACGCGTGGGGTGAGGGGGCGAACGTGGTGATGTTCTCGCAGCGCAAGGGTGGTGATGACGCCCAGAGGCTGGAGGAAGAACTTCGTGCCCAGCAGGAACGAGACAAGCGTGCAACCCCTGGACCGACACCGGCTCCGAAACCCGCGCCGCGTCGGGGTGGTGCACCGGCGGCGGTGGGTCCGGTGGTGACTTCGGACGAACAGTATTTGTGGTATGTGGACACGGTGGAGACGGAAGGGAAGTATCGGTATTCGGTGACGATCGTAGTGAGGAACCCGGTGTACAAGTCGTCGGCGTATAAGGGGACGGATGTAGTTCCAGAGTTTGTGAGTTCTACGCCGAAGGAATCGAACGTGGTGGAGATCGCGCCGTTCCGGGAATGGCATTTCACGGGAGGTGCGCCGAACCTTGAACAGGGCTGGGCGGTGGTGAAGGTTCAGACGGTTCAGGAACGGAAGCTGGATGCGGCGGCGATTCTGCGGATGGTGGCGGATATGAAACAGGGGACGGGTGGTGTCAACACGGACCCGGCGGGGGAGGGGGTGACGGGCCGAGTTTCCGTGCGTCCCGGTGAGGAGCTCGGGAGGGCGGAATG
>CAZVTD010000092.1:0-8673 GCA_964629945.1 uncultured Planctomycetota bacterium | reverse complement strand
GCGGCCGGTTTTGGCGAGTCTGGAGAACATGGGCATCCGAGCGCTCCCGAAACAGAAGACACCCGACACACGGGTCGGTTGGGGACCGGAGGCGTCAGGCGATGTAGGTGTTGATGAGGTTTTCGAGGAGTTCGACGCGTCCGGAGGGGTTGGGGGAGATTTCGCCTTGTTTGAGCATGAGGGTCCGGAGGTCGTCGAAGTCGACTCGATTTTCCTCGATCTTCTTTCCGAGTCCGGTGTCCCAATTCATGTAGCGTGCTTTGAGGAGGTCGCCTAGGACGCCCGCGGCGCGGATGCGCGCGGCGATTTCGAGTCCCCGGGCGAAGGCGTCCATGGCGCCGACGTGTGCGTAGACGAGATCGACGGGTTCGATGGATTCGCGGTGGACGTGCGCGTCGAAGTTGAGTCCGCCCGTGGTGAAGCCGCCCGCGTCGAGGAGGGTGAGCATGGCGAAGGTGGTGTCGTAGAGGTCGGTGGGGAACTGGTCGGTGTCCCAGCCGAGGAGGAGGTCGCCGCGGTTGGCGTCGACGGAGCCGAGGATGCCACAGGCGGCGGCGAAGGCGAGTTCGTGGTGGAAGGTGTGGCCGGCGAGGTTGGCGTGGTTGGCTTCGAGGTTGAGCTTGAAGTGTTCGGTGAGGTCGTAGCGCTGGAGGAAGGCGTAACAGGCGGCGGCATCGGAGTCGTACTGGTGCTTGGTGGGTTCCTTGGGTTTGGGCTCGATGTAGAACTGGCCGGTGAAACCAATTTTGTGTTTGTAGTCGACGGCGAGGTGGAGGAAGCGTGCGAGATGGTCGAGTTCGCGGCGGAGGTTGGTGTTGAGGAGGGACTTGTAGCCTTCGCGTCCGCCCCAGAAGGTGAAGCCCTGGGCGCCGAGTTCGAGGGCGGCATCGAGGGTTTTGGCGACCTTGGCGGCGGCGTAGGCGAAGGCGTCGGGGTTGGGAGACGTGGCGGCGCCATGCATGAAGCGGGGATTGGAGAAGAGGTTGGCGGTGAGCCAGAGGGGCTTGACGCCGGTGCGCTGCTGGGCGGCTTTGAGGAGCGCGACGATGGTGTCGAAGTTGGCGAAGGATTCGGCGAGGGTTTCGCCTTCGGGTGCGACGTCGTTGTCGTGGAAGCAGTAATAGTCGAGGCCGAGTTTGGTGCAGAACTCGAAGCAGGCATCGACCTTGTTGCGAGCGGTCTGCATGGGGTCGGGGTCGTTCCAGGGCATGATGCGCGTGGGGAGTCCGAACTGGTCGGCGCCGCCATTGCAGAAGGCGTGCCAATAGGCGACGGAGAAGCGGAGGTGGTTGCGCATGGATTTGCCTTCGACGAGCTTGGCGGGGTCGTAGTGGTGATAGGCGAGGGGGTTGTCGGACCGGGGGCCTTCGAAACGGATTTGCGGGACGCCTGCGAAATATTCGGTCATGGAAATCTCCTTTCGGGTTTCGGGAGCATTATAGGGGGCAAGCAAGGAACGAAGCAATGCAAAACAGCCTATTGGCCCTGTTCAAGTGGAGGCAACAGAAACGGCATGAAAGCGAGGACGATCAGGTGTGGAAGCGGCGCTGGATGAGCTGGAGGACGGAGCGGTACCGGGCCGCTTCGCGGAGAGAGTAGAGGAGCAGAAAGTAGAAAGCAGAGGTAAAGCTACGTGTGGAAGCGGCGCTGGATCAACTGGAGAACCGACCTGTACCACTGCTGGATGAGGGGCTGGGGAGGCATGGAGACGCGGACGATGACACGTTCGCCGGCGAGGAGGGGCGTGGGGGTATCGGGGTCCGGGGTGATGCGGATTTCGAAGAAGTGTTCGAGGGTACGCTTGGTTTCGGGATCGACCTGGAGGGGACCGGAGGCCTGGTAGCCTAGGGCGGCCGACGGGAGGACGTCGAGCCCCGCGGGGAGGATGTTCTGGATGGCGCCTGCGAATTCGAGATCGGGATCGAGGTTGCCCTTGAAGCGGATGCGGACGTCGGGACGCGCGCGGTCGATGACGCGGGCGAGGTCCTGAGAGGCGGTGGCGCGGATGAGGGGTTGATCGAGCGAGGCGACGAGGCCGATGGTGTCGCCCCGGCGGAGATAGGCACCCCGGAAGCGGTCGATTTCGGGGGCGACCCAGGTCCCGGGGAAGGGTGCGCGCAGATCGAGAGAGGCGAGCTGTCCGCGGACGCGTTCGATCTGGAGTCGGAGGGCGTCGAGCTGCTCGCGGTAGACCTGGGCGGCGGCGATGTCGCGGGTCTGGGCGAGACGGTGATAGGCGAGGAGCCGGCGCTCCTCGGCGAGGAGCTGGTCGAGCTGGGCCTGAAGGACGGGACTGGAGGCGGTCAGCAGGAGCGGGCCTTCAGGAGAGACAGGGGAGCCCGAAGGGAGGAAGGCATCGACGAAGCCGTCTTCGGGGGCGTAGATGACGGCGAGTCCGACGGGCTCGACGACGCCTTCGAGGAAGGCGTGGTCGGGGACGGGGATGAGGGAGAGGGGGCCCAGGATGAGAACGAGGAAGAGGAGGGTGGTGACGACGGCCCGGGGCCGGGTTCGGGCGAGTTCGCCCGAGGTGGCGAGGTAGCGGATGAACTTTCCGAGGGGTACGGCGACCCAGGCGAAGAGGGCCATGACGGCAAGGACGGCGCCGAGGATGAAGAGCTTGTCGGCGATGAAGAGGATGATGCGGATGGAGATGTAGACGCGGAAGGCGGTGGAGGCGAGGGCGTAGGAGAGGAGCCAGGCGCGTTCGCCCGGGGTGTGCGCGGGAGAGCGGGGATTGCGGACGGCCCAGGCGTAGCGCTTGACGAGGTAGTAGAGGTAGTCCTTTGAGCGCTGGGCGAGGTTGGGGATTTCGAGGAGGTCGGAGAGGATGTAGTAGCCGTCGTAACGGAGGAGTGGGTTGCCGTTGAAGAGGAGTGTTCCGACGCCCGCGAGGAAGAGGCACTTGTAGGCGACGTCGTGGAGCGGGGAGCCGGCGGGTGTGTGGGCCCAGACGAGGGCGGCGACGGCGGCGATGGCGAGTTCGGTGAGGATTCCGGCGGCGCCGACGATGGCGCGGTGACGCTTGGACCGCAGGGCCCAGGCGGAGGAGGCATCGACGTAGGGCAGCGGGGTGAAGACGAGGAACATGATGCCCATGACGTGGACTTCGCCACCCGTGTCGGTCTGTCGGCCGAATTTTTTGGTGGCGAAGGCGTGTGCGAATTCGTGGAAGAGCTTGATGAGGACGAGTGCGGCGTAGAGGAGGATGAGGTTCCGTCCGAGGTTTTCGGCGGAGAAGAGCGCGGCGGCCTGGTTGGTGAGCTCGGCGACGTTGGCGACGACGGCGGAGAGCCCCCAGAGGAGGAGTGCGAGCCAGGCGATGAAGACGGGGAGGGTGAAGAGTTTGCCGAAGACGCCGACCCAGCGGTCGAGGAAGTGGTCGGGGTCGAAGAGGGGGATGCGGACGAAGAGGAGGTTCATGAGGTAGGACTGGACTTCGCGCTGGATGCGTTTTCGGTAGCGCTGGAAGAGTCCTTCGGCGTCGGGGGGAAGTTCGGCCTGGAGGAGGTTGGAGGCGTAGAGCTGGCCGAGGAGCTGGATGGCTTCACCCTGGGTTGGGGCGTCGTCGCCGAGGGTTTCGGAGCAGGCGTTCCAGACCTGGGCGACGGTGCGTCGTCCGTCGAGCGAGGCGACGAAGTGATAGGCGGGTTCGTTGAGGCGGAAGAACTGGTTAGCGACGGGGTCCTGGAGGACGTGCCACATGGCGCCACGGAAGTGCTGACGGTGGACCTGGACGGTGGAACGCAATCTGGGCTTGAGGTTCGCGACGCGGTACCAGGATTCGGAAAATGTGGGTCGATCGACAGGCACGATGACACTCGAACGTTGAAACTCGGAACGACGCTCAGCGCACAGCACTCAGCACTTAGCGCTTAGCACTCAGCACACAGAAGAAACGACAACAACAGCAATCGTCCAATGCGTCTACCACCAGAGTTTGAGTCGGACCCAGTTGACGAGCCGCCGGGTCCAGATCCAGGCGTAGGGACGTCGGTCGATGGAGACCTTGGCGACGCCTTCGAGTCCGGGACGCAGCCAGGGGGGACTTTCGTCGAGTGCGACGCGGACCTTGAAGACGTTCCGTCCCTTGACGACCTCGGCGACGGGGTTGATGCGCTCGACGGTGAAGGCGATGCGTCGATCGGGATAGGTGACGGTGGCGAGCGAGCCGGTCTGGTCGAGCTGGAGGTCGGCGATCTGGTCTTCGGGGACGGAGAGTGTGGCGCGCAGCGCGTCGAGGGGCGCGATTTCGAAGAGGACGTCGCCCGTGCTGACGGGCGCTCCGACGCGACGCTTGAGGTCGCCGGTGAGGACGCGTCCGGCGACGGGGGAGAGGATGGCGGCGCGTCGGACCTGATGCTGGAGGAGGTTGATGCGTGCGGCGACCTTGTCGGCCTGGGCTTGTGCGATCTGCGCTTCGGCGGTTTTTCCGTCGCGCATGGCAGCGGCCTGCTGCTTGAGATAGGCCTGGTGCTCGGCGCGTGCTTCGGCGAGCTGGAGGAGGAGTTCGTCGGTGGCGAGGGTGGCGAGGGTCTGTCCGGCGGCGACCTCGTCGGGGGGCTCGACCTCGACGGACTTGAGGAAGCCATCGAAGGGGGCGGGGATGACCTGTCGGTTGACGGCTTCGATGACGAAGGGGGCTTCGGCCTGGTAGGTTCCCCTGGCGAAGGAGAGGAAGAGGATGGCGGCGAGGACGCCAAGCGCGAGGAGCTTGGCCCAGGTGTGCTTGGGTCCGACGACGAAGGCGAGTGCGGTGCGCAGAGAGGAGGCGGCACGTGCGCCGATCCAGCGGTCGTGTTTGTGGAGTGTGAGGAGTCGCGGGGCGGCGAGTTCGCAGGCGAGCCGGAGGGATTCGACCTCATCGCCGGTGAAGGGCTGGTCGGCGGGTCGTTCGACGGTGAGGACGGCGACGGGGTCGCCGGCGTGACGCAGGGGGAGGCTGAGGACGACGGCGGAGGCCTGCTCGCGGGAGAGATTGGCGGCGGCGCGGGAGACGGTGGGGATTTCGGGCGGCGCGGGATAGAGGACCTCGACGTCCTGGTCGAGGCATTCCTCCATGGCGGCTTCGGTCTGGTGGACAAGCTTCATCTTGCGGGAGAATTTTTCGGTGTGGGAGAGCGCTTTGAGCTGGACGTATCGTCCCTTGAGGAAGCCGAGCGCGGCGCGTTCCGCGGACCACCGCGCGGCGACCTCGTTGACGAAGGCCATGGCGGCGCCTTTGAAACGTTCCTGGTCATTGAGCGCGGCGAGGGTTTCGGCGGCGCGGTGGAGCCGTGCGAGGTTGAAGTCGCGCTGCTGGAGGGTGAGGCGCATTTCGTAGAGGGAGAGGAGACTCATGGCGAGCTCGAGGTGGTCGCGTGAAAGGGCGAGGTCCTCGGGACGTGCGGCCTGGAGGAGGAAGGCGGCGAGTCCGCGCGCGGCGAGCTGTCCGCGAATGGGCAGGAGGATGAGGAACCGACGCGCGGGCTGTCCGTAGAGGTGGTCGGGGGCGTGGTGGGGGTGGACGGTGGCGGGGGGCCGGGTGATGGCCGGGGGGGCGAGTTCGACGGCCTGGGCGAGCCAGAGGGGTGTGGTTGCGCCCTTGGTGAGCGGGGGATAGACGGCGACGAGATCCGGGGGACGTCCCGGGGCGGCACGGAGGATGGCACCGGCGGAGGCGGAGGCGAGCCGACACTGGAGCTGGAGGAGATGGGCGAGGAATTCCTGAGGCGGGCCGTCAAAGCCGACGACGCGTTCGACGAATTCGGCGGCGGTGAGTCCGTCGGAGGTCATGTTCGTATATCCCGAGAGACGAGCTGAGATTCAGATCAGAGATTGTCCTGTCGCCGCTTGGCGATGTCGAGTTCGAGTTCGCCGAACTGCTGTTCGTGCTTTCGGATGAGCTGGGAGAGGGTGACGGCGAGCCGCTTGGCGGTGTAGTAGTTGAGGATGATGCGGTTGTTGACGTGGAGTACGACCTGGGGCTGGGACTTGTCGGCAGCAGCGGGGTTGACGAGGTTGAGTCCGAAGTCGAGGAGGACTTCTTCGGGGGTTCCGTGGGTTCGGAAGGCGTTGGCGTAACTGGTCTGGAGTGAACGTTCGTCGACGCCGACACGGATCTGTCGGGCCTGGGGCTGCTCAGCGGAAGGATCGGCTTGAGGGGTATCTTCGGGCATTACTGTGTTCTCCTGGTCAAGGGTTTCGAGTGGCGCCGGTGTTGAAGCTGACGGTGACGTGTTCACCGGCGGGTCTTTCGTCAGGGTTCGGAAGCTGGAGACGGCAGGTGAGGGTATCGGAGGCGGCATCGGCGACGGCGGCGACGTGGATGAGTGTGGCGGTGCGGGGTTTGTCGCCCGGGGCGAAGGAGACGGAGGCAATCTGTCCGGGCTTGAGGCTCCGGGCGGCGGTCAGGGGGACGGGGACATCGATCCAGAGGGGGTCGGTTTTGACGACGCGGACGACGTCTTCGAGTGCGTCGGCGGCTTCGCCGGGCTGGACGAGGAGTTTTTCGACCTTTCCGGCGATGGGGGAGCGGATAGCCATGCGCTCGACCTGGCGCTTGAATTCGTCGCGCTTGCGAACGGCTTGAGCGTGTTCGAACCGAGCGAGTTCGAGGGAGAGGTCGGCGATGTCGACGGCGAGTCGGGCACGATCGACATCCCAGGAGGGGACGGCGCCCTTTTCGCCGGCGTCTTTCATTTTGGCGTATTCGACGCGCTTCTGTTCGAGACTGGCCTGGGCGGCTTTGATCTGGAGTTCGGAGTCGGCCTCGGCGTTGAGCTGTTCGAGCTGGATGAGCTCGGCGGCATCATCCTGCTTGACGAGGATCTGATCGACGGTGACGACGTCGCCCTCCTTGACGAGGATGGCGGCGATGCGTCCGGGTCGGACGAAGGAGAGGGTGACGTCTTCGGAGGGACGGGTGATGGCTTCGACGGACTGGGCGAGGGACGGGGCGGCCAGGAGAAAAAGGAGGGGGATGATCGCGAGACGAGCAGGTTTTGTCGACGCCATGGGAAGTCCTCCCGACCGGAAACAAAGGGTCGGAAGGAGAGTCTAGCAGGAGGTGTTGGGCGTCTCAAGAGAATAACAGGATGGAAGGATCAGTTGATCTTGATGGTGGGGAAGTCGCCGTTGATGATCCAGTCCCCGACCTGGCCGGGTCCGAAGGGGTAATAACACTTGTAGGCGGCGCCGCCGCCGGCGGAGCCCCAGGTGGCGCCGGGTGCGAGGTCATGTCCATCGTTTTCGAGCTGGATGGTGGGGGTGAGTGTTCCGACGTGACCGTCGAGGAAGGCGGCGTTGGCGTGTCCGCGGTGTCGGAAGCAGAGGGTGCCCATGGCGGAGACACCCCCGGGCTTGACCACGGCAACGGTGGGGTTTTCGACGTAGGGGTTATTCTGCCAATCGGCCCAGATCATGGTCTTGGAAGCGTCTCCGGGGATTTCGCCCTCCTGGACCCAGAAGGCCCTGGGACCGAAACGCGTGGGTCGTTCGGAGGCGGAGAGGGCGTTTTCGGAGGCGCCGTAGGAGACGAGGACGTCGTAGGAGTCTTCCGCCTCGTCGGTTGCGGTGAAGTGTCCGAGCCGGTTCATGGCCTTGGTGATGGAGTCGCCTGGGCAACGTGCGAAGTTGGCCCATTTTCCGGTCATGTAACGGGCGAGTCCGACCTTGTAATCGAGCCAGTGGTAGGAATCGACCATCATGCCCTGGTTGTCGTTGGAGTACATTTTTGTGGCGAAGGCGTATTGTCGGAGGAGGGATTTGCAGGAGGCGTCGCGAGCCATTTCGCGTGCAGCGCCGAGGGCCGGCAGGAGGAGGGCGGCGAGGATGCCGATGATGGCGATGACGACGAGGAGCTCGATGAGTGTGAATGCGTTTCGCGTGTTTGTCATGGGATTCCTCTCAGGTGGCGAGTCGGCCTTTCTGAATGAAGGTGAGTGGTTCGCGCGAGGCGACGAGTGAAGCGGGGATGAGTCCGGCAAGGAAGCAGAGTCCGAAGGCGATGCCGAAGCCGAGTGCGAGGGTGGACCACGGGAGGACGAGCGGCGGGGTGATGCCTCCGAAGTAGAAGAAGTAGGTGCAGATGCGTGTGCCACACCAGGCCAGGGAGACCCCGGCGACGAGCGAGAGCGCGGACGCGGCGGCGCAGATCATGAAGGACTCGGCGAGGATGAGTCGGAGGAGCTGTGAGCCGGTCATGCCGCCGCCCCGGAGGACGCCGATCTGGCAGCAGCGGGCGCGGCCGGAGGCGAGGACGGGGTTGAAGACGGCCAGCGAGGTGATGACGAGGACGATGAGCGGGAACCAGGTGATCTGCCAGATGACGTCGTTGGCGCGGTTGAAGAGGCGCTTGGTGAGGTCGGCACGGTCGGTGATTTTGACGTATTGTGTGGAGACGAGCGTTCGACCGGCGGCGGGGTCGTCGATGAAGACGTTGGCGTTACGCTGGGCGAGGGGCGTGAGGCGCTGCTCCATGTCCTGCCAGGCGACGTCGGGCGAGGTGTTCATCCAGAAGTAGGAGACGCGGTCGATGCCGAAGTCGGTTCTGGCCTGCTTGAAGTCGGTGAAGACGAGGGCGAGTGCGCGTCCGGCGCGTCGGCGGACGTCGGAGAACTTGGTGAACCAGTGCCAGCCCGGGACGGAGACGACACCGACGATGGTGTATTCGATGGAGGTGCCGCGCCGGGG
>CAZVTD010000091.1:0-8749 GCA_964629945.1 uncultured Planctomycetota bacterium | reverse complement strand
TTCTCTGTACATCGGGGGGGTATGGGGGGGTGCTGATTCTGCACGAACTGGTGTCAAAAGCGGCATCTGGCGGTCGCACTTGACACCAGTCGGTTTTTCGACAGGTGTCAATTTGGCACCACTTTGCCCACCCGAAACTGGTGTCAGAATGGCACCAGTTCTCCTGCATTGCTTCCTCTCCCGCTTCACCCGAGGCAGGTCCGGGATATGCAGTTCATAGAGGTTTGTCGCCCAGCCGTCGTCCGCCTTGAAGCGTCCGGCTACGGTGACCAGCCCCTCCTCGAACCCGGGCCCGCGAATCTGTCCGAGTTCATCGAGCGCTCGGATCACGCTGCGCCGCGACATCTTCGTGGCCGCGGCGGTCCTGTTCAGCGAGAGCCAGCAGGTGAAGTCGTCCTGGCACTCGTCAGCGAAGACATAGAGCACGGCGGTATGCCGTGCCCTGAGCCCAATTCCCTTTGAAACAGGATTCAGCAGGAAGCGCTTGACCGACGCCGTCTGTTCCCAGCCCATGCACGTCCTCTCTCAGGAAGGCCGATTAGAATCCGCCGAGCAATTCTCCGTCGGCATCGGTAACGCCAGTTGCGCTGGCCCATCGACTTCGATCCGGTTCTCCGTGGCGATCCGACGCAACAGGTCCTCGGGCGTGCCGGGCTGCGGCGTCAGGACGAGCCGGACCTCGCAATTCTCCCAGCCGCGATCCATCTGCCGGATCATCGACGCGTCAGCCCTCGTCATCATGACGTCGAGCTTCGCATGTCCGCCAAGGATCAGCAGATTCAACAGCGCGAGGCGTTGGGCTTCGATGCGCCCCTGGCTCTTCATCTCAATGCGGACCTCAAACTTCTCTCGGTCCCAGATGATCCTGCCCGTCATTGCGCCCCCTTCTTCGGCCGCCCCCGTTCCGACTTGGGTTTCTCCGTCTTCGCCGCGGGCTTGGGCTTCCCGTTCTCCTGCAGCTTCGCCCACGACTTCGGCTCCGGGATCTTGGCCTCAGCGCTGATCGTGTAATCTGAGAACGACAGCCCGAGGAGCGCGCAGATCCGTTCCGCATGATGCAACTGGCCGCCCTCATCGAGCCGGATTTGTCCCACTGAGAAGAAGCGCAAGTCCTCGGTCAGCCGCTCGCGCAGCATCTCCCACAGCGAGGTCTCGACCGTCAGCGGGTTCGTGCCGTGCTTGTCGAAGTACTCCCAGCCGGTCGTACCGTTGAGGTCCGGCCGTTCGGTCCCGAAGGCAGCGGCCAGCGCGAACACGTTTCCGATCGGAGCGTTCGCCTCCTCGATCGCCTGCTCCACGATCTTGATCACCATAGCAGCCCGGCGTCGCTCCAGCGCCTCGCGCCGTTCCTGCAACGTTTTGACCGTCCCCTTTCTCCCGGCGCTACCCCCGCCGCTGTCTGTCCCGTGGCGGATGATCCACTTGAGCCTGCCTGCCTCTGGGCCGCTCACCACCAGCGCCGGCTCGGCACCTTTGCTTCCCTCCTTCGCCTCGTCGAAGTTCCAGTGTTCCAGCGGACGTGTTCCGAACGTCTTAGCCGCCTCTTGATCTTCGTTGTACGTGCTCGAGCGGTCGCAGATAATCGACAGCGTTTTGTGTTCTGTCCTCAGTTGAATCGCGCGCGCGAGCAGCCATGCGCGTCTCTTCTTTTCCCAGCACACCGGATCCAGACAGCGATCTTCGTGCCGCTTCTTTCCTTCCTCTTCGAAGAGCAGTCCGGCCACCGAACTGCGCTTCGTGCAGTCTGCGCAGTTGGGCGAGGCCATCTTCATCTCGCGTACTGCCCCATCCAGCGCGTGCAGGTACTCCCGTTTGATGTGGGCCGAGAGATCCTTCAGAGTCACACGGCTGTTGTTTCTCATCCAGCCCAACAAATCCTTCTGCACCTCCGGCTCGTGTCTCGCGATCAACTCTAGGTGCGCCAGTGGCAGCCAGGCCAGCGCCGCTTCCTCGGCCAGGCTCTTTTGTGAGGCAGAAGAGAGCTTCTTCAGATTCTCGCGCAGAGTTACCCACTTGCGGGACCTGCCGAGGTGCGCCGCCACGGCCTCGATGTCACCGTTATGCTTGGCCAGAAGGATCTCGACCGACCTGCCCTGCTCGACGGGTGTGAGGTCCTCGCGGACGAAGTTTTCGGTGAAGGTCAACTCGAAGGCCTCAGTGTCGGTCATCTCCTCGTGGACAATGGCAGGAATGGTCTCCCGTCCCGCTGTCTTGGAGGCCCGAAGCCGCCGCTCGCCTGCACGCAGATCCCACTTGCCCTTCTGCGTCGGATGCGGTCGAACGTGCACCGGCACGAGCACGCCAGCACCCTTGACCGAGGTCACCAGCTCCTTGAAGCTCTCGTCCTTCTCGTTGATCACGCGCGGGTTGTCCGGCGTCGGGATGACGTCGGCCACCAGCACCTCCTGAATCGTCGTGCTTCCCACGGCTTTTCTCCTTTCGTGTTCTATCGCGACCACCAGCCCCATGCTGGCGGTAGCACTCATGTCTTCGCACTCTTGGTGATCCCCGTGATTGCGGCGTTGATGTCGGCGAGGCAGCCCCGGCTCCAGACGGTCTCCCCGCGCGGGAAGAAGCAGAACTGCCGCCACGGTCCGTACCAGCGAATGACGCCGAGCATGTCCCCGGAGTGGCGGTTGCGCACCAGGTAGTCATGCGTCTTGCGCCCACCGACCAGGGGCTGCTGCTCGACTGTGAAGAATTGATAGGTCAGAATCATCTTCGTCCCTCCAACGCTCCGATCCTCCGCCCCAAGCGTCTCCGGTCCCCCGGAGAGTCGGTTACCGTCAACGTCAGCCCTCCCCGATTGATCGTCACGCGTTTACAGTTGTGGCTCGTGAGCATGCCGCGGACACGCTTCAGCAAATCGAGGTCGGTGAGGGTCTCGATGGTCACCATGCGGCAGGATTCAGGGGTTTGCTTTCGACGTGCCAACATCACCCTCCTTCAGTTTCTCGCGCCGTGTAATCTCGCGGTCGATATACCAGCGAGCCTTCTTGAGGTCTTCGATGGCGTCCCCCTTGAGGCCCGCGCGCCAGAGGTACTTCACCGCGTTGCCGATGCAGAAGTTCATGTGCTCCGTGACCTGAATGCACTCGACACCCGAGGGGTGTTGCGTGTAGTGGTCGGGATGATTGACGGGGTCGGCCTCGCGCATTTCGGGATCCCTCAGAAGAGCAGCTTCTGCCCCGCCTCGATTTCGTTCAACTCGCCGCGGCGTGCGGCCAGCTCCTTCTTCGCGTCGTCAAGAGCCTCCTCGGCCGCGTCGACCTGCCCTCGGCATTCATCCACCAGGTCCTGGGCCTTGGCGATCTCCGCACGCTTCAACAGGATGAGCCGTAACCGCTCTTTGCAGTCCTCCCCCTCAAGCACCTCTCCGGTCTTCACGTCGACGATGTCCGCGGTCGATCCGGCCGGCGTCTCCGTCCCCTCCATATCCTCCGGCTCGATCACGGCTGTCGAGCCCTCTCCCTCGTATGGCTTGAGTTTCCTGGGCATATCGTTCCTCCTCGGTCTAAGGTTTCACGCCTGGCGCGTCGGCTCAGGCGACAACGTCAATCAGCACGCCCGGGCCGATTTCGACCTGGTCCACCGTGAGCTTGCGGCCCAAGTTCTCAGGCAACTCCTCGGGCAGTTCAGCGAGTTCCGCCAAGCGCCCTACGTGGACGCCCAGTCCGCAGCGGTCCGCGCGCGCATTCAGGATCTCCGCACCTCGTCGGCAGGCCAGGCGCGACACGAGCTGCGCCTCGTCGAAAT
This sequence comes from uncultured Planctomycetota bacterium, assembly GCA_964629945.1. Taxonomy (GTDB): domain Bacteria; phylum Planctomycetota; class DG-23; order DATKVD01; family CAZVTD01; genus CAZVTD01. The sequence continues at coordinate 4,993 of CAZVTD010000091.1, read as the reverse complement.
TGAGCTCGGGCAGAGCGTCCAGAATGTGGCGGATGACCTCGACCCTGCTTGCCCTGATCATGCTTTGGCTCCTCGTTACCTGATGGTTACAGCACCCCGAACCGCTTGACGCTCCGCCGCCTTTTCTTCTTGGTCACTCCGAAGCCCGCCAGGAACGTGGCCTCGCTTGACTTGGAGTCCTCGACGCAGGCCAGTGCGTAGGCCAGAGAGATGCTCAGCGCAACCCGGGTCTTGCAGCGCGCCTCGTGAAACTCGATCCGATCCGGACCATCGAGGTCCGCTGGCACGAGCGCCACGACCAGACCCCGCCCATTTCCTCCAGGCTTCGACCGTGTCGCCGTCAGCCGCTCCACTCGCTTCGTGAGCTTGGTCACTTGTCCGCCTCCATTGAGCTTCCGAAGGTTTCCATCAACATGCGCGGCGTGTTCCCTCCGGCGATCCACTTCGAGACACCGCCACCCAAGTTGTCAGCGACGTTACGACCATTAGGGAGAAGCAAATACGGCAGGAAAGCCTCCTCGGGTTTCAGCGTTCCTGACTCGACCGCCTCAAGGTTTGCCCGCACGATCAGGATGACGACGCGCCATTGCTGGCGGCATGCCTGATCCCAGAGCCGCCGGGTTTGTTCGTTGGAGAATTGCCGTTTGAACCCGCGCTTGTCGCGGGTGAAGTGAAAACGCTCCTCGCTCATGGCAGGTGTGCGCAAACGGAACTGCATTGGGATCCCGTGGTAGCGAAACTGCACCAATGCTGCTGCCTGGGACTCTGAAGAGCCCATGAAGATGTCATCGCCCCCATAGTCGCGCAACAGCCGGCGCAGTTCCTCTTGAGAGCGCTCGATTGTTACCGAAGTCTGGCGCGCAAAACGGTTCATCCCGTTACCTCCAAACCCCAATTGAGCAGGGCTCGGCATCCCGACCCATCGGGATGCCGAGCCCCTGGCGAAGAAGAAGGCCGGACCGCCCGGCCCTCTCTGAGCAAGTGGTAGCGGGGGCAGGAATCGAACCTGCGTGATGGAGGTTATGAGCCTCCCGGGTGGCCACTACCCTACCCCGCGTCGTCTGCTGAATTCGCACGTCGTTCCCCGTCATGCAAGTGTTCCATCTTTCTGCGGGTCGGACCGTCCCGGACGGAAAGGGAAAGGCGGAAGACCAAACCGCCGGGACGATCCGCTTGCCCGGGAGCTACCCGGGCTTCCCGTTTTTCAACCGTCACTTCAGTCCTGCTTCTTCGAGCACCCTGTTGGTCCGAGCCTGTTGCGCTGCCCTCTGGCGCTCGGTGACGAGCCGTGGCGGCCTCCGGACAACCCTCTGAGGATCAATCCCCTCCGGCAACTCCCGTGCCGCTCCCAGCGCCTTGCTGAAAGCTTCCAGTGCCTGGGCCGTCGTGTAGAACTGTCGCCCGTAGCGAACCAGCACGAGCTTCACCCCGGAACATCCCTTGCGTCCCCAGCGCCACACGGAGTTGGGTGAACAGCTCTGCCCCGTGCGCTCGCGGACGTAGTCCGCTGCCTGCCCCATCGTCAGGAGTTGCGCGGGCGTGGGTACTTCCGGGCAGGAGTGGTCGTCGCGCCTCTTCGCCTCCAACTCCTCCCCCACGCCCGCGCGGGTATCGCCGCATTCTGAAATCCGCACTACGAAGTTTTCCCTCATGCCCCCACCCCCTGGGGCAGCGACGCTCGGAAACGTTCGATCACCTTGGTGTCCGTAATGCGCCTGACGACCGGTGGCGCGTTGACGGGATAGCGGACCTCGGCTAGCGTCCCGCAATGTTCGCAGTAGACCCGCACCCGCCACACGCGGCCCTGGGGGTTCCGGTATGTCCTGACGTGCTCCACGTTCACAGCGCCGCCACACCGTCCGCATTCGATCACGATGCTCTCCCCGTCCTGTTGCGTGCGCGGTAGTCGATCAAGTCCTTCCAGACGAATTGGAAGCGCCCCCTGGCGGTATACTGGATGGCCGACAGGCGTCCCTCGGCGATGAGAGAGCGCACGCGCTCCTCGGAAATGCCCAGGAATGCGACCGCTTCGCGGATGCCCACGACCTGATCGGGATGGAAGCTTGAGGGATTGAGGGGTGTCGAAACGTGAGTTTTTCGCCTTGACCCCGCACGGTCGGGCATGATACGCTTCCTCGCTGGTTACGGGTTTGCGTCGTTTACGGGGATGCCGTCAGGCGTCCCTCATTTGCTATTTGGAGTATGGGCTTTTTGTCCGAATCATCAAGGCAATTTCGCCTTATTGTCCGAGCCCTTTTCCCTTGTTGGGGTATAAGTCCACATGGGTAAAGCAGATACGCCAGATAAGATCGGGCAAAGAATCCGCAGAATACTCGGACAGGAGTCCGTCCTTGGCTTCGCGGAGCGGGCCGGAATTAACGGTTCCACCCTGCAGAAAGTCATAAGCCTCGGCAGAATCCCCCGCGCCGACCTTGTCGAGAAGGTGGTCCGCGCCACTGGTGTGAACGCTCAGTGGCTGCTGACCGGCGAGGGCTCCGAGGAGATGGAGCATCCCGTCATTGAGATTGTCGGACCTGAGGAAGTTGGTCAGTGCACCAGCGAGTTTGTCGCTGTTCCTCTCCTCGATGACGCCGTGGCGGCTGGTGAACCGCGGGAGGTCCGCGAAGCCCACCAGGAAGGCTGGGGCATCGTCCACCGGAACTGGATCCCACACCCGGCCGCGTCAGTCATGGTGCGGGTCAAGGGTGACAGCATGGAGCCGACAATTCCGGATGGCAGTCTCGTCGTGGTGGATACGAGCGAGACCGAGCCCGGGCTCTTGGTGCGTCGAGCGGTCCTCATCATCAAGCACGGCGGCGGGGCGACGGTGAAGCGCCTGCATCGGGGGGAGCGTGAGAGCTGGGTCGGCATCCCCGACAATCTCACCGCCGATAACCAGCCCATCTCTCTAGACTTCCGCGATGGCGATCGGATCGCGGGGCGAATCCGTTCTGTTCATGCGAAGGTGGAGTGAGCATGAACCCCAGCCAGGCCAGGCTGAGAATGAAATACTTCGAGGGGTCACCTCGGAAAGGTTCGTCGAAGGGTCCGGTTATCGCAGCGGTGTTGATTGGTGTTGTCGTTGTGGGGATCGCCGCCTGGTTTGCCTTCGGCGGTCGGATGATCGACTCCTTCCGTCCGCACGCCACCCTTGGGCAATATCACCAGATTCAAAACGGCATGACGCGGGAAGAAGTCGTCAAGATCATGGGCTCGCCGGGCGATGCAATGGCATCCTTCTCATTCGGTGACGTCACGGCCGAAGCCTTGAGATGGGAGAACAGCGAAGAGTCCGTGCTGGTTGTCGGGTTTACCCAAGGCCGGGTCGTTGCCAAGTCTCAGGCGGGTTTGCACTGACCCGTAAACTACGGATGGAAGACCTGAAAACGGTCAAAATCGATACAATCGGCTGAGGCGCTGTTTTCTGTAACAGGTTGTTTTTTCTCTACTTAGGCCAAACCGCGTTTTGAAGTGGGGCGCTCCGGAGCAAGAGGCCAGAGGTTCGAATCCTCTCGGGCGTACCAAGAAATCCAAAAGAGCCCCTGACGGGGCCTTTTTCGTTTCCGTGGGATGAAGCGGGGGAATTTGCCCGAGGGCGTGGGGGCTCTCGGGGCGTCGGCACGCATGGACGAAAAAGCCCGCCTTGCTCCGTCTGATCCGCCCCGCCGGGAGGTGGAAATCCCACGCTGCCGGGGTTTTCCGATCCCCCGAGTCAGGAAAACGGACATCGTCGCAACCCATTTTGCACGAGTGGGTTACAGCTCCGCGACGGCGGGGAGGAGATGATGGATGTTCGATTTTTTGGACATATTATGGACTGGGCTTTGATCCCGATGTCGATGAATTAGCGGGGGCGTGGTACGTAAGGCTTTATCTGGCATAGGGTTAGGTGTATTCCTCCGGGTGGGAGCGGCGTCTTGGCGTGCGAACGGCACGAGATTTGCTGTGTTAGTTAAAACTCAGCATCCGTGCTGACAGACAATCGTCATCCATAGCACAGGGGGGATCATCCGTGCAAGACCCATCCGCTTCAAAGCCCACCAAACAGCCGGTGTTCGAGCAGCTTGAGCCTCGGCTTCTGCTGGAACACGGTCCGTGGCCGGGCGGGTTCGTCCTCCAGGAGCCGGTCGGCTCCCTGATTCATCGAAGCACGTACGTGAGCGAGTTCACCGTCGAGGGAGAGACCGACGAGTATACGCTCGATCTGGACGGGGGGCAGACGCTGAGCATCCTGCTGACGCCTGAGGGAAGTCCGCTGCTGGTGAGTGCGGAGCTGTTCGCGCCAGGGGGGGCGTCCGTAGGCGCGGCCACGAGCGGGGGACCCGGGCAGACCCTGTTGATTCAGAACCTGGGATTGTCCGACACGGGGACGTACGAACTGCACCTGAACACGCTGTCGGGGACGGGCGCGTATCAGGTCGAACTGGTGCTCAATGCGTCGGTGGAAGCCGAGGCGTACACGGGTGAGTCCAACGACAGCACGGGCACGGCGGAGGGGATCGACGCATCGAGCGTGGTGCTGCAGGGTGAGGCGAGCCGACTGGGGGCGGTGGGTCGGGCGGACGGGGATACGGACGTCTTCTGGTTCACGCTGTCGGCGGGTGAGCGTGCGGCGCTGGGGCTGTCCGTGAGCGGTGGGGACACTCCCTATTTGCCGACGGAGTACGGGGTGGGGAATCGTCCGTACGCGGTGGCCAGTGCGGACCTGGACGGCGACGGGAAGGCGGATCTGGTGGTGGCCACTGGAGACGAGGGCGGTCCGGACTCGTCGGGTGTGGCGATCCTTGCGGGGCATGGGGACGGGACGTTCGGGACGGAAAGCATCCTCGGGGCGGGGATCTCGTTCCGTGACGTGGCGCTGGGTGACCTAGACGGGGATACGTACGTTGACATCGTGGCGGTCAGCCACCAGGCCGACGAGAGCGAGAGCATCACTGTGTGGCTGAACGACGGATCGGGCGGGTTCGGGGCTCCGGTGGTGCTGGGTGCGGGG
>CAZVTD010000090.1:0-8803 GCA_964629945.1 uncultured Planctomycetota bacterium | reverse complement strand
AAGGTGGAGATCGGATACTCGGTGGTGGAGGGGGCGCGGGGCCTGGGGTACGGGACGGAGATCGTGGAGGCGCTGGTGAGGCTGGCTTTTTGCGCGGCGGAAGTCCGCCGGGTGATCGCGCGGACGCACCCCGGAAATGTTGCTTCGATCAAAGTCCTCGAACGCTCGGGATTCGTGCGGGTTGGGGCGGTAGATGAGGCGGGGACGATCCGGTTCGAACAGAGTCGATCAGGGGGTTGAGGCTGGTGCGCTGAGCGACAAGGACACGTCGGCAGGCGGTTCAAGAAATATACACCCGATGATCCGGAAACGAACGGTGAGGCGCGGCAGCGGAGGCGGGCGAATGGGTCCGCCCGGGGCACTGTACGCCCGTACGGACGGAGCGGGAGTGCGGCGGAAGGGGGTCGGGGGCGAGATGGATGTTGACAAGAAAGGCAAGATTTGCTGCAATATTCGGGTTTCAGGGACACACCAAAAGAACGGAGTCGCAGAGAGAAGGTTTCAGGAGAGGAGAACTACGATGAACCAGAACACGAAGCGGATGACGATGGGGTTGGTGGGACTGGCAGGGCTGCTGGTGGCGGCCGGGATGGCGATGGGATTCATCAACCCGAATTTTTCGCCGATCCACCTGGTGAATCAGTCGGACCTGATTGTGCAGCTGAAGTTCGACAAGCCGGACGCCGAGGGGAAGGTGAAGGCGACGGTGGTGAAGGTGTTCAAGGGAGAAGGCGCGCCGAAGGAACTGACGGTGGACCTGATGGCGGGTGCGTTCGAGGCGCAGGGGAAGATGGTCGCGGGGATGATCGAGAGCGGGGTGACGGAGGCCCTGCTGTTCACGGGCTCGTTCCAGGAAGAGGGCGGTGAAGGCGGCTTCGGCGGAGAGGGCGGCGCGACAGGGATGCTTCACCTTGGCGGTCAGTGGGTGATCCTGTCGCAGTTCGAAGAGACGGTGGGGGACATGCAGAAGGTGGACGCGCGAATGCTGGGGACATGGGCGGGCAGCACGGACATGTTCATCCGCGCACTGAATTACATTCTGAGCGACGAGAAGGCGGACGTTCCGGTTCGCGTGAACGCGGAATGGGCGGCCAGCAGCATCATCGCGGAAGCGGGCGGGAAGATCACGAGCATCCAGGCGGTGGACGTGGAAGGCGACGGGAAACTGACGGTGCTGGTCACGTCGGACGCGGGTGACAAGATGGTGGCGTGGAACGGCGAGAAGTTCGAAGACGTGACGGCGAAGGTCGGGCTGAAGTCGAAGTCGGTGGTGGCGGCGTGGGTGGACGGGAAACTGCTGAGCTACGACGGGAAGTCGCTGACGTACGGGGACAAGAAGGTCGCGGACGCAGCGGGCTGCTCGTCGCTGGACGTGGTCCGCTGGGAGAAGGGAAAGACGTGCGTGATCATCGGTCAGGCAAGCGTGCCGATGATGATGCAGATTGCGCCGGAGGCGGGGAAGCCCGAGGCGATCGGGGCGGCACCGGCGGAGAAGGCGGGCGAGGGTGACGGACGGTGCGTGGTGGCGGATTTCGACGGGGACAGCCAGACGGACGTGCTGCAGATGTTCGAGCGCGGCAGCGTGTTCTACAAGGGCGAGGGGAAAGGGAAGTTCGCAGCGGGTGTGGCGACGAGCGCGGCGCTGGGGATCGGGGTTTCGGCGGTGACGATGGGTGATTACGACGCGGACGGCCTGCCCGACCTTTTCACGACGGCGCAGGACACGAACCGTATCTGGCAGAACCTGGGCAGCGGGAAGTTCGTGGACATGATCGGCCAGTCGGGCGAGATCGCGTATATTTCGAAGCCCGGTGGGAACGGTGCGGCGACGGGCGACGTGAACAACGACGGACGTCAGGACATCCTGGTGGCCTACACGGCGGCAGCGCCCCACATCTTCTTCAACCGCGGTTTCCGAAGCACGGGTCACGGTCGGGAACTGGACGCGGGGGAGATCAACCCGGGCAGCGACGTGAACAAGGGAACGCAGGCAGTGTGCCTGGGCGACTTCAACGGAGACGGTGCGCAGGACATGGTGATCGCGCTGAAGAACGGGAAGGTGTGGTATTACCCGCGTGCGGTGATGGACGGGACGGCGCTGTCGCTGACGGTGCAGGGGAAGGGTCTGACGGAGCCGATCCTGGTGTCGGGGTGGGTGGGTGATCGTCCGATGGGTTCGTGGAAGGTGACGGAGGGCGGAGCGGGTGCGTTCTTCGGTCTTCTGGACGCGGGGAAGGTGACGTTGAAGTGGCGCGTTCCGGGCGGCGAGGAGCAGAGCAAGAGCATCCGTGTTCTGGACAAGCCTGTGCGATTCGTTCTGCCGACGGAATAAGACAGATCACCTGAGACCTGATTGAGGAAAGACGATGCTGGATTCGGTGATGTGGTGTGCCGGGACGATGGATACTCCGCTGGGTGTGGTGCCGATCCTGATCGGTCCGCTGCAGGCGCTGATGGCGTTCCTTCCGGTGCTGCTTGCGGCTCTGGGCGGTGCGTTCGTGGCGATGTTCAAGCCGTCGACGCTGAAGCGGCTGGGGCAACTGCTGTGGCGGCTGAAGCTTCCGCTGGCGGGGATCGTGCTGGTGGCGGTGGCGGCGTTCATCTACGTTCCGAAGCTGTTTCCGGCGAACGTGGCGGTGGTCAGTCAGGCGAGCGGCGGTGCGGACTGGGCGATGCTGCGCGGGGGTCCGGAACGACGCGGTGCGGTTCTGGACAAGGAAGCGGATCCCGCACACGGGGGTATCGTGAGCCGGAAGCGTGACGGAAGCGACCAGTGGTTCTTCGCGAGTCCGGCGGTGGTGGGGAACCGCGTGTACATCAGTTCGGTGGAGGTGTACGGGTATTACAAGGACCGCGGGGCGATCTACGGTCTGGACACCGACGGTCTGAAGGACGTGTGGAAGTTCACAGGCAACGGCTACCGTGCGACGTTTTCGTCGCCCGCGGTGAAGGGCAAGTACCTGGTGGTGGGCGAGGGGCTGCATGTCACCAACGACTGCCGGGTGTTCTGTCTGGACATCAAGGCGAGCGAGGAGGCGCGGAAAGGCGTAAAGCTGTGGTCGTTCGAGACGAAGAGCCACGTGGAGAGTTCGCCCTGCATCGGTGAGGACTGCGTGGTGATCGGAGCGGGCGACGACGGGCTGTATTGCATCGAGCTGGAGCCGGACGCCGAGGGGAATGCGCAGGTACGGTGGCACCTGGAGGGCGAGCGGTATCCGGACTGCGAGGCGTCGCCGGTGATCGCCGACGGGAAGGTGTACATGGGGCTGGGGAACAAAGGGAACGCGGTGGTGTGCATCGACCTGAAGAGCAAGGAAGAACTGTGGCGTGTGCCGACGCCGTTCCCGGTGTTCGCAAGTCCGACGGTGGTGAACGGGAAGGTGATCGTGGGGATGGGGACGGGGGACTACGTGAACTCGGCCGAGCAACTGATGACGAACAAGGAAGCGGAACTGAAGAAGGAGGGGAAGAGCGAGGAGGAGATCGCGGAGGTCCTGGCGGGGATGAAGCCTGTGGGGGAGGTGTGGTGCATCGACATTGCGACGCACAAGGTGGACTGGACTTATAAGGTGAAGCAGACGGTGCTGGGTGCGGTTGCGGCGGCGGAAGACCGGGTGTATTTCGGTTCGCGCGACGGCTGGCTGTATAGTCTGACGATGGACGGGAAAGAGGCCGGGAAGTGGAACGCGCATGAGGGGATCCTGGCGTCGCCGGCAGTGGGGAAAGACGTGGTGTACGTGGTGACGTGGTCGGGGCAGATGTACGGGGTGGACCGGAAGACGATGCAGCCGGTGTGGAAGATTACGCTGAGCCGGGAGGCGTCGAATTTTCCGGCGATGAGTTCGCCGGCGGTGGCGCACGGTCACGTGTACGTGGGGACGACGACGAACGGTCTGTTCTGCGTGGGTGAGCCGGGCGAAGAGACGCAGGCGCCTCTGTGGGCGGGAGCGCTGGGCGGACCGGGACGCTCGGGATTCCAGAAGGGTGAACAGTTGAGCGGGAGCGGGAAGCTGGGCTGGCTGTTCCCGGAATCGGGTTCGAGCAACGCTGCGAAGCTGGAGGCGGCTCCCGCGGTGCTGGGCGACACGCTCTACCTGGGGTTGATCGAGAAGAACGGCGGTGCGCTGGCGAAGCTGGACCTTGGCCAGGAAAGCACGACGCCCGAGAAGTACACGTGGACGGTTCCGACGAAGAACGCAGTTGTGCTTTCGGCGGCTGCGACAGAAGAGGCGGTGTTCTTCGTGGACGGGAAACCCGGGGATGAGGGTCGGGAAGTGCGCCGGGTGGACGCGAAGACGGGGAACGTGGACTGGGGCAAAGCGGTGGAGGCGGGTGCTAGCGGGGCGTTCCTGATCACGCGCGAGGGAGCGGTGCTGATCGTGGACCGCGCGAAGGGGCTGTCCCTGCACCAGACGGGCAAGGCGGATGCGTCGGGCTGGACGGTGGAGGTGGGGACGGTCGTGGGGACGCCGATCATGGCGAGCGACATGGTGGTGGCGGCGGTGGAAGAAGGCCCCGCGCTGGTGGCGCTGGACCTTCCGACGGGCCGCGAGCTGTGGCGTGCGGAAGTGAAGCGGAAGCCATTGACGGGCGTGCTGGCGGCGGGAGGCAAGCTGTGGGTGGGCGACACGGAAGGGATTTCGGCCTACTCGATGGTGAACGGAGAAGAGGTGGAGGTGTTGAAGAGCTCGGCGGTCCGCGTCGGGCTTGCGCTGGAAGGGAACACCCTGGCAGCGGTGAACGAAAAGGGCGAGATGCTGATCGTCAACCCTGAGACGGCCGAGCTGAAGGGGATCATCAAGGGCGCGCGAGGGGACATGCCTGTGGTGCTGACGCCCGAAGAGGTGATGTTCTATACGAAGGGCGCGATCGTTCTGGCGCGTCTTGGGAAGCCCGAGGAGAAGCCGACGACGGTGTTCGACCTGGCAGGGTTGGACATCAAGGCGACGACGCCGATGGTGGTTCGGAAGTCGCACATCTATCTTGGGACGAATGAACCCGGAATCCTGTGCATCAAGCCGAGTACGAAATGAGCGAACGAACGCAGTGGATGTACTTTTTCGGTGAGGGGACGTCCGAAGGCGATCCTTCGCGGAATGCTATTCTGGGGGGCAAGGGCGCGAGCCTGGCGGCGATGAGCCAGGCGGGTCTTGCGGTTCCTCCGGGGTTCACGCTGTCGGTGGCGTGCTGTCAGCACTACCACAAGAACGGCGAAGCGTGGCCCGAGGGACTGGAAGCGGAACTGCGCACGAACCTGGCACGTCTGGAAAGGGTGACGGGCCGGAAGTTCGGGACGGGCGCGAAGCCGCTGCTGGTGTCGGTGCGATCCGGGGCGGCGGTGTCGATGCCTGGGATGATGGACACGCTGCTGAACTGCGGGCTGCATCCGGGGATGGCGGCGGAGGTTCCCGAGCCGGAACGGTTCTGGCAGGTGTACGCTCAGTTCATCATGCAGTTCGGCAAGACGGTGGCGGACATCCCGGAAGAGGTGTATGACGAGATCGAAGCCAGGACCGCTCAGGAAAAGGCGGAGGCGTATCGGAAGATCTACGAGGAGCGGACAGGGAAGACGTTCCCGACGACGCCCTGGCAGGTGCTGGTGGAGTGCGTGAACGCGGTGTTCGAGTCGTGGAACAACGAACGGGCGATCACGTATCGGAAGGCCCAGGACATCCGCGGGGTGTACGGGACGGCGGTGAACGTTCAGTCGATGTTCCCGTCGGAGGTGTCGGGAATCGCGTTCACGGCAAACCCGGCAGACCCGCACGCGCACGAGATCATCCTGGAGAGTTCTTACGGGCTGGGCGAGGCGATCGTGTCGGGGATGGTGACGCCTGACCTGTTCGTGGTGGATTACGAGACGCGGAAGCTCAAGAACAAGACGCTGGGGAAGAAGAGCCAGGCGTTCGCGAGCATGGAACGATCGGGTCAGGCGGTGGCGGAAGATGGCGAGGCGTTTTCGCTGACGGACGCACAGGTGGCGGAACTGATCGAGCTGGTCCTGAAGGTGGAGAAGTATTTCGGCTACCCGGTGGACGTGGAATGGGGGCTGGCGGATGGGAAGTTCGCGCTGCTGCAGTCGCGCGCGGTGCGAGGATTGGACATCGCACTGGACACGGAAGTGGGCCGGGAAGAGGAGATCACACGGCTGTCGGAGCTTGCGGGGAAGAAGCGGAAGGTGTGGATCATTCACAACCTGTCGGAGACGCTGGCGGCCCCGACGCCTCTGACGTGGGACATCATTTCGGAGTTCATGTCGGGGAACGGGGGGTTCGGGCGGATGTATCAGGATTTCGGGTATCGTCCGCAGGAGGAGATCCTGAGGGACGGGTTCCTGGAACTGATCTGCGGGCGGATCTACGTGGACCCGGACCGTGCGGCACGGATGTTCGGGGGCGCGATGCCCTTCGAGTATGACCTCGATGCGCTGCTGGAAGACCCGTCGCTGGTAGAGATGGCGCCGACGAAGTTCAACGCGGAAAAGGCGGACGGGACGCTGCTGCTGAAGATTCCGGGGATCGTGGGGGGTGCGATCCGTTCGTGGCGACGGATGAAGCGGGCACGACGCGAGGCCAAGGCGCAGTTCGACGCGGTGCTTCCGGAATATCTATCGTACGTGAAGCAGAAGCGTGAGCAGGACCTCCGCAGCCTGAGCACGAGCACGGTGATCGAGGAGCTTCGTGAACGGACGAAGAAGGTGCTGGGGGACTTCGGGAAGGAGTCGCTGAAGCCTGGGTTCTTCGGCGGGGTGGCGCTGGCGGTACTGGAAGCGCTGCTGATGCAGTTGATGGGCGAGACGGAAGGCCGGAGCCTGGCCAACACGCTGACGTCGGGTCTGGAAGGCGACACGACGCTCGAACAGAACATGATGCTGTTCAAGGTGGCCCGCGGCGAAGCGACGATCGAGGCGTTCCTGGAGGAATATGGGCACCGTGCGGTCAACGAGATGGAACTGGCTCAGGCGAGGTGGCGAGAGGATTCTTCGTATCTGGAACGAATCCTGGAGGGGTATCGCCGGGACCAGACGAAGTCGCCCAAGGAACGTCACGCGAAGAACGTGGAGAACCGTCAGGAGGCACAGCGGGAACTGCTGGAGACGCTGGCGGAATACGCGGGAAGCTCGATGTATGAGGACGCGCGCGACCTGACGGACGAGGCGCAGGCGCTTCTGCCCTACCGTGAGACGGGGAAACACTACCTGATGATGGGGTACGAGGTGGTGCGCCTGGCGGTGGAAGAACTGGCGAGACGATGGGAACTGGGCCGGGACGTGTTCTTCCTGAAGATGGCGGAACTGGGACGGTTCGAGTCGGAGACGGAAGCGCTGATGTCGGTGATCAAGAAGCGCAAGATCCGCTGGCAGTCGGCCCAACGCCTGGCGCTGTCGAGCCTGGTGGACTCGGAGCACCTGGAGAACCTGGCGGTGCCCCCGACGATGGACGAGGCGAAGGAACTGAAGGGACAGCCCCTGGCGCCCGGTGTGGTGGAAGGTCACATGCGGATCATCTTCAACCCGAACGAGGCGGACGAGCTGCCTCAGGACTGCATCCTGGTGTGTCCATCGACGGACCCGGGCTGGACGGCGCTGTTCGCGAACATCCGGGGTCTGGTGGTGGAACGCGGCGGGATGCTGAGCCACGGTGCGATCACGGCGCGGGACTTCGGGATTCCGGCGGTGGCGTGCGCAGACGCGACGACGCTGCTGCATCACGCGGGTCGGCTGCGGATCGACGGGAACAAGGGACAAGTCACGATACTGGATGGGGAATAAGATGCTGGAAGCAATGAACAACCTGATGATGTCCCTGATGGACATGCTGATGGGGTGGATGCTGTATCTGCCGAAGGACGTGGCGCTGGGGATCGTGGCGGTGGCGACGGCGGCGATTCTGACGCTGGTGAGGCCCTTCACGACGAACCAGGACCTGCTGAGACGGTGCAAGGCGGATAAGCAGAAACTGAAGGGACTTATTCAGCAGGCGAAAGTGAAGAAGGACAAGGAGGCCGTGGGGCGGTATCGTGCGACGGTGGCGGCCATCGGGATGAAGGCGATGAAGGCGGAAGGGAAGCCGCTGCTGATCGCGATCATTCCGATCGCACTGCTGGCGGTGTGGTGCTTCGGTCGACTGGGGTTCGAGGCCCCGACGCCCGAGGAACCGGTGAAGGTGATGGCGTATTTTCCGCAGTCGTCGATCGACGGTGTTGCGCACATCACGCCGGTGGACGACGTGGAGGCGAAGACGGGCTGGGTGCAAAAGATTACGCAGGACCCGGCTCCGGGTCCGGGCGGAGCGGTGAACGGCTGGGCATCGTGGGAACTGGCCGCGAAGGCCAGCGAGAAACCCTACATGCTGGCCTTGCGACACCAGGGGAAGACGTACGAGAAGGAACTGCTGGTGAACGGGCGGGCGTATTCGCCGACGCTGGAGTTCTATGACGAGTCGGGCGCCGGTGTGCAGGCGATCCAACTGGACCTGCCGACGTATAAGCCGTTCGGGTTCGTGCCGAAGATCGAGATTCCGCAGAGCTGGGTGGAGAAGACGGGAGGCGTGCTGGCACTGTTTTCGTGGTTCGTGCTGGACGCGTGGCTGGTGGGGTATCTGCTGATCGCGGTGCCCTTCGTGTTCGTGCTGAGGTGGGCACTGAAAATCCTGTGAGGGACCAACGCGCGGCTGACGACGATCCCGTTTCAGGGACGTCGTGACAACAGATTGAAGATGGAAACGAGCCAGGGGAGGGACAAGCGCCCTCCCCTGTTCTATGTACGGGTGGTCTAGTGGGCGGGGGCTACAGCGGGATCGGG
>CAZVTD010000089.1:0-8959 GCA_964629945.1 uncultured Planctomycetota bacterium | reverse complement strand
GCGCCCCCGGGCCCCTGTGGGAGAGACCCTTGGCAGACTTCCAGTCCTTCACCCCCGCAACCGGTGAACGGCTCGGAACCTTTACCGCCGACTCCCCCGAAGAGGTCCGCCGGCGCGTCAGCTGCCTTCGTCAGGCCGCGCCCGACGCACGGGCCGTCCCCCTTGCTGAACGCATCCGCTCCCTCAAGCGTCTCCGGACCGCATTCGTCTCCTCCGCCCCCGAACTCGCCCGCGCCGTCTCGCTCGAAATCGGCAAACCCTACCCCGAATCCCTCTCCGCTGAACTCATGGTCACCCTCGACGGCCTCGACTACCTCATCAAAACCGCACGCCCCACACTCGCCTCACGCCGCGTCCCCGCAAACCTGAACGCAAGAATCGTCGGCTTCCGTCGCGCCCGAATCCATCACGAACCCCTCGGTGTCATCGGCATCCTCGGAACCTGGAACTACCCCGTCTTCGTCAACGTCCTCCAGATCGCTTCTGCACTCGTCGCCGGAAACACCGTCCTCTGGAAACCCTCCGAGTTGTCGCCCTTCGTCGCCGCCGCCACCCTCAAACTTTTCCGCGAAGTCGGCATCGACGCGGACCGACTGGACGTCAGCTTCGGTGGACGCGACACCGGTGCCGCACTGGCCGCCGCCGGCTGCGACAAATACATCCTCACCGGGGGTGTCCCCGCCGGTCGAGCGCTCCTGGCCGCCGCCGCGCACGATGTCCGTCCATCCATCCTCGAACTCTCCGGACAGGACGCCGCCGTCGTCTCGGCCGACGCCGATCTCCCCGCCGCCGCCCGCTCGCTCGTCTGGGGCGCCTTCACCAATTGCGGACAGACCTGTGTCGCCGTCCGGCGCATCTATTACCAGAACGCCTGCCGCGACCGCTTCGTCCCCGCCTTCCTCGAAAGCGTTGCAAAAATCCGCATCGGCAGCCCCCTGGAGCCCGACGTCGATCTCGGTCCCCTGCGCACCCGCGAACTCTGTGAGCGCGCCGAAACCCTCGTCAACCAGGCCGTCACCGAAGGTGCAAAAATCCTCCACGGAGGTCACAGGCTTCAGACCCCCGCCGGAAACTTCTTCGAACCTGCTGTCCTGACGGGCATCGACGAAACCGCCCCCTTCTTCCAGCAGGATGTCTTCGGCCCCATCACCGTCCTCATCCCCGTCGAAAGCGTCCGCGAGGGCATCGAACGCGCCAACGCCTCACGCTATGGCCTCGGCGCCTCTCTCTGGACCCGTTCCGTTCGCCAGGGCGAACGCCTCGCACGCGACTTCGCCTCCGGGATCGTCAGCGTCAATGCTGCCGTGCTCCCCGTCGCGGACCCCAGGCTCCCCTTCGGCGGCTTCAAACACAGTGGTTACGGACGGACCCATGGCCGCTCCGGACTCCTTCAGATGACCGCCGAACGCGTCGTCGCCGCCTACCGTCCGCTCCCCGCCGGTCGGGGAAGTTCCTACCCCTACAGGCGCACCTTCGCCCCGCTTCTCCAGAACGTCTTTCGTTATCACGCCGCCCAATCGATCATCCCCAAACTCAAATCTTTGGGGAATCTCGTCGCAAGTCTCAAACGTTTTCTTCGTGACCGAAGCTCTTGATCAGAGAGATTGAAAGGAGTCCGTCATGCCGGAGAAAGT
Source organism: uncultured Planctomycetota bacterium (assembly GCA_964629945.1). Taxonomy (GTDB): domain Bacteria; phylum Planctomycetota; class DG-23; order DATKVD01; family CAZVTD01; genus CAZVTD01. Next base: position 7,325 of record CAZVTD010000089.1, on the reverse strand, counting down.
GAAAGAGTTCATCAGCGAGTTCAAGCAGGACGTCGCCAAGGTCGGGAAATATGTCCCCAATGCCGTTTCCGGGTTCGGGGGACTCTTCCAGAAGGTCATGACCGACGGCGCACTGCCCCTCAAATACAAAGAGCTCGTCGCACTCGGCATCGCCGTCGCCGAGCACTGCGAGCCCTGCATCTACCTCCACGTCCAGAAATCCCTCGACGCCGGCTGCACCCCCGAGGAGATCATGGAAGCCGCCTCGGTCTCGATCATGATGGCGGGTGGACCGGCCTACACCCATATGCCCATGGTCCTCAGGGCACTGCAGGCCTTTGCAAAATAAACCGGTGTGATCTTCAGGCCCTGCCGGCGGCTTCCGCCTCCAGGATCTCTTTGATCTTCATCAGTCGGCTTACGTCGCTGCGTTCGAGTTCCGACAGCTTCTGCTGTACCGACTTCTTCTGCTCGGTCAACTCCGGAATCATCACGTGCTCCAGCGCATTGGCCCGTCGGCGCGTGCGCTCCAGTTCCGAAGCCATCAGCCGCAGCGACTCCTGTGTCTCGGCCAGGTCGATCAGCACCCCAAGGAACGCCCGCCCCGCGCGAACCGCCTCATCCAGTTCCGGACCCGTCTGAACGTAGCTGTACGTCAGCATCGGCGCCTTCTTCGGAGGCGTCAGCCTCGGAAGACGGATTCCCATGTACCACTGCTCCGCCGCGTCCACCTCGATCGGCGCCGCCTCCGCGAACACCGCCCCCTTCACCGCCTCCCCGGGCGACGAAGCCCCTGCCAGCGCAAACTGCGTCACCACGCGCGGAAGTTCCCCTTCCACCTGCTTCACCAGTTCCGCGTAGCGCGTCACCAGTCTCAGCACTTCCTTTACCAGCGCTTCCAGCTTGTCCTTCAGCAGCTTATGACCCCGGACCGCAAGATCCAGCCGCCGTCGCAGTCGGAACAGCTCCTGTCGTGTCGGGTTCACCTTCCCCTTCATTTCGACTCCGCCTGCTTATAATATTTCTCGATGAACGCCGGACGGATGCGCTTCAGTTCGCCGGCCGGCAGGTTCCGCATCAGCTTCCAGCCCAGGTCCAGCGTCTCTTCCACACCCCGATTCTCCTGGACGCCCTGCGTCACGTACTCCCCCTCGAACGCCGCGGCGAACTTCACAAACTGCAGATCCACCGGCGTCAGCGACGACTCGCCCAGCACCACCGCCAGCTCCTGGGCCGTCTTCCCCCGCGCGTACGCCGCATACAGCTGGTTCATCACGTCCGCGTGGTCCTCGCGCGTCTTCCCCTTCCCGATCCCCTTGTCCTTCAGTCGCGAAAGCGAAGGCAGCACGTCCACCGGCGGATACACCCCCTGCATGTGCAGTCCCCGCGAGATGATGATCTGTCCCTCCGTGATGTATCCCGTCAGGTCCGGAACCGGGTGCGTCTTGTCGTCGTCGGGCATGCTCAAAATCGGGATCTGCGTGATCGACCCCTTCTTCTCCCGCGCGCGTCCTGCACGCTCATAGATCGTCGCCAGGTCCGTATACAGATATCCCGGATATCCCCGCCGTCCCGGGACCTCTTTCCGTGCCGCGCTGATCTCCCGCAGCGCGTCGCAGTAGTTCGTCATGTCCGTCAGAATCACCAGCACGTGCATCCCAAGGTCGTACGCCAGATATTCCGCCACCGTCAGCGCCACCCTCGGCGTCGAAATACGCTCGATCACCGGGTCGTCCGCCAGGTTGATGAACAGCACCGTCCGCTCCATCGCCCCGCTCTCGCGGAAATCGTCGATGAAGAAGTTCGCCTCTTCGAACGTAATCCCCATCGCCGCGAACACCACCGCGAACCCTTCCCCGCTGGACAACACCCGCGCCTGACGTGCGATTTGCGCCGCCAGCCGGTTATGGGGAAGCCCCGCCCCCGAAAACAGCGGCAGCTTCTGACCTCTCACCAGCGTGTTCATCCCGTCGATCGTGCTGATTCCCGTCTGGATGAACTCGTTCGGGTAATCCCGCGCGCACGGGTTCATCGGGCTCCCGTTGATGTCCAGCGTCTTCTGCGCCAGAACCGCCGGCGCCTCGTCGATCGGTGCCCCGCGCCCGTTGAACGTCCGCCCCAGGATATCCGGCGCCACGTCCACACGCTGCCCGCGCGCCAGGAACTTCACCCGTGTCTCGCCCGGCGCAATGTCGTGCGTCCCCTCGAACACCTGCACCAGCGCCATCCCGCTGTCCACTTCCAGCACTCGCCCGCGGCGGGTCGAGCCGTCCTCCAGACGGACCTCCGCCAACTCCCCGTACGAAATCCCTTCCACCGCCTCCACCAGCATCAGCGGCCCGCTCAGATCACGGATGGTTCGGTACTCTTTCAGCACCGTTCGGTCCCTTTCACTCTTCGACCTTGTCCCGTTCCACCGGCGCGGATTCCTCCTCCCGGTCCTTCGTCAACCCCGACACCTCCTCGACCACTTCTTCCCTGATCTTCCCCAGCGCCGACTTGATGTCGCCCTCGTGCTCGTCCATCAGCTTCGCCCGCGCGATCTTCTCCAGCACCGGCAGCTTCAGGAACTCATCGAACTCCACCCCGTCCCCCAGCGCCTTGCCCGCCTCGTGGTAGAACGTCAGGATCAGGTCCAGCATCCCGAACTGTTTCTCCAGCGACGAATACGTGTCCACCGCGTCGAACGCGTTCTGGTGAAGGAAGTCCTCGCGGATCATCTTCGACGACTGCAGGATCAGACGGTCCGTTACCGACAGCGCGTCCATCCCCACCAACCGAACGATCTCTTCCAGTTCCGATTCCCGCTGAAGCAGTGCCATCGCCTCCACGCGGTTCTTCTTCCACTCCGGACTCACCTTCTCGTTGCAGTGACGGTCCAGCACCTCCTGGTACAGCGAATAGCTGTTCAGCCAGTTGATCGCCGGGAAGTGCCGCTGCGAAGCCAGCCGGTCGTCCAGTCCCCAGTACACCCGCACCACGCGCAGCGTCGCCTGAACCACCGGTTCCGAAAGGTCCCCGCCGGGCGGGCTCACCGCCCCGATAATGCTCACGCTCCCTCGGCGGCTCTCGTCGCTGCCCAGCAGCCGCGAACTCCCCGCGCGCTCATAGAACCCCGCGATGCGGCTCGCCAGATACGCCGGATATCCCTCTTCCCCGGGCATCTCGCCCAGTCGTCCCGACATCTCGCGCATCGCTTCAGCCCAGCGGCTCGTCGAATCCGCCATCAGCGCCACGTTGTACCCCATGTCGCGGAAATACTCCGCCATCGTGATCCCCGTGAAGATCGACGCCTCGCGCGCCGCCACGGGCATGTTCGATGTGTTCGCCACCAGGACCGTCCGCTCCATCAGCGGACGACCCGACCGCGGATCTGCCAGTTCCGGGAACTCCAGCAGCACGTCTGCCATCTCGTTCCCGCGTTCCCCGCACCCCACGTACACGATGATGTCCGAATCCGCCCACTTCGCCAATTGGTGTTGAACCACCGTCTTGCCCGAACCGAACGGCCCCGGAACGCACGCCGTCCCGCCCTTCGTCAGCGGGAACAGCATGTCCAGAATCCGCTGTCCCGTCACCAGCGGCTCATCCGGACGCATCCGCTGCTTCACCGGACGCGCCGTCCGCACGGGCCAGCGCTGCATCATCTTCAGTTCGACCTCGCCCTTCTCCGTCTTCAAAATCGCCACCGGCTCTTCGACCGTGCATTCCTTGCTCTCGATCCGCGCCAGCTCCCCGCTCAGTCCGGGCGGAACCATGATCCGGTGCTCCACCACCGGCGTCTCCTGCACCTTCCCGATGATGTCGCCCCCGACCACCTTCTCCCCGGCTTTCCTGGTTGCCTTGAACTGCCACTTCTTTTCCCGATCCAGTGCCGCCGCTTCCGCCCCGCGCGCGATGAACTGTCCCGACTGTCCCGCAAGCTTGTCCAGCGGACGCTGCACCCCGTCGTAGATCCCCGTGATCAACCCCGGCCCCAGTTCCACGCTCAAAGGCATCCGCTCAGGCTTCACCTCGTCACCGGGCTTCAGACCATCCGTCTCCTCGTACACCTGGACCGAGTAGTCTCCCGACCGAACCTCGATGATCTCCCCGAACAGCCGCTGCGGACCGATCCGCACCAGCTCGTGCATCTTCGTCCCGTCCAGCCCGCGAGCCACAACCAGCGGCCCCGAGATCTTCTCCACCACGCCCTTCGCTTGCTCGCTCATTAATCCATCCGTCCTAAAACAGGGTCATCGCACGTCGCTGTCCGCTGTTTCCATTCCGCCATCTGCAGGGCCGCGTCCTTGCCCGGACTTCACTTCCCCTTGCCCAGTTCCTTCCCCAGCAGATCCCCCCCCGCTGCACGCTCACGCGCCCCCCGACGCAGCGCCGCGTCCAGTCGCCGTCCCGCCCCGCCGTCGGGAACCACCCGCAGGAAGGCCGGCCTCGTCGCCCGGAATGCCTCGATCGTCTCCGTTGCTCCTCCCGCCTGCGACTCCCCGCACACCACCAACACCACCTCTCGGCGTTTCTTCAGCGTCTCCAGCGCCTTGACCAGGTCCGACGATCCTCCGCAGCGCACCGCCTCGAAGCCGATCGCCGCCAGGGGCAGGATCAACCGGTCGCTCCCCGCCACCACCATCCGGCCTTTCCGCTTCATGTCCTCAGACATGGCTCTTCCTCAAGCGCCACTGGGTCATCTCCGTCGGCGCACCCAGCAATCGACTCTCGCTGATCAGTTTCAGGTTCAGGCATTCCATCCACAACCCCCACGCGTAGCCCCACACCACCTCCGGACCGAACGCATACCCCCGCGCCTCGTGGGCATGTTCCGTCATCCGGTTGTCGATCTCCTGCGCGTATCGGGACAGCCCCTCCGAAATCTCCTCCGTTCCCCGTTCGATCCCCAGCGCATGCCCCAGTCGTTCCAGCGGGAACTCCACCAGTTCCGTCAGTTCTCCCTCCGCCACCAATTCTGCCCCCAGCGTCTCCAGCGGCTCCGCCCCGAGTCCCGCCAGCCGGCCCCGCACCACCGCCAGCTTCCCCTTCGCCGCCGTATATTCTCCGTAGCACGTCTCCAGGAACTTCGACTCCAGTCCCCGCGCAAGCCCCAGCAGGTCCAGCAGTTCCGCCCGGTCCACCATCAGGTCGATCACCACGTCCTCGTCCCCGCCGCCCTCCAGCGCATGCTTCACCGATCGGCACACGCTCGCCCATCGCGCTGGCGCATGAAAAGCATCCTCCCACGCCGCCGAAAGCTCCTCCTCGTTGACCTCCGAATACGCGCTCTCCTGGAACGCGTGACCCCGGACCTTCGACTTGATGTAGTTCCGCACCTGCTGATGATCATAGGGCGACAGAATCAGCTCGGCCGCACCCGCGTCCGGACTCGTCCGTCCGATCTCCCGAAGCGCCTCCACCACCGACCGCTCGATCTGTCCCGACAGCCCCTCCGCGTCCCCCTCGCTGTCCACGTTCCGGTAGATGGCGTTCTGCCTCAGTCGGCCGACCAGCCCCTCGGGCGTCCCGCTCCGAAGGAGGTCCGCAAGCTCCTCGCTGCTCAGAAGCCGCGTCTCCGCCGCCGCAACGGCCCCGCTGATATAACACCAATCAGCTCGCTTCAATCCCGTCGCCTTCCTGATGCTCGATCCAACAATCCGCCTCGATCCTTACGCCGCAGGATCGTCACCGTGGTTGCTTCTTCCGCTGCTGTTTTCCCCGATCTCGCTGTTGTTCTTCGCAGGCGGTTCCTCTTCGCCTGCCATTCGCATCAACCCGGCCTCTTCGAAAGCGCCTCCACGAGTTCTCCGACAAGGTCCTCCCGAAGCCCGGCCAGTTCCGCATCCAGCGTCACGTCCAGGTCATACTTTTCCGTCCGCACCACGAAGCCCCCCGCCGGACCCTCGCCCGACTCCGCCACCTTCAGCCCCTCGCGTCCCGTTTCCTTCAGCAGTTCCCCGATCACCGCCCGATCTTCCGGTCGGCACAGGATCTCTCCCGCCTGGACCGTCACCTCGTCCAGTTTGTTCTTCAGCCATGTGCGATACGCCGCGCCGGCCAGGATCTTGGCCTTCGCCTCACTGAAGACCGTCTCCAGGATTTCCGTCTTCATCCGGAGCATCTCCGCCCGTGCCCGCGTGCGCACGTTCGCCGTCGTCTGTTGGCGTTCTCGTTCGAGTTCCGCCTCCAGGTCCTTCACCTGCTCCTCCAGGCGGTCCTTCTCCTGCGCGCGTGCCTCGGACAGCCGGCTCTCCGACTCCTGGCGTGCCGTCTCCACCAATCCGCGGGCCTCGCCCTGCGCCTGCTCCAGGATGTGCTGCTTGATTCGTTCCAGTGTCATTATTTCGCCGTGATCCAGAAGGTCAGAAGAAGCGCCGACAGCAGCGCCACCACCGCATACGTCTCCACCAGCGCCGGCAGGATGATCGCACGTCCGGACTCCTCCGGACGCTTCGCCACCAGGCTGATCGATGCCGCCGACGTCTCACCCTGGAAGATGGCGCTGCGCCACTGCACGATCCCCGAACAGATTCCCACGAACATCAGTCCCAACCCGCGGACGAAGTCCAGGTCCATCGCCGGGGGAGAAGCCAGAAGACCCGACTTCAGACAGATGATGAAGAAGATGATGAACCCGTAGAACCCCTGCGTCCCCGGAAGCGAAATCAGCACCAGAAGCTTCCCGAACAGCTCGGGCTTCTCCGACATCACCCCCGCACCCTGTGCCCCGCTGATCCGCAGTCCCTGCGCCGAGCCGATCCCCCCGAACATCGCCGCCGCGATCGCACCGATCGCCGCCCAGCCCGTGCCCGCTTCCATGAAATACTTCACCAGCAGTTCGCTTAGGCTCATGTCTCCTATCCTGCCAAAAAGAGAAATCATCACTTCGGATGATCTGTCACTCTCACCCGTTCACTGGCGCCCAGCGGACGGAACCGTTCCCCCGATGCGTCATAGAATCGGCCGAAAAACTCCACGAAAATCAACCTCGCCGAGTGCACGAACGCCCCCAGGATGCTCACCAGGAAGTTGAATGCGTGACCCAGCAGTAGAAACACGATGAACAATCCCACCCCCACCACAGGCAGCAGGTCCTTCAGCATCCCCCCGATCAGGTTGAAGCAGATCCCCACCACCGACGTCGTCAGCCCCAGCGCCAGCAGTCGACAGTACGACAGCGTGTCCCCTACGAAGTTCGTCGTCCCGTAACTCCCCATGATCCCGTACAGGCTGATCAACCCCACCAGACCCTTCCCCAACAGCGTCTTCTCGTGTCGTCCCTGCGTCAGCACCAGCCCAAGCGCACCCACGACCGTCAGCGTCACACCCGTCGGCGTCACCCAACCTGCCTTCACCACCCC
>CAZVTD010000088.1:8165-9037 GCA_964629945.1 uncultured Planctomycetota bacterium | reverse complement strand
CAAAGCCCTGCCTTCATCCTTCACTCCCGATCTGATGTCCCGAACACACGGGCTGCCTGCTTCCGCCGACTCGCCCCTCTTTTCAGCAAAACCCGTGCCGCACCGCAAGCCCCGCCCGTTGAAAGCTTTCTGCGTGTCATAACCAATTGCCCTGAAAGGACATACGCCGCTTCCGGCCATAAGCTTTGAATCTTTTTAACGTTTTGGCTTTCTTCCCCTTTTCCCCGTGTTGCTTCAAAACGACAGTTCACCCCGCCCCCCGTACAGTTTCTAACCCCTCGAAATGTCTGAGAGTTTCAGCCCTTCACGACGCACACACGTTTACGCTTCACCCCGACGTTGACACGACGACCGTCTCGTCCTAACATGAATCTCCTGAGCCCGGCATCCTCTGCGTCGCCCACGACCTCCATGAAGGCGAGACCCTCATGCACTTCGATCTCGACCGATTCGGAACCGTTCACCTCGACTATCGCTTCCTCGACACCTACCGCGACCGTCCCGTCCGTTGGGGCTTCGGCCCGCTCTCCTGGGTCACCTATCGCCGCACCTACAGTCGCGACGGCGAAGCCTGGTGGCAGACCTGCCGTCGTGTCATCGAAGGCATGGTCACCATCCAGCGCCTCCACTGTCTCCAGAACCGTCTCCCCTGGGACCAGGCCCGCGCCGATCACTTCGCTCAGGACGCCTACCACCGCCTCTGGTCCTTCAAGTGGACCCCGCCCGGACGCGGACTCTGGATCATGGGCACGCCCTTCATGTACGAGCGGGGCGGCGCCGCCCTCAACAACTGCGGCTTCGTCTCCACGCGCGACATCGCCACCGATTTCCCCGCACCCTTCCTCTGGGTCCTGCGCATGTCCCTGCTCGGT
>CAZVTD010000088.1:0-8155 GCA_964629945.1 uncultured Planctomycetota bacterium | reverse complement strand
GCGGGCGAGACCGGGCTCGGCCTGCGGGAACGCGGTGCCGGTGTCGGCGTCGACACGCGGGGCAGGGGACGTCTCACCCTCTCGCCCCCCGTGCGCACCCCAGACACCCACACCATCGCCGACAGCCGTGAAGGCTGGGCCGACGCCCTCGCGCGTCTCCTGGCCGCTTACGTCGGAAAAGCCTCCCTCCCCGCGGACTGGGACTACTCCGCGGTCCGTCCCCGCGGTACCCCTCTGCGAAGCTTCGGCGGCTACGCCTCCGGTCCCGCCCCCCTTCGCGACATGCTCCAGACCCTCACCGCGCTCTACGACGCCCATGTCGGCCGACCCGTCGACGCCGAGCTCATCGTGGACACCATGAACGTCATCGGACGCTGCGTCGTCGCCGGCGGAATCCGTCGCTCCGCCCAGATCGCCTTCGGGGACCCCGACGACACCCGGTTCCTCGACCTCAAGCTCGACCCCGGCAAGCTCTCCGAATACCGCTGGGTCTCCAACAACTCCATCTTCGCCTCCGTCGGAATGGACTATCGCGAGCCCGTCCGTCGAACCGCCGTCAATGGCGAACCCGGATACTTCTGGCTCGAAAACGCCCGTGCCTTCGGACGAATGCAGGATCCCCCCAGCCACGCCGACGACCCCGCACTCGGCTCAAACCCCTGCGTCGAGCAGACCCTCTGGGACCGCGAACTCTGCTGCCTCGTCGAAACCTACCCCGCACACCACGACTCCTTCGACGATTACTGCGCGACCCTCCGCGTCGCCTACCAGTACGCCAAAACCGTCACCCTTGTCCCCGTCCAGGACCCCCGTACCCGCGACGTCATGACCCGAAATCGACGCATCGGCTGTTCCATGAGTGGCATCGTCCAGGCCCTCGGTCGTCCCGATCGTTTCTTCGACTGGTGTGATCGTGCCTATCAATACATTCAGCATCTCGACGCCGAGTATTCCGCCTGGCTCGACGTCCCGCGTTCCATCAAGACCACCTCCGTCAAACCCTCAGGCACCGTCTCCATCCTCGCCGGCGCCACCCCGGGCGTCCATTGGGAGCACGCCCCTTACTACATCCGACGTGTTCGTGTCACGCGCGACCATCCCCTCGTCCGGATGTGCACCGATGCCGGCTATCCCGTCGAGCCCGATCGTGTCGCCGACAACGCCTCCGTCATCTCCTTCCCCGTGCACATCCCCAACCTGGCCGAATCCAAATCCCGCGTCCCGCTCCAGCGCAAGGTGGACCTCGCCGCGCGCATGCAATACCACTGGTCCGACAACCAGGTCAGCTGCACCGCCGACTTCGACCCCCGCACCGAGCGTGACCTCCTCCCACAGCTCCTCGCCCAATACGAACGCCGTCTCAAGGCCATCGTCTTCCTCCCAGCCGCCGACCATGGCTACGCACAGCCGCCCTACGAGGAGATCACCCCCGAGCGCTACCGCACCATGCTCGCCGCCATCAAGCCCCTCCGGGGCGAGCTCCCCCACGAACAGGAACTCGAAGCCCGCTTCTGCGAAGGCGGCCTCTGCGACATCGACACCCAGAATCCGTAACCCAAGTCTATACAAGAAGATATGCCGCCATCCACCTCCTCCCGCCTCTCCGGAAATGAACGGGCCGGCATCCCTTTCGGAACCCCGGCCCACACTCCGCTTTTCTGGCAACCTCTGCTGCTCCGTTACTGCTTTCTTGCACGCAGCATCTTCCCTGCGTCTTCCCCTCCATTCAGCACCCACAGCAGCGGCAGCGGACGGTCCACCCCCTCCACGAACCGCGGCCTCGCCCCCCAGGGCGTCGCCGACAACACGTTCGTCATGTCCATCCAGTGTTCCAGTCGTGCCACCGACAGCCCCCAGCTCATGTGGAAGTGGTTCGCCGGCGCATACTGCTTATATTCCCCCATCGTCGCGTGCTTCGGAACCACCCACGTATGAGGCCACGTCGGCGTGCTGGTCGCCGCCACCGCCTTCGCCAATTCCTCCGGCATCTCCACCGTCGTCGCCTCGTCCCACACCAGGCTGAACATCCCCGACAACGCGCTGTACGCCAGTCGGCTCGCGATCCCCTCGATCCCGCCGGGCGTCACGAACGTCACGCTGTTCCCTCCGCCCGGAAAGTAGAACAGGTCCGCCCCCGGAAGGCTCACGTTCTTCAGCAGCGTCGTCGTCGAATCCCCGGGCTTTCCCGCCCAGTCCAGGCTGGCCGATCCGCTGTTGTCCCCGTCCACGAATCCGCGTTCCGCCCACACCTCGCCTTTGCCGAACTTCACGCCCAGACTCTTCGCCAGCCCCTGGATCTCCCATGGCTCCCACACCTTCCGGAAGTCCATGAAAAGGGGAGGGCACCCCCCGCTCAGCCAGCTCGTCACCAGCATCGTCAGCAGTCCCTGAACGTCTGCCTCCGTCGCGAAAGGCACCACCGCCTTCTTCCCCGTGTGGTCGAACGTCGAGTTCAGCAGGCTCTCCGCCAGGTCGCAGATCGGCAGCGGTATCCCTCGTCGGTCGCTTCCCCATTCCAGCTGGTTCATGAACCCTCCGCCCACCGCGTTCAACTCGCTCAGCAGGTTCCGCAGGATCAGATACATCGCCAGTCCCTGCTCGAACTTCTTCTCCCCGTCTTTCTGGGACAGGTCCACCCGTTTCCCGATGTGCCGCCTCACCCATCCCCTGAGCGCCCGCAGTTCCTTCTTGTCGTACGCTCCCTTCGCCAGCATGTCCGACAGCAGCTTCATATCCAGCCGCGTGATCTCCAGCCCGAACGCCTTGCGCGTCGCAATCACGTGCGCCAGTGCCGTCTCCATCCCCATCGAATCGTGCCCGAAAATCGCCACCCGGCTCCCCTTGAGCCCCGCCGCCGGCATCGCCGCGTAGCACCAGTCCACCAGCGCCTGCCCCGTCCCCTCCGTCATCCTCGGCTTCTGTCCCGTGTCCGGCCACGTCCCCACGTTCAGTGCCACAAGCCGTCCGCTCTGGGCCAGCGCGCCGTTCACCGCGTGCGCATACACCACCCCGGGCTTCGGCCCGCTGTTCCCGCACGTGATGTTCACCGGAATCTCCCCGGCGAACTGACTCAGAAGGCTCATCAGCGTCAATTGCGGAAACGCCCACGTGTCGGGCGCCAGGATGATCGCGTCCACGTTCGCCTGACGGAACTGCCTCGCCACCAGGTCCGCCTGTTTCTCCCCGTCGATCAGAACCGTCGAATATACCACCTCTGCCGCCGTCCCGTCGGGCTGAATCACCTTCCCCGCGACGGCGTTCGCAACCATCTCCACGATATTGACGCACCGTTCCCTCGACGCCGCGTCGATCCGTGGATCGCTCGTCGCGCACACTCCGAACGTGAAAACCCCTTGCCCCGGACCGCGTCCTCCACCCAGTCTCCTCGCCTTCCCCATCCCTCGTTCCTTTCCTTGAACCGCCCCGCACCTTTACGCTCTTCCCTTTTCCCCGATTCTGACCCCTCCACCCCCCCCGTTGACGCCAATTTGTCCCGAATGCCGTTGACTCCCACGCCGCTTCCCGGCAATATGCACCACGTGACTCGTCGACGCTTCCGAAGGAGAGCACAATGCCCGATCAGATCTCGAAGGAGTCGCTGACCGTCTGGGGGGGCGAGGCCTCGGCCAGACTTCAGGGTTCCACTCAGGTTCCCATCGTCTACAGTGCCGCCTACGCTCACCCCGACGTTGATGAATGGCTCGATGTCGCCCTCGGTCGCGCCCCCGGTCACATCTACTCCCGAAACACCAACCCCACCGTCCAGGCTTTCGAAGAGAAGGTCCGTCTCCTCGAGGGCGCAGCAGCCGCCACCTCCTTCGCCTCGGGAATGGCGGCCATCTCCAACACCCTCTTGACCCTCTTGTCCCCGGGGGACCGGGTCGTCTCCGTCAAGGACACCTATGGCGGGACTAACAAGCTCTTCCTCGAATTCCTCCCACGCTTCCAGGTGAAGGTTGACCTCTGCGACACCACCGACCACGACCGCATCGAACGCGCCGTCGCAAAGGGCTGCAAGGTCCTCTACCTCGAATCACCCACCAATCCCACCCTCAAAGTCCTCGACATCCGGCGTCTCGCCGCCGCCGGGCACCGCGTCGGCGCACTCGTCGCCGTCGACAATACCTTCGCTACTCCCATCAACCAGAACCCCCTCACCCTCGGCGCCGACCTCGTCATACACAGTGCTACCAAATTCCTCGGCGGTCACGCCGATGCCCTCGGGGGCGTCGTCTGTGGCGACCCCGTGACCGTCCAGCACATCTACCACTACCGCGAGATCACCGGTGCCTCCCTCGACCCCATGGCCGCTTTCCTACTCCTCCGAGGCATGAAAACCCTCGCACTCCGCGTTGCTCGTCAGAACGAAAGCGCCTTGCGCATCGCCCGCTGGCTCAGAAACCATCCGAAAGTCGAGAACGTCTTCTACCCAGGACTCGAATCCCACACCCATCATGACGTCGCAAAAAGCCAGATGCGAGGCTTCGGTGGCGTCCTCAGCTTCTCCCTCCAGGGCGGCTTCGATGCCGTCAAGCTCGTCCTTGCACGACTCAACCTCGCCCATCGTGCCGCCAACCTCGGCGCCGTCGAGACCATCGCCGGTCCCCCGGCGACCACCAGCCACGTCGAATGCTCACCCGAAGAGCGGGCCGCCATGGGCATCCCCGAAGGACTCATCCGTTACTCCGTCGGCATCGAAAACCCCGATGATCTCCTCGCCGACCTCAAGCAGGCCCTCTCCTTCACCTGATCCTTGTCCATACTTTTACTCTGCTGCTCTGCGCACAGAACACGGCAGGGCGGACCTTTCGGCCCGCCCTTTTACCTCCCCGTCCTGTAACGTTTCTCATGCTGTCATCACGGACGTTCCCAGCCGCTCCTTTCTACACCAGGCACACCGCGAAGCCGTTCACCCAGTTCGTCTGGAAGTTCGTCATCGTCACTCGTTCCACGAACCCCCACGGGTTATACAGGTCCACGTACCACGTCCCGCTCACGTTCTCCACGCCCTTCACCATGTAGGCGTGCGAACTCGTCCCGGCCGTCACCGCGTGACCCGCGCTCAGGTTGCTCATGATGTACGTCGCCACCTGCTCCTGCGTCCCCGACATCGAGCGCACCTGCACCGACGCCCCGGTCAGTTCGCTCAAAGCCGTCGCACGCGAGCCCCCGCTGATCGAATCATACGAGTTCAACCCATACCGGAACTGCGCATACGCCTTCTCCATCAGCGCCACCCACGTCTCTCCGTCCGGCGTCAGCTTCGCGTAATACAGCGAGCTCCCGCCGCTGCTCGGCAGGTCGCCGTCCACACGCACGTACACCTCCTCGCCGTACCGGTAGAACCGCACCGCGTAGCTCCCGTCGCCCAGAGGCGCAATCATCTGCTCCACAAGGCTCGCGTCCGTGTAGGACAGCGCCGCCAGGGCCGCCAGGAAGTAGCAGTCGCCCACCGAGCCCTGGTCGATGTCCGTATACTCCGCACCGTCCGCAAACAGCGTCCAGCCCGAGTAATCCCGGTACCCCAACGCCGCCTCCGGGTCCACGATCTCTTGCCCCGCGACCTCCAGGCTCACCGCTTCCCCGGGCTCATCCGTCGGCTGAAGGAACGCACTGATCCGGTGCACCGCGGTCCCCGCCGTCTCCGACACCGACGCGTCGCGGATCACGTCGCTGCTGTCCACCCAGAAGCTGTCGAACCCGGCCCCGCCGGTCACCGCGTCCGTGCCCCCGCCCACGCTCACCAGAAGGTCGTCACCTTCCTGACCATACAGGATGCCCGAGCCCGTCCCCGCGTCGAAAAGCTGGTCGTTCCCCAGACCACCATACAGAACGCTCGAAATCGTCACCGACGACGTCAGACGGAGAATGTCGTTCCCGCCGAAACCATACAGCACCATGCTCGAAATCTCGCCCAGGAACGTCTCCATTCCCGTCGGCGTCGTCAGTTGCAGACCGCCCGTCACCTGGCTCAGCGTGATCACGTCGTCGCTGTCCGTCCCCAGCACCAGAAGTTGCAGAACGCCCGACGGACTCACCAGGCTCCCGCGGATCTCGCTCCCGGCCACAATCTCCACGCTGCTGCCGGGATCCGGCTCCGGACTCGAAACCGGGTCCACCTTGTTCCCCGTCACCTTCATGTGTGTGAACGACGCCTTGCTCTTGCTGTTGCCGCCTTCCAGAAGCAGCCCCACCTGGCCGCTGTCCGAAAGTCCCAGCCCCGACAGCGAGCCCGTGTAATACAGGTTCTTCCGCAGCTTGCTCCCGCGCTCGCCGTACGGATCAGCGTGACGGAACGCCCGGCCCTTCACCGTGAGCGCGTCGCCCTCGATCTCCAACTCGAACGTCAGCTGATACCACATCCCGTCCCGAATGTCGTTCTTCAGGTTGACCGACATGAGCTGCGTCAGTTTCACCTGCCCCCCGACGTTCTCCATCAGACACAGTCGAAGACGGTCCGTGCTCCCCGACTCGCGCAGAACCAGCGCCAGTCCCTTGCCCGTCTCCTCGTTATACAGCACCACCACGCCCGCCGAGTCCTGCTTCGTCCCGCTCAGGATCACGTCCAGACTCACGTCGATGCTGCCCGAAAACAGCGTCGCCGACTCGTCCCCGGGCGTCTCGTCATACAGCGTCAGTCCGTCCACACAGTTATTGAAGTTCAGCGCGTTGTTGCGGCTGCCGAACACGTCACTGCCGCGGCTGATCTGCTCCCCGCCCAGAAGGTCACGGAACAGCCCCCCGTCTCCGGAGCTGCTGTTCGAGTAATCGTTCTCGTCACTGAAATTCACACGAATCGCTTCGGTTGCACCTTCCGGGGCGGCCGGCAGAACTCCCGACAGCATGTCCGCCCCGGTTCCGCTCAGCAGAACTCGTGCTTCCAATACTTCAAACCGTGGCCCTGTTGCACAACACCTTCCGCGCATGACACTTCTCCTGCACTGACCGATGCGCTCGTCCCTTCAAGTCGGGGAAACGCACCATCGTGCGGACCATGCGCTTCTCCCTTTCGGCGGCTGGGCTGTCCCACACGTACGGGACCCCTTGGCTTTGCGTCCCACGGTTACCCGTGGTTTGCCTTTTTCGAGGGCTGCCTCAAATCTCCCTCACTCCTTCCCCAACGCCTCCTTTCCTCTCATGACTCGTTCTCAATCCGTCATCACCTCACCACCGGTTTGCTTCACGCAGCCTCCTCTCGGGCCGACGTCTCGATTCCTTGTTCGTGGTTCCGGTGTTGTTTGCCGTTCACTGCTCCTTACTGAGGGTCCGTTGTGCGTTGCCCTGCCTCCCGTCATGCTCTTGCACGGCTCACCAGGCTGACCTCCCATCCAGCCTTGGGCCGTTTCCCGGGTCCGCACACACTCCCGGGCCAGGAAAACGGCCCATTCCTTTCGCCACCGGGAACGGGCCTCACACACCGTACATGAAAGCCGTCCCTTCGGCGACCGGGCTATCCCCCACTCGGGGGACCCCTTGGTTTTGCGCCCCACGGTTACCCGTGGTTTGCCCTTATCGAGGACTTCTCAAACCACCTCACTCCGTTTTTCCGTTTACCCCGGCCACCTCCTTTCTCACGTGCCTGTCTGACATCCTCTCATACCCCGTTTTTCGCCCCCGGATGCCCTTTCTTCAAAAAAACTTCCCCTTTTATCCCGCCCTCCAGCCCATCGGATCGCCTCGGCGTAATTCTTCCTAACTCCTCTGCCAACCCAAGCTTACATCCTGATTGGGCGAGATGACCCACCCTCCGACCCCGACCTGTCGGGGCCTACCCCTCCGCCTAACCTTTCTCCCACCCCACGCTCCCGTTCCGACCAAACTGCTGTTTCTGTTTCTGCTGTTCGCCGTTCATTGCCCGTTGTTGCTGTTGTTGTTACTTGCCTGTTTTGCATTGGCCGTTGTACATTTTACATTGCTCTGTTTCACAGGGTTCCATCCCGGTATCGCTCCCGCCGCTCCGCCCACGCCTCCTGGGCTCGGGGCTCATACCGTTTGATCTCGAACGACCGTCTCATCACCTCCCGGATCTCCTCCTGGCTCCCCACCGCCCCCGTCGCCAGTCCCTGCACCAGGCCCTTGCCCGCCGCCCTGCACTGGGGCGCCCCCCCCGGCCCCACCCCCCCGCCCCCCTCCCCCCTCACTTGGCACCCCACTG
>CAZVTD010000087.1:8729-9072 GCA_964629945.1 uncultured Planctomycetota bacterium | reverse complement strand
TGCGACGCGGGACGTCCGTATGTGAGCGCGTATGCCGATTCGGAGACGGCGAAGCACTTCGAGGCGATTGCGGGGAACATTCTGGCGATGGAGGGGCCGGGAGGCGCGTGTGGGTGTGAGCGATCCGGTTCGGAAAAGGAGGAGGTGATGCGCTTTGCGATTCCGCTGGCGAATGGGAAGCTGTCGATGCACTTTGGACACTGCGAGACGTTTGCTCTGATCGACGTGGACGTCGCGACGAAGAAGATCATCGGGGAAGAGGTGGTGGAGGCGCCGGCGCATGAGCCGGGACTTCTGCCGAGGTGGCTTGGCGAGCGCGGGGTGAAAGTGATCATCGCGGGGG
>CAZVTD010000087.1:0-8719 GCA_964629945.1 uncultured Planctomycetota bacterium | reverse complement strand
CCGGCGCCGGGCGCGCGGCCGCGGGGGCGGGGCGCGCGCGGGGGGCCAGGGCCCCCCGCGGGGGGGATGGGCAGTCGGGCGCAGGGCTTGTTTGCGGAACGGAAGATCGAGGTGGTGGTGGGTGCGCCTTCGGAGGCGGCGGCGACACTGGTGGAGGCGTATCTTTCGGGACGTCTGGCGAGCGGCGAGAACGTGTGCGATCATTGAGTGCGGGTCGGGTGCGGGGTTCCGGGTTTCCGGTCAGGGTTTCCGGAGGTATCGTCGTACGAGGAAGGAAGCGGCGAGGATGAGGCTGGAGGTGAGGACGATGGAGGCGCCCGTGGGGAAGCCGAGGGCATAGGCGGCGAGGAAGCCGAGGAGTGCGCTGGCGGCGGCCAATGAGGCGGACCAGAGGAGCATGGCGGGGTAGCTTCGTGCGAGTTGGGCGGCGGCGACGGCGGGGTTGGACAGGAGGCTGAAGATCATCAAGCCGCCAACGGTGCTGAGGTTGACGGATAGGGTGAGGGCGGCGAGGACGAGGTAGGCGGTCCAGACGGCGGATTCGTGGACGCCTCCGGCGCGGGCAAGCTGACGGCTGAAGAGGATGGCGCGCAGTTCTTTGTGGAAGAGTGCGACGAAGGCGGCCAGGAGTGTGAAGGTTGCGCTGATGATGATCAGGTCGAGGGTGGTGACGAAATTGAGACTGCCCCAGAGGAGTCCGAGGACGGTGTTCTGTTCGCGGGAACTGAGCCCGATGGCGAGGAAGGCGAGTCCCATGGTGAGTGAGAAGAGGATGCCCATGAGGACGTTGATGTCGATACGTGTTCGTTGGGGTCGAAGGACGCCGAGGGGAATGGCGGCGGCCATGGAGCAGAGTGCGGCGGCGGGCATGATGCAGGCGGGGGGGAGTCCGATGACGTGTGCGGTGACGGCGCCGACCATGGCGGCGTGAGAGATGACGACGCCGAGGAGCGGGATGCGCATACCGACGATCTGGACGCCGAGGAGACCGGTTCCGGCGCCGACGACGAGTGCGGTCAGCATGATGGGGATGAAGAAGACGTCGATCATGGGGAGTTCTCCGATGGGGGTTTCGGGGACGGGGCAGCGAGTGCGTGGATGCGTCCACCGATCGAAACGACCTGGAGCGGGGTATCGTAACTCTGAGAGAGATTCTGAGGTGTAAGCACCTCCGAGGGGGCGCCTTCGGCGAGGATGCGTCCGGTTTTCATGAGGACGACGCGTGTGACGCAGGCGGGGAGTAGTCCGGTTTCGTGGGAGACCATGAGGACGGTGAGCTCGGTGCGGCGGTAGAGTTCGGCAAGGAGGTCGACGAGCTTTTCCTTCCAGTCGATGTCGAGGTTGGAGGCGGGTTCGTCGAGGAGGAGGATTCGTGGTTCCTGGGTCATGGCGCGGGCGATGAGCACCTTCTGCTGTTCGCCGCCGCTGAGTCCGCTGAAGCACCGGTCGGCGAGGTTCCGGAGACCGAGCCGGTGTATCCAGCGGTCGGCGAGCTGGTGGTCGTGAGGGGTGAGTTTTCTGAGCAATCCCCTGGGGCCGACGCGTCCGAGTGAGACGACCTCGCGGACGGTGAGGGGGACGTCGGGATAGTATTCGGTGCGCTGGGGGACGAAGCCGACGGCTCGGCGAAGGTCGGCACGGGTCCAGGAGTAGAGGGAGGCGAGATCCCGTCCGAGTACGCGGACGGCGCCTTGGTCGGGGAGAGACAATCCGGCGCAGAGGTCGAGGAGGGTGGTCTTTCCGGCGCCATTGGGTCCGACGATTCCGAGGAAGGTTCGGGGGTCCACGACGAGCCGCGGCACGTCGAGGGTGACCCGTCCGCTTCGTCGGACGAGGACGTCTGAGAGGATGACGTCGGGCTCGCTCACGGTTCGGGGGTCTCCAGGAGATGGCGGACATTCCGGCGCAGGAGTGCGTCAAAGGAATCCTGTTCGGGGGACATGTCGGGGAAATTGCTGAAGACGACGATGCGTGCATTGAGCCGCCTGGCGAGGGTCCGGGCCTGTCGATCGCCCTCCTGGAGATTAGCGACGATGAGGGTGACGTGTTTCGGGTCGGCCGAGCGGATGAGTTCGGCGAGATCGCGGGCGTTGTCGGCCTGCTGGGAGCCGAAGGCTTCGACGACATCGAGACCGAGCCATCGGCAGAACTCCGTCTGGTGGGAGGAGGCGACGGTGACGGAGCCGGTCAGTCCGGCCTGTTTGACTTCGGCACGGACATCGTTGGTGAGCTTCTGAAGGCGACGTTCGATTCGAGCCAGGGAGGCGGCACAGGTTTCGCGCAGGTCGGGATCATGGCAGGAGAGGGCGTCTGCGATCTGGTGGCAAGACCGCAGGTAGGTGTCGGGCACGCAAAGTCCCTGCCCTGGAATCACGGGGACAATCGTCAGCCCTCTCCCGCACATCGGGGCGACTTTTTCATCGAGCGAGTTCTGGAAATCGAAACGGAAGAGGAAACGGCTGTCGCGAATAGCGGTCATCTGTGAGGGTTTCATGTCGAAGTGACCTGGGCAGCCGCCCGGGGATGAAAGACGGATGATTTCGAAGGTGTCCCCGGCGACGTCCCGCAGGACACATTCGAGCCAGGAGGTGGTGACGACGACCTGTGGACGGTCTGGGGGACGCGACGCCGAACAGCCGACGAGGCCGGGCGTGAGGATGAGCAGGAGGGTCAGGGTCCGGAGGACGTGTCGATTTGATTGCTTCATGGTACTCCCACAGGGCTAAGGTGAACTGATCCAGTCATTTCCGGTGTAGAGTCGGACGATGACGCCTTCCGGGTCTGCGGGGTACCAGAGACGCGGGGGCACGGGGAGATGGGCGAGGTCAGATTCCCAGTAGGATTTTGCGCCGGCGGGTCCGACACTCCAGAGGGCCCAGCGGACGGGACAGCCTTCTTCGCGGCCATAGCGAACATCGGGTCCGGGTTCGGTCTGGGGCCAGCCTCTGGGGACCCAGAGGGAGATGAGTGTGGGAACCTTGTTGGCATATCCGGGACCGGGTTTGATGTATTTGTAGGTTCGACCCGTGTTGAAGACATCATTGAGGCGCCGCTGGAGGTAGGGGGTCTCCAGTTCGGGCGGGATTTCGTAGTAGTCGTGCTCCTTTCCGGGTGTTCCTGCGCAGTAGGTTCGCGCCGGGGGGAAGCCGTCCTGGTCATTGTGGTACATCTGGAGGGCCAACTCGATCTGGTGGAGTTCCACCTTTGCTTTGGCCACCTTTCCGGCGAGCCGGGCGCGTCCGAGGGCGGGCAGGAGGAGTCCGGCGAGGATGCCGATGACGGCGATGACCACGAGCAGTTCGATGAGTGAGAAGGCCCGTCCGGATTTCATGGTCAGTGTCCGATGTCGGTCTGGAGCACGGGAGAAACCACGTAGACGTAGCGCAGACCGGCGGCGCCTCCGATGAGGTTGTGCTCGGTGTGTGGGGGGACGTAGAGGACGGCGCCGACACTCACGAGGACATCGTCTTTTCCCTGGACCTGTGCCGCCCCGGCCCCTTCGAGAAAGACGAGGGTTTCTTCGTGCGCCCCGGTGGAGTGGACGCCACAGGATTCGCCCGGCTTGAGGGAGACGTGTCCGGAACGCATGCCGCAGGTCCGGGGTCGACCGTTAAGGAGGGACTGATAGCCGGTGCTGGTGACCAGGGGGATGAACTCGGGTATGGGGGTCGTCATGCTCACGTCCTCTCTTTCCGGCTTCGCCGATGGAAGAAGGACAGTCCGCCCAGGCCCATCAGGACGAGGGTCATCGTGGCCGGTTCGGGAACGGCGGTGATGTCGGCGTAGTTCTTGACCCAGAGACGGTAGGCGTCGTGGAAGTCGCCGTCATCGTTTCCGTCCTCCTGGTCGAAGACCCCGACGACGCTGAAGTGACCCGTGGGGGCGGCGTAGGCGTTGAAATCGCCCATTCCGGAGAGGTACAGGGTGAGTTCGCCGGTCCCGTCGGAGACGGTCAGTTGATTACCGGCTCCCCAAGTGCCGTCGATGATTTCGAGGTTATCGAGTTCGACCCAGCGCGTCTGATAGAGTTCGCCGCCACCGGTGCGCGTCTGGTCGAAGTCATTGCAGGCGCTGACGCTGGAGATGAGTTGGGGGGTGGGCATGCCGACGGAGTCGTCCAGGACTTCAACCGACCAGAGGAGATCGGCACTGTGACGATCGTTGACGAAGACCTTGCCGGCGTTGTTGGCAAGCCACCCGGTGACGCGGACGCGCGTGCCGGCGTAGATGACGGGGTAGGCATCCCAGCCGTCGAGCTTGCACCAGGGACCGCTCCAGCACTGGATGCCGCCCTTGGTATCGTTTTCGTCCTGGATCCAGATGCTATACATGGCGAAGGAGGCGTTGCGGTTGACGAAGTCCTCGGTTCCGGCGATGACCAGTCCTTCGAAGGTGACCTGGTTGGTCGTCTCCGGGAGGGCGCCGACGAGGGGATGCGTTCCATAGCCGAGTGCATCGACGGCTTCGTAATCCCAGATCGAGTCGGCGGAAGCGACGTTGAGGCCAAGACCCAACCCCAGCACCAGTCCTGCTGCGACTTTCCAGAGTGCATCCATGTCCGTTCTCCTTAGAGCCTATCCTAATACCCCCTCTGGCTTCGACCGGCTACAAACGCCGATGGCTGCGTCGGCCTGCATCGACGATACGCTCCGTTGTATCGTCTGCTTCGGCCTCCTTGCCCTCGGCGCTTTCGCACGGTCTCGGGCCAACGATGGGTTATTAGGATAGGCTCTTAGTCTAGGTTCTCCCCGTCATGACGATTGACATACGATTTGCAGAAACGTAATACCCACGTTCAAGAAAAAAGGAACTGCATTCTCCGAGCGTTGGCGTGGGGGTTGCCCGGGACTGAACCGCATCAGGACCCGGGCGACGGCGCCGTGGTATTACATATTTTGGTATTGTACTACCGTCCGGTCGTCTGTCAAGCTCTTTCAACAAGGAAATGGAAATGCTGCGAAGGAAATGGGGATGCTGCGCCGGGGGCTTCGGGCCCAAACCGCCCGAGGCTTCGGGACCTCTGTTTTTGTGGGTATGGAGACAAGAAGCTGCGTCATGACACGCAGAAGCGAGCGGCCGGTCCAAGGAGGGCTTCCGCGCAAAATCGGAACGCTCAGAGCCTGGTGTTGACCCAAGCGAACTCCATATGTTCGAGCAATTCAACATCGGGCCTTATTTGCGGACGCGGGCGGGGGCTCGAAAGAAAGTTCTGTGTTCGTAACCCCTTATTGTTAATTAGGTTATGTCATAAATGGGAGGGGGTGCTATAAAGGTCTGGGGTTCTGGCATGCGTTTTGCTTCATTACAGGAAATGATGGGCTTTTCCCACTGAAATCGTGGGCCCAGGGTGCATGAGGTTCCGGACAATATTGCGGACAGGAAAGGTCTTCTTGTCGAATTTTTCCGGGTCAGGGCTGCAAAAAGGCGTCTTCGGACTGAGCTGTTATCCGTCGAGCATGGGATTTTGGAGTCACGAGATATGTCGTCGGCATCGCATGCTGAAGGTCGCGAATCGTTTTTTCCTCGCTGGCTGATGGGCGCCGGGAGTGCGTTGGACGGGTGGCAGCGGTCCGACGGCGGGGCGTTCCAGGGGGTTCGCTTCGAGGTTCTGGAGCCGCGTCTGCTGCTGAGCGACGTGAGCGGGCACATCCTCATGGACACGGTGTGGGACGACACGTCGGAGCCTTATGTTCTGGTGGCGGACCTGATCGTTGACGCGTCGGCGACGCTGACGGTGGCGCCCGGGGTGCAGGTGGAATCGGCGGAGAGCCAGTGGCACACCATCGTCGTGGAGGGCACGCTTCAGACGGATTCGAGTGAATGGACGCGGCACTGGCTGTACGTGAACGAAGGGGGGAGTGCGGAGTTCGACAACGCGACGTTCACGAGCTTCGGGATCTCGTTTAACGCGGAGAGTTCGGGTCACGTCATCAACTCGACGGGCATCGACGACAGCCTGTACGTGGAGATCAAGTCGGATGATGTGAATGTTTCGGGGTTGAGCGGCGGGTACGTGTACCTGTACGACAGCTCCGCCTCGGTGACGAACAACACGCTGGGAGGCGTGGAACTGGACGGCACGTCCGCGCCGACGGTGACGGGGAACACGTTCTGGGAGGACACGCCGATCTGGGTGTATTCGACGAGCGTGGACCTGTCGGGGATTTCGGGAAACACCTACAGCTCGCCTGAGGCGGCGATCGGTCTGGAGCCGGACGTGGAGACGGACTGGACGCTTCCGACGATCGACACGCTGAGCCGGTATCGGGGGCTGAGCCTGTGGATCGAGTCCGGGGCGACGCTGACGGTGCCGGTGGGGATCACCGTGGAGATGGATGAGGCCTGGATCAAGGGGGACGGGGGGCTGGTCATCGAGGGGATCGCTTCGGGCGAGGACGCGGAACTTGGCATCGACGCCGTGTGGGTTCGCAGCGGGGGACAACTGGACCTGATCAACTCGAGTTTTCTGGGGCTCCTGACGTATGAAGCGGGCAGCCAGGGACAGCTGGATGGGATCGAGCCGGGGTGGGTAGAGCCCGGGATAGGAACCTGGCGGCTGGCGGTGTATTCGGATGACGTGTCGGTGGCCAACAGCACCGTGAACAACGTTCTGCTGTCGAGTTCGGCGCAGATCACGTCGAGCACGATCGACGTTCTCAGGCTGTCGTCGGGTTCGCCGACGGTGACGGACTGCTACTTCGTGGAGGAGATGCCGTTTTCGATCCTGGACCCGGACGTGGACACGTCGGGGATCACGGGCAGCGATTTCGACGCGTCGGCGCTTCGCGTGGGGCTTGAAGGGGAGTTGAACGGCACGCGGACGCTGGGTGCGCTGGAGGGCATCGGCGATTACGAGTTGACGGGCGACGTGACGGTGGCCGCTGGGGCGGAACTGATCATCCCCGCGGGGGTGACCATCGAGAGCGAAGAGGACGAGCATTATACGATCGAGGCGCTCGGGGCGCTTTCCGCGGAGGAGGTTTTCTTCGGGGCACTGGACATCGTCGCGGGCGACGGGGGCGAGATGGACCTTGTGGACTGCGTGTTCGAGAACGCGAACGTCGTCTACGAGGCCGGGAGCTCGGGGACACTGAGCGGGGCACAGAGCGAAGACGACCTGAGCGTCGAGGTCCGGTCGGATGGCGTGACGGTGTCGGGAAACGCAGCGGATTTGGAGTTGACGGTGAGCGGTTCGCCGACGATCGAGAACAACAACGTGTCGCAGATGGTGCTGGAGGGCGGGTCCCCGACGGTGACGGGGAACACGTTCCGGTCCCATCGGGCGATCCTCATCAGCGATCCGGACGCGGACCTGTCGGGCATTACCGGGAACGTCTACTACGACGAAGTGCCGATGATTGCGATCCACGGTCGCCTGGACGGGACGGTGACGCTGGCGGTGGTGGACGGGATTTCGGATTACGTTCTGGACGACGACCTGGAGATCGCAGCCGGGGCTTCGTTTGCGCTCGATCCGTCGGTGAGTCTGGAGGCGGACCCGGGGGCGGAGATTCTGGTTTCGGGAGAGTTGACGCTGGACGGCGTGTATCTGCCCGGGATGGTGATCCGGGTTCTGTCGGGCGGGACGCTCCACCTGACGGACTGCACGCTGCCTTATGCGACGATCATTTTCGAAGCAGGGAGCAGCGGCACGCTGGAAGGGTGCGACGGCGGAGAGGTGGCGTGGGACGTCGAGGTGCATTCGGACGCGGTGACGGTCGAGGACTGCAACGGGGCACGGATCGCGGTGGACGGCTCTGCGACGGTGAGCAACTGCCGGGGCGAGTATATCACGATCCATTCGGGTTCGCCGACGGTGACGGGCTGCACGTTCACATCAGACCGGCCGATCCGTGTGCTGGAGCCTGAGGTGGACCTGTCGGGGATTGCCGGGAACACGTATTCGGCGAGTTCGCCGAGGGTGGCGATTTCGGGGACGGTGGACGGCGATCTGACGCTGGGAGCGGTGGACGGACTGACGACGTACGTCATCGCGGGGGAACTGATGGTGGGGACGGGCGGACATCTTGCGCTGGACGTGGGGGTCGACCTTGCGTCCATGGAGGGACTGGTCAACGGATCGTTCGAGTCGGGGATCACGGGCTGGAGCAGTCAGTATACGAACGACGGCTCGAACCTGGGCGTGACGAACAGTCTGAACGCGAACACGAGCTTCCACCAGAGCGGCTCGGGCTCGATGTGGGGCTATGCGCGGGTGGTGACGCCCAACTATTCTTCGGGAGATTACTGCCGGACGTATGCGTGGTCGCAGTGGATGGACCTGAGCGGGGCGGAGGCGATCCAGCTGTGTCTTGCGGGGTTCACATTCAGCACGAGTCACGGGTCATATGGGTACCGTCAGAACGTGTCGCTGGTGATCAGCAACGGGTCGTATGAGGCCCGCCTGATGCTGATCGACGATTCGGACGCGGCGACGAGCAGCCTGGTGGACCGCGGGGCATATGAGACGGTGACGGGGTCGGACGGTCGGGAGTGGTATCTGTTTTCGCCCGAGATCAACGCGTCGAATTTCGGGAGCCTGCTGGACCTGATCGACCTGAGATGGGCGCGCGTGGGCATCCTGTGGGAGGCGTACAGTTCGTATACGATGTCTCAGACGCTCTACGCCGGTGCGGCGGTGGATGACGTGCGGCTTGTGGGTCCCGGGGTGAGCAGCCGATTGGTGGTCGAGGGCGAGGGGGGACTGACGGGGGCGGCG
>CAZVTD010000086.1:0-9190 GCA_964629945.1 uncultured Planctomycetota bacterium | reverse complement strand
CCCTGCCCAGTCCCGCCGCCACCAGCCCCACCACACACGCTGCAAGTGATCGTGTCATCGTCGGCTCCTCATGCCGTTATCCTTGTGTTTCTCCTCACTGCTCGAAATGTGCAAAGTCGATCAGGAACACCGCACCCAGGAACACCGCCTTGGTCTTCACGTCCCACGTCTTCGGCAGTTCCACCCCGAAATGATCCGCATCCGTGAACGACTCTTTCAGAAGACCGCTCCATTTCTTCGTGATTTTCCCCAGCAGCTCGCCGTCCTTCCGGATTTCGAACGTCCACGGGTGCCAGAATGGCCCGATCAGCTCAAACATTTCTTCACCGCTTGCGTTCCTCACCGAATACAACCGTCGCAGCACGGCCCAGCGTTGTTTGATAGTGCCCAGAAGTTCACCTTGCCCGTCGTACACAGCCAATTCATGGAAGATGAACCGGAACGGACGGATGGCCCGGATCACCAGGGTGCCTTCCATCGTAATGACACTCAGCTTGAAGGGCCGGTGGGCTTTCAGGAACTGTCGTCCCAGCCAGCCCCCGATACCTCCTTTTTCCTCGGCCGCCCCGTACAGAACGCTCCCCGTGCCATCCATCACCACGTACCGGTTCCGAGTCTCGAAACCCGTCAGAATCTCCCCCCACTCCTTCTGCTGACTCACAACCAGACCGGAGACCTCCGCCAACCTTTCCATGGTTTCACTCCTGGAATGAACGGTTCCTCTGACATCTCGTCACGATAGGATCACCCTCTCCCCATCACCCGCCGCCCGTGACTCCCTGTTCGCTCATCCCCGATCCTCGCCCTGTTCCTCCCCGTTTCATCCTATCCCTGTCTGCATGAATCTTCAACCGACAATTCTTCCCCTCCCTGTCGTGCCGAGGCCGTTCCCTGGCGTGTTCTTTCCGGTACACGGTGCGCGGTGAGGTGTGTGCTGTTTCTTCTTGCTGTTAGCTAAGTGCCAAGTGCTAAGTGCTGAGCGCTGACTGCTGTGTGCGGTGTGCGGTGAGCGGTCTCCGGTTCCCGGTCCACGGCTGTTTCCCAATCTGCGTTCATCTGCGGTTCCCCGCTGTTTCTTTCCCGTTTTCATCCGTGTTTATCCGTGTTCATCCGTGGTTCCCGACGTTGTTGTTTCTTCTTCTCGCGGTCCCCGGCGTGCTGACTGCCACCCCGATCCTTCACCATCTCAATAGTCGTACCGCCAAAGCACCTCCGCTCCGAGGTTTGCGCCCTTTCTGTCCCCCTGCTTCTTTTCCTGTTGTTGCTGTTCATCTGGTCGTGCTGTCCTTTGCGTTCTTTGCGCCTTTGCGTTGAGTGTTTCTTTGGTTTTTCTTCATAAGTGTTCGGAGGCAAGCAACCAGCGGAAGGCGGTCTCAAAAACAGCGCAAATTCGCTCACTTTTGGGCCAAATTCGATCCGAATTCGACCGAATTCGAGCGGTTCCGGCGGGGCCTACCGCGATTTTTGAGCCAAAAACGCGGTTCCGGACAAGTCTCAGTCTATGTCGGATTGTTGAAGTCGACTGCCATTGGCCGATTCAGAGCGGTCTGTACCGCGATTTCGGAAATGAATTCCCCCATACTGTCCACATAACGCATCTGGCGAACACGAGCGAGTCGCTCTGGTATGCGAATTCGCCCCGTATTGGACGATTGCTGGCATCCGATCCCGCCGATTCCGGGCCTTTGGGCGGGCGGGGCTGCCCCATTTCCGTGCACCATTTTGCAGCACGCGCTCCGAGGCGCAGCAGAAATACTCTAACCCCTTATACAAGGGCATGTTACGACGCGCCCTCCGCGAACGTCATGCCCGCCCGCAAGCGTCCCTTGTTTCACTCCATTTTCCCGGGCGAATTTCGTCTTTTCTTATCTTGTTGCCTTCGAACAAGTTAGAGCGTCCATAAGACCGGCTCCGAAGGCTTTGGCACGGTCTTTGCTCTAGGAGTTCTCCTGAAGTGGCGGTTCAGAGTGGTGCAAACACAGGAGCTTGGCTATGCGGCACAATCGACTTCCCGTTTCTTCGCGTCAGCTGGTCTGCGACAGGCGGCACACCGTTCTGCTGGGGGATGCCGATCCTGAGATCCACTATATTTTGAGTCAGTTGACGCCGCCTGATCGGTTCAAGCTCAATCAGTCCACGGACGCATCCGAGCTCCGGGACGAGCTGCGTTTCTTCGACGTGGACCTGGCGGTCGTCGATATCGCGATCATCAAGCAGGACAACGAGTTGCGTGATCGGCTGGCGCTGCATGTGCGTCTGGGGCGGCACCTGATCGTAACCGCTGAGGGCGATGATCCGGCCGATGAGGTCCTGGCGCGCAGTCTGGGTTGTGTTCTGTATGCACCGAAGCCGTGTGGCTACTGGATGTTGCATCAAGCGGTGACGGGACTGCTTTGCGCATCCGAAGCCATCGGCTCGGGGTATGAGAGCCTATAGGTATTCCGTTGTCCGGCAGATAGAACGCACGGCATCGAGGGGGCCGGCAACAAGGATAAGGAGAGCAGACGTGAGGACAGTGAAGCGGTGGTTCGCGGCGGTGGCGGTTGTGGCGGTGATGATGACGTGCGGGCTGGCCAGCGCCGACCCCATCGGCGGGGTGCTGGTGGTGGATACGGACAACGATCTGGCGTTCGTGGGCTGGCACGGTGCGTTCGAGTTCCCGACGACGGACGGACAGGCGTGGACGCTGTTCCTGGACGTGGTGGGCGTGGGAACGGGCGAAGTGGAGCCGTCGAACGTGGACATCCTTCTGTTCACGGTGGACGGGACGTTCAACCCGGACCACGCGGGGAACCTGGACGCGGGCACGATCTACAACCGGCTGACCGGAGAAGGGTACAACGTGTCGGTGGCGAACCAGGTGGACATCCTGACGATGACGGACTACACGGCGTACGACCTGGTGATCTATCCGAACCTGGATGACCGGTCGGCGGCGACGGTGGTGGCGTCGGGTGTGCCGTTCATCACGATGGAGCCGGGTCAGACGGACGAGATGAATATCGGGACGGGTGTGAGCGTGTTCAGCGGCTGGGCCCAGACGTTCTATGTGGTAGAGGACGGATCGAGCCTGGCGTTCGACAACGCCGTTCGGACGGAAGCGATCGAGGCGTCGGGGAACGGACAGGTGATTGTGAGCCTGAACGCGGTCCCGGAGCCCGGGACGATGATGCTGGTGCTGGGCGGGTTTTCGGGTCTGGCGTGGCTGCGTCGTCGCAAGAGTGCGTGAAGCGGCATGACGTGCAGTGCAATGGGTAGGCAAAACCGAGTATGACGCCGAGTGAATCGGCAGGTTTAATCGCGGGAGGGGCTGAGATGAAGCGAATCGTGAATTGGGTTGGCGGTCTTGCAGTGGTCGCAGCGGTGCTGGTGATGTCGGGCAGCGTCCAGGCGGAGACGATCGTGAACGTCGTGGACCTCGGGACGCTGGGCGGGACGGAGAGTCACGCGTACGGGCTGAACACGCTCGGAGACGTGACGGGATCGTATCTGTCGGGCGGTCTGGAACGAGCGTTCGTGTGGCATGACACGAACGGGAACAAGCAGGTGGACGCCGGTGAGATGGTGGACCTCGGAACGCTGGGCGGGACGCAGAGCTGCGGGTATGCCATCAACGATTCGGGTCAGGTGACGGGCTGGGCGTACAAGACGGGCAAGACGAACCAGGTGGCGTTCATCTGGACGGACGCGAACCACAACTGGCAGTCGAACACGGGTGAGATGGCCAGCATCGGGACGCTGGGTGGGACGACGTCACGCGGGTATGCCATCAACAACGCCGGGATCGTGACGGGGTTGTCGTATCTGGCGGACGAGTCGAAGCGTGCGTTCCGGTGGGTGGACGGCGACGGGGACTGGTAGTATGACGCCGGTGAGCCGGCGAACCTCGGGTCGCTGGGGGGGACTCCGCGCCGGGCGTACGGGCTCTAGAATGCCGGCTAGGTGGCGGGATATGCGGCGGACGCCTCGGCGGTCCAGTCGTTCCGGTGGGTGGACACGGACGGGAACGGTGCGGTCAGCCCGGGAGAGATGGAAGCTCTGACGTCGATTGCGCTGCCGAGCTTTGCGATGGACGTGGACGAGAACGGCAACGTGGTGGGCTACTTCACGACGGGCGGCGTCAACCACGCGTATTACTATGACAATGACGGGATGCATGACCTGAACGGACTTCTGGGCGGGACGTGGAGCGAGGCGTATTCGATCAATAACAGTGGACTGGTGTGCGGGTCCTATGGCATCGGGGGTCAGACGCACGCGTTCGTGTATGACTCGGAGACGAACACGGTGCAGGACCTGAACGACCTGCTGCCCGAAGGTTCGGGCTGGCTGCTGGAGACGGCCCGGGACATCGAGGGTGACATGGTGGTGGGCTGGGGCCGGATCGATGGCGAGAAGCACGCGTTCCTGGCGATGGCAACGGAATCGGAAGCCGGGGTGCCTGAGCCGATGACGCTGGTACTGCTGAGCAGTGGCGCGGTGATGCTGCTGCGACGCAAGCGAAGCTGAACGAGAAGCAAGCCAACCCAAGACGAGCCGCCGATTTCCCGCGAGATCGGCGGCTTGTCTGTTGTACCGGGGACCGCGAACAGAAGAAGAAACACTTCACCACAAAGAACACGAAGGACACCAAGGGAAGAAGAAACAACAGCTTCTAACACAAAGGCACCAAGGACACCAAGGGAAGGAGAAGAAACAGCTTCTAACGCAAAGGCGCAAAGAGCGCAAAGGACAGCACGGCCAGGTGAACGGCAACAACAGAAAAAGAAGCAGGGGGACAGAAAGGGCGCAAACCTCGGAGCGGGAGTGGTTTGGAGGCGCGACTATTGAGAGGGTGAAGGAACGACATGGCACTCAGCAGTCAGCGCTCAGCACTTAGCACTTGGCACTTAGCTAACAGCAAGAAGAAACAGCACACCGCGCACAGCACGTCGGACACCGGAGACGGGGACTGTGTGCCGAAAACAACGTAACAAGGAACCGCCTTAATACAACCGGTCGGGGAAGAATTGTCGGTTGAAGCTTCATGCAGACAGGGATAGGATAAAAGCGTGTGTCTGGAGGGATTGGCGCGTCAGCGTTTCGTGTGCCTGGCTGGAGGAAGAGCGCGGAGGAAAAGTGCGCGTCGGGCTTGAACAGAAAAGACTCCCGACCCCTTTTCTTCTTTTCTTCCTTTTCTTCTTCGATGATTAAGGAAATGGCTTATGCAGGTATCGGAGATGTTCCGGCGAGGAGTCATCGCGCCGAGAAGCGACGAGGCAGAGAGGCAATTGCGGAGCTGCTTCGTTTCGTCCGATATCGACGTTGATGTTGTGCCCATCGACGACAGTGATGCGATCTTTCACGCTATAGGGTCATCGGGAATTTTCGACGCCATCAATGCGGCATGCGGAAGCGCCATAGATGACTACGAGGAAGAGATTCTGGAGCCTCAGCAGTTACCGGCGGCGATCGCAACGGTCGACAACATGGCCGTGGCAGACGCATCGGGTGTGGTCGTGCAATTTCGTTCCCGCCTCCTGCAATTGATGAGGGAGTCGGAAGCTCGGAAGCGGCCCGTCATGTTTGTCCTATAGAAGTCCCAGAGCCCGTTTCAACCCCCTGATTTTGCGGATCTGCTGGTGCGATTCAGGCAAGGTTGGTGATACGCCATCGGAAGTAATCTGATGGTCAGAAAACTTGATGGGCATCGCAAGTTCTTTGACATCAATGTGTTACGGCGGGGGAAAAACGGTATGGGGCTTGGGTTAAAGAGAGTTTGTCGGTGGGCCGATAGTAAGGAGGTGAGGCTTGTCCTGAACGGGGAGGGTGTGACGTGCTCCTGGATTACCATAAATATTGGGGATTGGCGTCGGCACCTTTCAGTCTGACGCCCGATCCGAACAGTCTGTATCTGAGCAAGCAGCATCGGGAATGTCTGCTTCGGCTGCAGTATGGGATCATGGCGAACAAGGGCGGGGCACTGCTGATTTCGGAGAACGCCGGCGACGGGAAGACGAGCGTTCTGCGGAAACTGATGACGGAACTTTCCGCCGGTGAAGCGGGCGACGTGCGGGTGGCATTCATCGACCATCCGACGCTGACGCCCTGCCAGATGATCCAGGAGATGGCGAGACAACTGGGTGTGGAGAAGCCCGCACGGAGCAAGGTGTCGGCGCTAAACCAGCTTCGGGAACATCTGACGGCACGTCACGAGGCGGGTGGACGCTCGGTGGTGATCGTGGACGAGGGTCAGATGCTGGCACATCGGCCTGATATCCTCCAGGAACTTCGCATCCTGCTGAACTTCTGTCTTTCGGATGCGTTTCTGCTGAGCTTCATCCTGTCGGGCCAGCGTCCGCTGGAAGGTGTGATGCGGTCGATGCCTGAGTTCTGGCAGCGTCTGCCGGTGCGGTTTTTCCTGGGGAACCTGGACTTCCGCGACACGCGGGAACTGATCCGGCACCGGCTGAGGCGCGCGGGACTGCCCGAGGAGATCGAACTGTTCACGCACGAGGCGTACCAGGAGGTGTATCGGTTTTCGGAAGGGTGTCCGCGGGTGATCTGCTCGGTGGCGGACCTGGCGCTGGTGGTGGGACGGCGCCTTCGCGGGCGACGGAGCGACGGGAGGGAGGTGATGCAGGCGGGGGCGGAGATGGATAAGCGAAGCGGAGACAGTTTCCATTATTATCATTTTCTGAAGAGTGCGGCGGCGCCGGTGACGTCGGAAGAGGCGTCGAACGGGGTGGGGGCGGACGCGGGGTCCGAGGCGCCCGCACTTCGGGTGTATGACATGGCGTAGTCCGGTGGGGCGGCGGGCGGCGCCACGGGGTGTTCCAGGTATTCCGAAGGGACCCTTTACAGGACTTGACAGGGAGGGTCTGTACCGGACATAATGAGAGGATGTCGTTTTCGGGTGGTCATGGGAGTGTTCCGAATTGCTCAAGGAGACTATGGAGATGGCCGCAAAGAAGCTGAAGGTGGGTTGTATCGGTTGCGGGAAGATAGCCCAGAGGGTACACCTGCCGGAGTATACCAATTTTGCGGATGCGGAGCTGGCCGCGGTGTGTGATACCCACGAGGGCCGTCTGGAGCAGTGTGCGGAGACGTTCGGTGCGAAGCGATCGTACCGTGATTATAAGAAGATGTTGTCGGAGGAAGAACTGGACGCGGTGTCGGTGTGTCTGCCGAACGTTCTTCATCATCCGGTGACGATGGCGGCGCTGAAGGCGGGGGTGAGTGTTCTGGTGGAGAAGCCGATGGCGCTTTCGCTGAAGCAGGCGGACGAGATGATTGCGACGGCGAAGAAGGCGAAGAAACTTCTGATGGTGAGTCAGACGCAGCGGTTCACGACGGTTCACCAGAAGGCGAAGGAAGTGGTGGATTCGGGGATCATGGGGAAAATCCTGCACGTGGCGACGCTGTTCGGACATTCGGGTCCGGAGAACTGGTCGCCCTGGGGGAAGTGGTTCTTCGACAAGAAGCAGGCGGGGTTCGGTCCGATGGCGGACCTTGGGATCCACAAGGCGGACCTGGTGCGGTACATCACGGGGAAGGAAGTGGACAAGGTGAACGCGTTCTACGCGCGCAGCGAGAAGAAGATAGGGGACGTGGAAGACAACTTCGTGTCGTCGCTGCAGTTCAAGGACGGGACGGTGGGGACGCTTTCGACCAGCTGGACGGTGAAGGGGGTCGAGAGCAATTACATGTATCTGTATTGCGAGAACGGGACGCTGGCGATTTCGGCGATTCCGGGGAAGCCGCTGGTGGCGTTCCTGGTGAAGCCGAAGTGCACGATCGAGTTCGACGTTCCGCCGATGGTTCGCAACGACCAGAAGACGTGGACGCTGGGTGTGGTGACCAACTTCCTGAACGCGGTCCTGGGCAAGGAGAAGTGCCTGGTTCCGGGGGAAGAGGGTCGTGCGGCGCTGCAGATCATCCTGGCGTGCGACCAGTCGGTGCGGACAGGCAAGACGGTGAAGCTGAAGTGAACGGCCGGGTGCGTCGCTGCGCCGGGTGAGCCTTTCTTATAGAGGCAGAACGAGGAGAGAAGCCACAGGCAGAGGAATACGGTCAGGCATACAGCATGCGGAAGGAGGGCAAGGATGGCAGAGAAGAAGCTGAGGGTCGGTGTGATTGGCTGCGGCAAGGTGGCCCGTGTGCTGCACCTGAACGAGTACAGTCAGAACCCGGACGCGGAGATCGCGGCCGTGTGCGACAGCGACCAGGGACGTCTGGATTATTGCGTGGAGCGTTTCGGTGCGAAGCAGGCGTTCAAAGACCACAAGCAGATGCTGAAGGAAGCGGGTCTGGACGCGGTGTCGGTGTGTGTGCCGAACCACGTGCACTGTGCGGTGACGCTGGACGTGCTGAAGGCCGGTGTGAACGTGCTGGTGGAGAAGCCGATGGCGCTGACCAGCAAGGACGCGGCGACGATGATCCGCACGGCCAAGCAGAAGAAGAAACTGCTGATGGTGAACCAGACGCAGCGGTTCAGTCCGGTGCATCGCAAAGCGAAGGAAGTGATGGATTCGGGGATCATGGGGAAGGTGCTGCACGTGGCGACGTCGTTCGGCCACACGGGACCGGAAGGGTGGTCTCCGTGGGGGAAATGGTTCTTCCGGAAGGACGTGGCGGGGTTCGGACCGATGGCGGACCTGGGGGTGCACAAGGCGGACCTGCTGCGGCATCTGACGGGGAAAGAAGTGGCGGAGGTGAGCGCGTACACGAGCCGCTCGGAAAAGAAGACGGGCGACGTGGAGGACAACTTCGTCTCGGTGTTGAAGTTCACCGACGGGACGATCGGGACGCTTTCGACCAGCTGGACGGTGCATGGGATCGAGTCGAACTACATGTATCTGTATTGCGAGAACGGGACGCTGATGATTTCGGTGATCCCGGGCAAGCCGCTGGTGGCGTACATGAGCAAGCCGAAAGGGACGATCGAGTTCGAGGTGCCGCCGATGCAGTCGAACGTGGAGGAGCGCTGGAACCTCGGGGTGACCCGGAACTTCCTGAACGCGATCCGGGGCAAGGAGAAGTGCCTGGTTCCGGGCGAGGAAGGGAAAGTGGCGCTGGATATCATCCTGGCGTGCGACAAGGCGGCCCGCACGGGAAAGTCGGTGAAACTGAAGGGCTGACGAGGAGCAAGAAACGTCGCAAGTCTATGTGATTAAAGATGTTAAAGCGAGAACCCCCGGAGAAGTCCGGG
>CAZVTD010000085.1:0-9198 GCA_964629945.1 uncultured Planctomycetota bacterium | reverse complement strand
CCCCACCGCCACGATGAGCATCAGTGCCACGCGGAACCCATATCGATACAGTCCCGCCAGGAAGCACACCGATCCGGCAATCCCCACCAATCGCATGTATCGCCTGACCGGATGTGACATGTCCGGAGGCTGTACAGTCGATGGTTCCACCGCGCAATCCCGTTCCAAGGACGTGCCTGACTGTGCCCTGACGACTTCATGGGCTGATTGATTCTAATTGCGGTGGACAGGGTTTTCCAGTCAAAGACGGACATCCGCAGGATTTTGCGTTTCTTCCCGGGTGGAGTGTGGTCCTGGACGACATGACATCAATCTGACGGACGGGAAGCAGAGCTTATTGCGCTTCTGCTGTTGCCACAAGCGAGCGGGATAGGCGGGATACCCAGACAAACCCGATGCTGCCGACGGCAAGATCGGTTGCCAGCCGTCCCCAGAATACGCCGTGCACTCCCCAGAAATGCGCCCCGAGGTATGAAAGCGGGATCAGGAATACCAGCACCCGTGTGGCGTTGAGCAGGGTTGCGGCGGCAGGTCTGTGCAGACCCGTGAGCACGAACGTGCTGTATCGATGCACCTCCATCATGGCGTAGCCGAAGGAGATGATCCGAATATAGGAGACGATGATCGTGGCGACCTTCGGGTCATCGCTGAAAATCGAGGCCAGCCACCGCGCACTCAAAAAGAAGAGGACGGCGATCAAACCACCGTAACACAGGGCGAACCGCGTGGCCACGGTGTAAGCCCGGCGGACACGGTCTCCACGACCGGCACCGAAGTTCTGACTGACGAACGGGGTAAGCGACATGCCCAGGGCCATGGGAATGACGAACGCGAACATCTCGATGCGACCCGCGGCACCGCTGGCTGCAACGGCTTCGTTCCCGAAACCACTCAGAATCCTGGTGATCACGGTCGCCGAAATCGGCATCAGGATCATGCTCAAGATGCCCGGCACGGCAAACCGGGCGATTTTCCGGATGGAGTCCAAATAGGGACGCAGTTCCCAGCTCCCGAACACCAGGAGACGGTGCTTTTTGTAGAGCAGTTGAAAGAGCCATGCGGTCGAAACCGCCTGGGAGATCACGGTGGCCAGGGCCGCTCCCCGGATCCCCATCGCCGGACAACCCAGATACCCGAAAATCATGACAGGATCGAGAATCGCGTTCAGGACCATCCCCAGAACCATGAACAGACTGGCCGCCTTGGAATCCCCGGCCGAGATGAGGATTCCGTTGCCCACCATGGGCAGGGCC
This sequence comes from uncultured Planctomycetota bacterium, assembly GCA_964629945.1. Lineage (GTDB taxonomy): Bacteria > Planctomycetota > DG-23 > DATKVD01 > CAZVTD01 > CAZVTD01. Next base: position 7,945 of record CAZVTD010000085.1, on the reverse strand, counting down.
ATGAAGACGGCACCCAGATACCACGTGCGCATGTACTCCCCGACAAGGGGCAGCACTTGTGCATCGGCGCCGAGACGTGTGAAGACCGGCGTGATCGTCAGGTATCCGGCGATCGCCAGGATGATCGATACGCTGAGCATGAGACGGATGCCGTGGGTGACCAGACGAGAGGCATCATCATGATCGTGACGTCCGATGGCGTGCGACACCAGCGTAGTCACCCCGGACCCGATGCCGCCCGCTACGCAGCTCAGCAGCATGACGACCGGAAACGAAAAACCCATCGCGGCCAGGGAAAGCGTCCCCAATCGGGACACGAACCATGTGTCCGTCAGGTTGTATGCCACCATGGCGAACGTGCCGGCCAGCATCGGAAAAGCCATCGAAAACAGGGTGCGCGACACGCCTCTGCGAACCAGAACCGACATGAATGCTCACTTTCCGGGAGAACGGCCACGGATCCTTCAAGACCAGTCCTTCATTATAAGCCCTGAGGTCGCTCATGGCTACTGATCCTCGTTTTTTGTCCGCAGGATTCGCCAGCCTGGTCACGAAGACTTTTTCAGGTGTGCTTGGGATCGTCGACCGTCTCCCGTGTCGGGGGCACGTCGAGGGGGCGAGACATCGATTCGCGCAGACGTTCCGGCCCCACGGTTTCCTCGTGCGACAGGATGACCAGGTGCTCGACGACGTTGGACAGCTCACGGACGTTGCCGGGCCAATCATATTGCGTCAACGCGTCCATCGCTTCCGGCGTGAAATCCTTGACGCGCTTGTGAATCTTCCCCGAGAACATCTTGAGAAAGTGTCTCGCCAGGAGCGGGATATCCTCCCGCCGCTCCCGAAGGGGCGGCAGCTGAATCAAACAGGTGCTCAGCCTCTGGAAAAGATCCTTGTGGAACTCACCCTTGCGCACAAGCGTCGGAAGATCGCGGCAGGTGGCGGCAACAAGACGTACGTTCGTGTTGATGGGAAGCTCAGCGTCGGTGGGACGGATCTCACGGTCGTCCATCAGACGGAGCAGCACAGCCTGCAGATGCAGAGGCAGGTTGCCGACCTCGTCGAGAAAGAGCGTTCCACCGTCAGCGGCCTGGATCAGTCCCATGTAGTCCTCGGCGGCTCCCGTGGACGCTGCCCGCACGTATCCGAACGACTCGCTGGCGATCCACCCCGGAGCGGTGGCGCCGCAGTCCAACGCCACAAATCGGGCGGTCTTGCGTGGAGAAGCAAAATGAATGGCTCGTGCGACAAGCTCCTTGCCGGTCCCGCTTTCCCCGCTGAGCAGCACCACGCTGTCTGTCCCGGCAATCCGGCCGATCCTGGAGCGGACCTCCTTCATGGTCGGACTTTCGCCGATCAGCCTCGGGACCTCGCAGCGATCCATCAGGACTTGCTGGAGAGCACGGTAGTCGGTCAGGAGACGCTGCTGACGGAACGCCTTCGTTACGGCGCCTTCCAGTTCTTCGGGGGTGAACGGTTTCGCGAGGTAGTCGAACGCCCCCAGTTTCATCGCGTCGACGGCGCTTCTGATCGTCGAAAAACCCGTGATGATGATGAGCGGAACGTTGGGAAAACGGTCCGGCGCCTGTCGCAGGAACTCCATGCCGCTGATATCCGGCAGCTTCAGGTCGATCAGGGCGACGTGGAAGGGCTCGTGGGCGAGAACGGCCAGACCTTCACGTCCGGTGCCGACCAGCCGGACTTCGTGGATCTCCCCGAGCACGCGCAGACAGCTGCTTCGGACCACGGGATCGTCATCCACCACCAGAATTCGTGCCTTTTCGTTCATCGCTTGGGTCCCTCCTGCTTTCACTCAGACGGACCGTCACCGTCGTGCCCTGACCCGGTTCACTGGAGACACTGATATGACCGTTGTGCTCGCTCACGATTCCGTAACTGACCGCCAGCCCCAGTCCCGTTCCTTTGTCGGTCTGTTTGGTTGTGAAAAAAGGATCGAAAATCCGCTCGATGTTCTCCGGTGGGATGCCACAGCCCGTGTCCGAGATCGCGCACTCGACCCACTTCCCGTCTCCTTCCCGGACCCACTGTGTGCGCACGGTCAGCATTCCCCCCTCGGGCATGGCGTCGATGGCGTTGACCATGATGTTGACGAAAACCTCCTGCATCTGGTTGGGATCGATGATCAGCGGCGGCAGAGAATCGTCCAGCTTCTCGACGACGTCCACCCCATGGATGCGCGCCTGGTTCCTCGTAAGGTTCATCGCCCGACGAACGACGTCGTTCAGGTTGCTGGGCTCCTTGTGAGGCACGTTCTGACGGGAAAAATCGAGAAGCCCCCGGATGATGTCTCGGCAGCGGATGGTGGCCTGGATGATGTTCTCGAGGTCCTGTTTCCCCTGCGAATGGTCCTGGGCATTCCGGAGAAGCATGTGAGCGAAGGTCAGAACACCCGTGAGCGGGTTGTTGATCTCGTGAGCGACCCCGGCGGCAAGTCGACCGATCGCGGCCAGACGCTCCGACCGCGTCAACTGTTGACGGGTTTGTTCCTTCAGCAGTTCGTCCCGCACCTTCAGCGAGGCGGCCATGGTGTTGAACGACTCCGTCAGACAGCCGATCTCGTCGGTGGATTCGGCGGAAATCCGACGTGAGAAATCTCCCTCCGCCACACGGGAAGCGGCGGAGGCCAGTTGACTGATGGGACGGGAAATCCCTCTGGCGAGCCGGTAGGAAACGAGCGTGGCTGCCAGCAGCCCAGCGGCCGTGACCAGACCGAAGATGGCAAGCGTGTGCCACATCATGTCCTGAAATTTCTGATCCAGAACCCCGACGTCGAGCATGCCGACGACTTGTCCGTCCGCATTCACGATGGGGGCCGTCGCCGAAACATACCAATCGTTGACCACCCAGGTCCGTCCGACCCATGTCTGACCCCGTTCGAGAACGCACTCATGCACCTCGGCACTGACCCGGGAGCCGACGGCCCGCGAGCCGTCTTCCTGGAGCACGTTCGTCGAAATGCGCACGTCCTGCTGGAAGACGGTTGCTGTGCCGAGCAGTCGCCTTCTGTATTGTTCCCCGTGAAACACCGTGTTCTGTACCTGGTCTACAAGGTCGAGGTCGCGGTTCAGCAGGATGCCGGCACGCATCACCCCGGCGAGCCGGCCGTCCTTCCCGCGCACAGGGGCCGCTGCACACAGCATCATGCCGTGGGTCAGTTCGGTCTCCGTCGATGGCTTCGCGTGGGACGTCGACAAAACGCGCATCCGCGCCCGTTCGACCAGAGACGGGTCTTCCTGTTCCAGTTCCGCCATGGGAATAAGCCGCGTGTCGCTGAGGATCGCCTGCTCCGAAAGGACGCGACGCACCAGAGTGTCCCCGGAAAGCGAGTCTCCCGACCTCTCGGGACGCTGTGCACGGTGGGTGACACGGCCCGAAGCGTCGGTCACGCACAAGAGATCGAACCCCTCGAACCGGCGCACGGCGGCCAGCCTGGGGGCAAGATAGGCAATATCCCCATCGAGCACGGCCTGGGAAAACCGCTCCCCGATCGCCGTGTAACGCAGGGCCGCTTCCATGGATTTCATGCGTTGATGATAGAATTCCTGTGCGGCGTTCAGGTCCTGCCTCACCCGGTTCCGAGCTTCCTCACCGAGGTTGCGCTGAAGCAGATACCCCCCGATGAGACCCGATATTCCCCCCGCCAGTGCGACTACGGAAAGCATGCTCCACGCAATCCGCCCCCTGATCCCCATGGGAGTGAACCTCCAACCAACGGATTGTATGCCCACCTGCCTGAACCTGCAAGATTATTTTCGTTAAAAGAAAACCCCTGTTCACCCGAGATCAGGCGTCAGAAATTCCCTGCCCACATCATAGGACCACAGGATGGCCGCCGATTCATCCTGGCGGGTGGCCGATGGACCGATACGACAACGCGCTCGAACGAAAGGGTCAGACGATGGCCTCGATGAACGAAGTGCTGGTGTTCCGCGGACCATCCTCCTCCTCATCCCCGGATGGAAAAGGATCCTGTTCATCGGGGTTCTGTCGGGCCCAGGTGTGTCTCAGACGTCCCCGGAAGCGGAATACCCGTTGCCGGACCGTGTTCGCACTGGTGCCCAGAACCTCGGCCGCGTCCTCCGCACTCATCCCCATGCCGTGCTGGAGAAGAAAAGGCATCATGCCCACGTCATCCGCCAGTTCCTTCAATGCGTCCTTCAGTTGTCGCTGAAGCTCCTTCCGTTCAACGAACACCTCCGGCCGGGTCTTCTCCGTCTTGGCCATTTGAACATCCACCCCTGTTACCGCTTGCTCGTGACCCACGCTTTGAGCCGTCTGCCAGAGCACCCTGCGCAGGTACGAGCAGAGCTCTCCTTCCCCGGCATAGCTCCCCAGGCACTTCCTGCGAAACGCACGATCCTCCAGCAGCCGCCTCAGGAACTCCTGGCAGGCGTCTTCTCCCGCGCCTGCATCCCTTGAAAGACTCCGTGACAATGTCTTTCCATGCTGTTTTGCGAACTCCGCCAGGGCGACCTTGAGCGCTTCTCCTTCCGAAAGGGCCACACGCCACGCGGTCTTCACGGATTCCGAAAGATCCGCCATCTCCAGCAGCTGCTCAACAAGGGGTTTCCCCGGCTGATATTCCTTGTCCTTGCCCATCTTCTCCGCGGCAGTCAGCGCCAGGTCGGTGGGAGCCGAAAAAGTGAATCGGCGCACAAAAGCGCCGACGCCCCGGTTGCGCTTGCGGATATCCGGCGAGCGCAAACTCTCGGCAATCCTTGCGTCGCTCCACCCAAACCCCACCGGCACCCTCCACGTCGCCCTTTGCCGACTCGCGTCGCGTCTGGCTCCCGGTTGTGGTGCAGACCTTCCGTTCCGGATCCGGCCAAATCCAACCTCCCGGCCTGAGCCCCGTGAGTGCAAAACAAACCACTTCTTCAGGCTTGGAACCACGCTGGCAAACACGGTCATCTCGCAAACACCGTGCCGTTCGCATCGCAAAACCTCCTGAACTTCCAGACCTCATGCTAAGACTCTTCTCCAGCATGACTTACATCCGACACTTTTCGCTCCAATCCCAAAACCTCCACTCGCCAGGAACGTGCCGGTGGTGTTTTCCACCATATTCTGGCGTCAGAGACCAAAGGACTTCAGGATCTGGAAGACCACCGAGTGTTGCTGGAAAAAATATCCGTGCCTGGGACACTCTGCCCCAGACACGGATGATGTTGACCACGGACGCTCACATGTGCCGTTTAAGACCGAACCGTCGCGGAATTATTGTCCCAGGGGCACAATCAATTTCGCAAGCGACAGAACATCCACCACAGCGTCTTCACCCCAACGCTCTGAAACCGAATGCCTGTGAACACGCCTGTGAGTGCTCTGTTCCAGCGTCGGTGACACGGCCTCGGAACCTTGATCCGGATCGACGATCCGACCCTCTTGCGCCGCGCCTCGGGCGGACGAGACAGTCGCTTCTGTTCCGACCGACGTCTCTTCCGATGACGCACGTTCCGTCAACACGGCCCACGTGTCTTCCGTCGAAGCCGCGCCCAGCCACGACCCGGCCGACAGAAGAACAGGGCTGTCCAGTCCCACCGTTGCCGCCTCAACGGGAATCGAGCCCTCCGGGATGTTCAGCGCTCCCGTGGTGACCCCGTCCATGACAAGACCCAGCCCGGGACCGCTCTCCACGGTCAAAGCCTCGAAAGGTTCTTCGGAAACCTCGACCGGCGAAGACGTCGGTGTTCCTGCCGGCTCCGCACCGGTCGGCAGAACCTCCAGAATCTCCTGTGCGGGAATCATCTCGGCCGGTTCCAGTCCCGATGCGTTGTAATTCTGCTGCCACAGCGCAAGGTCCCGACCATCGACCCGGCCGTCCTGGTTCCAGTCGCCCGTGGCGGATGTGTTCACGTTCCGCCCCAGAGGATCGTAATGGAGCTGCCAGATGGCGTAGTCGGCGTCATCCGTCTTCGCGTCGCCGTTGGCGTCACAGGCAAGACGATGGAAGTCCATCACGTGATCGCCCTCCATCGCTCCGCTGTCGGCGTTGTGAACGCTCGCCCCCGTTACGCACAACTCATACCAGCCGTCGTCGAGACAACCGTCCGTCGTTCCCGGACCCGAGAAGGTCAGCACCCACGTCATCCCGTCGCTGCTGGGATTGGAAACCCCCAGCGCGATCTCCGTGAGCCCGTTGTGCACCAGCGCGAACGCGCCAGCGTCGGGCGTCACCATCTGGTCGAACGTGACCGTCAGGCTCGCGATGTGAGAACGCTGTCCCGAGCCGTCGTCCACCTGAACTCCCAGCACGCTCGGAGCTGGCACCGCGTTCCACTGTCCCTGTGCCGTCACCGCCGCCGTCGTCCCTTCGTCATTGGCCTCGTCGTCGTACGTCACCGTGAACAGCGCCCCGTCACCGACCACCACCTTCCCGTCGTCCGCCGCGATGGAGGCCTCGAACCCGAACGAACCGGTGAACACGCCCGCTGTCCCGCTCTCCACCAGCAGCACGCTTTCCCCGATGCCATCCGCCGCCGACGTCACCAGCACGTTCACGACGTCATTGCCCGCCCCATACGTCACGTCCAGGTCCGCGTCCGTCAGCGTGACGTTCACGACGGCCCCAAGACCGGCATACTCGACCTTGTCCAGCACCAGCGAGCCCGTGTGCGTCACCGCCGTCAGTTCATAGAGAACCGTATACTCCGGCGTCGACGGACCCAGGATGCACAGCTGATCGCCTTCCGTCCACCAGTTGGCCGGGTTGATCTGCTGTCCGCCGGCGTTCTGCACGCTGACCACCCGCATCGACGTCCCGCCCGGGTTGCTCAAATGCGTGTAGGTGTAGCCCGTCCCGGGTTCGCACGACAGGATCATCGTCGTGTCCTCGAACGTCGGCGCCTGGACCACCGACGAAACCACCGACGTGACCGGCAGCGTCGAAAAATCGGAACTGTCCAGGAGCGTATCAGGCGTCCCGTTGCGGTCCTCGTCCAGAAGCAGCGACATCCCCCCGGTGGCCTCGCGAACCAGACCGAACCGGTCGATCCATCCCGTCTCCGCCGTCGCGTTCAGCAGACTCGTGTGCTGACCGCCCAGCGCCTGGTCGTGCTCCAGGCTGAGGATGCGGAAGCTGATAACCTCCCCGCCCGGGTTCGCACGGAGTTCCCACCAGCCCAGCACGGTCTCCCCGGGCTCGATCGTCCCGAACTCGCACACCAGCGTGTCCGTCCCGGCCACCGGACCGTCTTCGGTGAGCACGCCGGAGTCATCGATGACAACGAACGCGTCCTCCACGTTGGTCAGGTCCCACTGGATCTCCGGCTGGGCCGACGTGATCTTGAAATTGTGCACCGCACCGTCACCCGTGTTGGTGGCCAACACGCCCAGGTAGAACGTCTCGTTCGCCCCGAACACCGGCTGCATGAGATACTGCAGCTCGATCTCCGGCTGCGCAGCCACCGCCACCGTCACCGGCAGCGAACTGATCTCCCCGGGAATCCCGTCCCAGTCCCACGTGATGTGCGCACGGAGCTGGTAATCCCGGCCACCGGCCTCCGCCGTCGGGATGATCAGCCATTCCACCGTGCCCTTGCCGCCCGGGCTCAGCGTCCCATGGCCGTCGATGTCGCTCAGACCCGAAAGCTCGGGCGTCGCAAAATAGAGGTCTCCGTAGGACCGGTGATCCGTGGACAGAACGTTCCCGTCGGCGTCGAGAATCTCGATGTCGATGCGCACGTGCTCCAGCGCGTCCGTCGTCGAACCGTTCGCGACGACCAGCGAGCCCTTGAACGCCTGACGGTCGAAGCTGGCGTCCTGCGTGATGTTGAACGTGACGTACCGGTCCGCCTGGATCACCGGCGGCACCCAGCCCATGCCCACGTTCCCGAACGATCCACCCCCGACGCTCCCGCCGCTGCTGCTCCCGCTGCCACCAGCCGACCCCCCGCCCCAGCTCGAACCCCAGCCCGACCCCGAG
>CAZVTD010000084.1:0-9241 GCA_964629945.1 uncultured Planctomycetota bacterium | reverse complement strand
GTTCCAGGCGTTCTACCCGGGGCCGGGTCTGGGCGGGCACTGCATCCCGATCGACCCATTTTACCTGTCGTGGAAGGCCCGTCAGTTCGACAGCTGGACCCGGTTCATCGAGCTTGCCGGAGAGATCAACACGAGCATGCCGGCGTATGTGGTGAGCCGCCTGGTCGAGGCGCTGAACGAGTGCGGCAAGCCGCTGAAGGGCTCGAAGATCCTGGTGCTGGGGATTTCGTACAAGAAAGACGTGGACGATTTGCGCGAGAGTCCGTCGCTTGTGATCATCGAGCTGCTGCTGAAGAAGGGCGCGGCCGTCGTTTATAACGATCCGTATTTCCGCAGCATCCCACTCACGCGTCAGCACAACCTGAAGGTCCCGAGCGTGGAACTGACCCCGGAAGAACTGGCCTCGGTTGATGCGGTTGTGGTGGCGACGGCACACAGCACGTACGACATGAACTTCATCTGCAAACACGCCAGGCTGGTGGTGGATACCCGCAACGCCACACGTAACGTCTCGGGAAGTGGGGCGACGATCGTCAAGGCCTGAGCATTCCACCCGTTCCGACAGAGGAGTCGTCGTGAAGGTCATCAACGTAGTCGGCGCCCGTCCGAACTTCATGAAGATCGCTCCGCTGATGCGTGTGATGAGGAGCCGGGAGGACGTTGAAGCGAAGCTGGTCCACACCGGTCAGCATTACGACCATCGCATGTCCAAGCTGTTCTTCGAAGAGTTGGAGATTCCGCGTCCGGACCTGGACCTGGAGGTTGGGTCGGGCTCACACGCCCAGCAGACGGCCGAGATCATGAGACGCTTCGAACCGGTGGTGATGGACGAGAAGCCCGACGTGGTCCTGGTGGTCGGGGACGTCAACTCGACAATCGCGTGCGCCTTGGTGGCGGTGAAGCTGGGTGTGGCGGTGGCGCACGTGGAGGCGGGCCTGAGGAGTTTCGACCGTCGGATGCCCGAGGAAATTAACCGCGTGCTGACCGACAGCATTTCAGATTACCTTTTCGTGACGGAACGCTCGGGGGTCGAGAACCTGAAAGCGGAAGGGGTCTCCGAGAAGAAGGTGTTCCTGGTCGGCAACACGATGATCGACACGCTGCTGGCCAACCGCGAGAAAGCCCGCCGGACCGGCATCCTGAAAACGCTGGGATTGCGGTCAAAGGAATACGCCGTCCTCACACTGCATCGTCCCAGCAACGTCGATGATCCCGTCAGACTGAGTGGACTGCTGGACGTGCTGGAGGAGATCTCGCGGCAGGTTCCCGTGGTGTTCCCGGTTCATCCCCGAACACGGAACAACTTCGAACGGTTCGGACTGGGGGAACAGATCAAAGGCGCCCGTGGGATCATGCTCCTGGACCCGCTCGGATATCTTGAGTTCCTGGAACTGGTGGCCGAGAGCCGGCTGGTGCTGACGGACTCCGGCGGGATCCAGGAGGAGACAACGGTGCTGGGCGTCCCGTGCATCACGATGCGCGAGAACACGGAGCGCCCGATCACCGTGGAAGTGGGCACGAACGTGTTGGCGGGAACCGAACCCGAGCAGATTCGGGCTGCCGCAAGGACCGTGCTCTCGGGTCAAATCCGTCCGGGACGCATTCCCGAACTCTGGGACGGACACGCCGCCGAGCGCATCGTGGCGGTCCTGACACACGCTTGAGTGTTAATTCTGGTGTGCTACACCGGGATCACTTCTGTTCAGAAAAATAAACGCCGTTCAAATGCCATTCTCACGTCCTCCGATCTGCCTCATGTCATGGAACCACTCGAAAAATATAGTCACAGTTTGTGTCAAAGTCGTCTCGGATGACCACAAACGTCTTGAAACAGCCCAACATTGAGCTGTTCATGACCCGTTCAAGAGCGACGAACCAGTTGCCGAAGGGGAGGGGACCGCATGTCTTCCACGGAGTCGGAGGCTTTTCTTGAGACAAGTTGCGACGTATCCATTTGTCCTAACAAGGCTTACGACACTCAGAAAACCCTTTCGTAAGGGATGTTGGAAAAACTAAACACCCGGACGGGACAAACACCAAGGCAACGATAATAGTGTGCGGGATGTTGATGATTTAAGGACTTTCAGGATAAGGAGTTGCGTTCTGAAGGAGTTTTTTTCGGTCAACAGACCATAGCGGTTGGCACCGATTTTGCAGGACATCAGTTGGGTCTTCTGAGCTGGTTGCCAAATGTGGGGCGGCTGATGGTTTCCGAAACAGAGAAGCGTCGACACCAGCGGCAGGAGGTGTTGCTGCCGCTACGAGTCGCAGACGGGGATCTCACCGGTAAGGTGCTCTACGAGGGGGTCACCATCAATGTGGGTGCCGGAGGTGTGTACTTCCGGACCTATCGATGGAAAGACTTCGGCGTGGGTTCTCCGGTGGAGGTGGTGATTGATGTACCGGCGGAGATGAACGATCTGCTGCCTTTCGGAGGAATGACGGGTCGCGGAACGGTGGTGCGCGTGGAGGAATCGGGACGCTTTGTGCGTCTGAGTCCGGAGAGGGAGGAAGATCGACCCAGCGAGCGCGGCATCGCGCTGCAGTTCGAGTCGAAATTGAGGTTCGAAACCGGTCTGGGCCTGATGATCAACAGACAGAGCACTGCGGGAGAACAGCCCCAGGCCTGATCGCTGAAGCGGAAATAAAGAAAGCCGGGCGCGTCGCGATGACGCGTCCGGCTTTGCTTTCATCTTACGCCATGCCTTCCGGCGGGTTTTCGAGCCCGTACTTCTTCATCTTCATATAGAGCGTGGTGCGGTTGATTTCGAGCAGGGCGGCGGCCTTCTGACGGTTCCACTGACAGGCACGCAGGGTCCGTTCGATGATGGCACGCTCAGGATCTTCGAGTGCCCTCTTGAGCGGGAGGATCTTTCCATCCTCACCGATGCTCGAACTGGTGGTGGTGTCGCTGCGGAGAACCTCGGGGAGATCCTCGAGGTCAACGAGTCCGTCGCGACAGAGGACGACGGCGCGCTCGATGGCGTTTTCCAGTTCGCGGACGTTTCCGGTCCAGCGATAGGTCTGCATGGCCAGCCTGGCGCGTTCGGAGAACCCGGTGATCTCCTTGCCCATCCGGGAGCAGTAAACCCGGAGGAAGTGCTCCGCCAGGAGGTCGATGTCGCCGAGACGTTCGCGAAGCGGGGGAAGATGCAGGGGCATGACGTGGATGCGGTAATAGAGGTCTTCGCGGAAGTCGCCGCTTTCGACCTCTTTCTCGAGGCTTCGGTTGGTGGCCAGGACGAAGCGGACGTCAACCTTCTGAGTCTTGTTCCCGCCGACTTTCTCGAACGTGTGATCCTGGATGACGCGCAGGAGTTTGACCTGGAGCGCCGGGGAGGCGTTGGAGATTTCATCCAGGAAGATGGTACCGCGGTCGGCGGCTTCGAACTTGCCGGCTTTTTCGGCGATGGCGCCGGTGAAGGCGCCTCGCACGTGACCGAAGAGCTCGCTCTCCAGCAGGGTATCCGGAAGTGCGCCGCAGTTCACCTCGACGAACGGACCGTCGCGCCGGTGGGAGTTATGATGGAGTGCGCGGGCGAGCAGGGTTTTACCGGTTCCGGACTCGCCGGTGATGAGGACGGTGGTGTCGGTGTCGGCAACGATCTTGACCAGTTCGAACAGCTTCTTCATCTTGTAGTCCTGGCCGATGATGTTGTCGAAGTTGAGCTTGAGTCCGAGCTGTTCACGGAGGTGCTGGTTGTCGGAGAGCAGGCGGTGCGGTTCGAGTGCCCGCGCGACGATCACCTTGATTTCCTCGTCGATGATGGGCTTGGTGACGTAGTGGTAGGCTCCGGCCTTGATGGACTCCACCGCGCTCTCGATGGTCCCGTAGCCGGTGATGAGCACGACGACGGTTTCCGGGTGTTTGACGCGGATCTTGCGCAACAACTCCATTCCCGAAACCGAAGGCATGTTCACATCGGTCAGCACCAGTTGATAGGGGTGCTCTTCCAGCTTGGGAAGCGCCTGTTCAGCGGAAGCCGCCGTGCTGACCCGATACCCCTCCAGCTTCAGCAGTTCGGCGATCGACTCCAGGATGATCGGATCGTCGTCCACTACGAGAATCGTTTCGTCAGACATCTCGGTCCCTGCCTGTCTAGTAGAACCTTCACGTCGAAATCACCGGAACCATCCGGTTTCCTGTTCGGCTCAGACGTTCTGTACCGCCGGCCCCTTTGCGGGAATTCTTACGATCAGCACCGTCCCGCACTCAGCGCCGTCTGATATGGTGATGGAGCCTCCATATTTCTCCACGATGTCGCGACTGATCGCCAGACCCAATCCGGTGCCCTCGCCGGGTCTCTTGGTGGTGAAGAACGGCTCGAAGACCTTGTCACGGATTTCCACCGGAATCCCCGGACCGGTGTCCGCGAACCGGACCACCACGTCGTCGCCTTCGGACGCACTGGTCACCCGCAGAAGTCCTCCGTCGGGCATGGCCCCGATGGCGTTCTTGGCAAGGTTGCAGAACACCTGCACCAGGTCGCCACTGCGGATGGTCGGAAGATTCTCGGCGAGTTCCGTCTCCACCCGCACACCGTTGGCCGTCGCCTGTCCCTCGACCGAACGGAGACTCTCTTCCAGCATGGCGTTGACCGAGGTGTGCTCGAACGCCGTCATGGTGCTGCGGGAGAACTCCAGCAGTTCGCGCACGATCTTCACCATGCGCATGAGTCCCTTTCGGGCGTGTTCCAGATACCGCTGTGCCGGATCATCTTCTTTCTTGACCCTGAGCGCGAGGTTCACGAACCGGAGGATCCCGTCCAGCGGATTGTTCAGCTCGTGGGCGATCTTCGCGGCGAGCTTGCCCACCATGGCCAGTCGCTCGTAGAACGCCAATCTCTTTTCGAGCGCGGCACGCTCGGTGATGTCTTCCAGCACCAACACCCCGCCCGTCAGCGTTCCCTCCACATCGCTCAGGGGCGAGCAGTGCAGGTCGAGCAGTGCCCCCTCTCCGTTCGGGTCCGCCGGTGGCTCCCCGTAATGGAGACGCTGCAGACGGATCATCTTGCCCGTGACGAGCACCTGCCGGCACTTCTCAAGGACATCGTCCGGCTCGGGACGCAGCTTGATCTGGGCGAAGAGTTCCTTGAGGTTTTCGACCTCGGGATGATTCGAAAGGAAATACCCCCGGCTGTTGAAAAGAATGTCGAGGTTGGAGGAAAAGACGACAACCGGGAAGGGGAGACTTCGAAGTGCACTCGGAGCCAGACTGAGAAAGACTCGCTCACCGTTTTGTTCGATTGGTCCGGTCACGTTATGCCATCGACCCCAGAGGAACTCCATTGACAGTTCCGATGCGCCCGTTGCCAAGCCCGAACACCAGCTCACCGGCCAGCCAGACTACCCCCGTATCGATTGGCCTTGTCCCCGTTTCCTTCCAGCCCACCTCCTGTGCCGGCGTTACGTCGCCTGTTTACAGCGCCTACCGAATGATTACTTCGACCGTTCAAACAACTTTATTGACTCGAAAAAGGTCGACAAAAGAGGCGAATTCGCCCCTTTTTCCCCCCGAATATTGTCATAATATCACACTCTTTCGCGGCATGCAAGCGGAATTCAACCTCCAACTCTCTCTCGCGTCCATTCCGCAACCCTTTCCTCGGCAATAAGTTAAGGCTGCATTCATCAGCAGTGTTGGCTCCGATGTTCATCTCCGGTGTTCATATACCCCAACTGTACAGGACCGATGTCGGAAAACCGGGACACTTGAAAAAACAGGGCCATATTTTCTATCTTAGCGCGGGATTTTTGGGGCCGACTGAGGTTTCGTCCTCAATCGAACTGGTAATACCACTCCTGGGTCGGAATGAAGTTGAATCCCCGGATCTTTTTGGTTCGCACGAACTCGACGAACCGTTCATGAGCGAGAAACACAGGAAACTGTTCGATCCAAAAGATATCCGAGCCATCCCACAAGTCAGCCCTAACCTCGAACCCGTTTTTTGGCACGGACCATGTCTTATGTCCGCACGCGGGGCACTCCTTTTGCATTACTACATCTGGGTATTGTGAAACGTGACCAGCTCGTCCGGTGACTTCGATCTCGTGGTAGACAGGTATTCGAGGTTTGCGTGCTTTTCCCGCCCATACCACCTTCACCCGTTCTGGAAACGACCTCCAACCCGTAACGCCTCCCTTCTGCAGGACACGGATCAGGTGTTCTGAGAAGGCCAGTCGGTCAAACGGCTCGATCACGGGCAGCAACTCCGAGATCCGTGTCATAGCGATCTGAATGCCGCCTGTGCGCTCGTGGCGGTGGCAGCTTGAACAGCCGGTCTCTTTGTAATGGATGTCTTTTACTTCAAGGTAACTTATCAATGGGTCAACGACATAGAACACGTCTTTCTCCTCTCCCACTCCTGTGATCGAGTGATCTAATGTGAATACAACCGGAACATGTCGAACAATTCGGCAACCTTCTCTCGCTGTCCAGCAATGAATCGCGCAAATTCCTCCAACGAAGTGGTCTTTCCGCCTCTTTCCACATGCCTTAGCCATTTTTCAACTTGGGCATTGTAGTCGTGCTTCTTGGTTCCGCGCTTGCCATGGACGTACCTGTGAAAATCGGTTTCCAGAGGATCAGTTGTGTCAAAATCCTTCCTTTCGATGTTTTGCACAACTCGCTTGACAAGGTTCCAATGTTGTTTCGGCACCCAATGCATTTTCTCAGTCGGCTTCCCTTGCTTGGGCGTTGGGAACTCATGCCTGTAGTACCGTCGAATGCGACTCTCACCTCTTGCTCCTCCGCCTCCCATTCTAGCTCTCCTCCTCAAACATGCAACCGTGCTTGTGTTTTCCTCGGGGCCCTCCTGTCCCTCCTTTCTTCCCTCAGCTTTTGCCAATGACTCGGATGCACGATCAGGCGGCATCCGTGGGGGATGAACGACCTCAGCGGGAATTCCTTAGGCGGACGTCCGAACAGGCTCAGCCCTGTCGGCTCCAGGCGCTCGAACATCTCCACAAGGCCGCGCTCGAACAACTTCCGCGTGATCGAATCTCGTAGATCAGGCGTCCCCGTCGCCACCACCTGTCGCCGCGCGATCCCCTCGAAACAGAACCGATACGACTCCCGCGTCGACCACCTCACCGTCGGAATCACGCGCAATCCCTGCTCTTGCCAGAATCTCCCCATCCACCGTGTGCGGTAGGTGTTCCACAACTGCGCCGCCAACGGCATGTCGCGATACAGAGAAAAGTCGGGTGTGAGCACCCAGCGGATTGAAAGAGTCCCTGTTACGGGGGGGCTTGCTTTGCGAAGGGGAAGTATCTATTCTTAGTTCACAAATGCCGAAAGGAGCTTGAATTGGACAGTTCTCGGTCTTGGCAACCATCCGCAATCATTGTCTGGGAAGAGGTGCGCCGGCATCCGGAAGTCGAGAGGATACTGTCTCTTTTCCCTGAGGCTCCGGTCTGCTATACGCGGACACAGAAAGCAGCCGTTCCGCCTGGGGCGTCCCGTGGTCAGGTGCTTTTCCTGGGGACGACATCGGAGTTTGTGAAACCATTCTCCGGAAAACCGGGCGACCGCATCGTGTGCAGGAATTACCTCAAACTTGTTCCCATATCGCGAGGTTGTCCGTATCGTTGTGCCTACTGCTATCTAGACTTCGTCTATAGGGAACGGCTGCCGTGGATCAAAATGAATCTGAACTACGACGCCATGCTCAAGGAGCTTGCCGCATCGCTTTCCAACGCTTCATGCCCGGTCTCCTTTAACATGGGGGAGATGCTCGACAGTCTTGCCCTTGATCACATCTCCGGACTTTCCGCCAGGCTCGTCCCTTTCTTCGCGCGACAGCCCAAGGGATTCCTGATGCTTCTCACCAAAAGCAGCAATGTTGCTGCTTTGCTGTCACTCCGCCATGAAGGACATACGGTCGTTTCGTGGAGCCTAAATGCTCAAGACATCATTGACCGTTACGAGATCGGCACCGCGTCGCTGCGCGAGCGCGTGGAGGCAGCCCGTTCCTGCCAGGAGGCCGGGTATCCAATTCGATACCGCTTTGACCCGCTCATTGCCGGTGAGAACTGGCGCTCGGCTTACGCGGACATGATTGACCGGACTCTCGCAACCACTCGACCGGAGAATATTACGATAGGTTCTCTCCGGTTCCTCCCGGGGCATCCGAAACTTGCGCGTCAGTTACATGGAGAAAGCGCGGCAGGACTCTTCCAGGGCCGCTTCGTTACCGGCGCCGGTGATCGCAAGCGACGCTACCCACCCGAACTCCGTCTGGAAATGTATCGTTTCCTCATCGACCGCATCCGCGCACATTGTCCGGACATGCCCGTTGCCTTGTGCCGGGAAATTCCCGAGATCTGGAAAGCTCTCGCCGGCATGGTCACGTCGAGTGCCTGCAACTGCGTCATATCGTGACGAGCACCTGGGCTATCTCAGGGGCGGATTTCCTTAACTTGAACTTGAGACAACATAGTAACGATACGTGTAAATCTCATGGTGGTTCTCTGCCCAGTACGTTTTGTGAGACAGTGTCCGCTCTTCGACCCGCAACTCCAGTTCACGGGCCAGCGAACGCAGTTGTTTCTCATGGAACTGATCTTCAATGAGCATCAACCCCATTGTTCGGCGCTCGTCAGACATGACGATCTTCCTGATGCCTCGGGCAATACTGTGGACACCTTCTTTTTCCACAAGAGGCCCCACCACATAGCTCATGATAAGCATACTGTCTCTTGGTGCCTCGGGCCGGTGTCGGGGAATTGAGATGCGCTCGGCGCTCTCGGGGAAGGCGGCCACTATTGTCTCTGGATCATGGATGCGGAGTGCAGCCCTTGGGTTCCTGGTGAGCAATGACCGTCTTCGGAAGTTTCCAAGGAGAGTGACTCCGGCCAGCAGACCTGCTTCGGACGTGTCGTTGAACGTGTAGAACAGGTCGTTCCAAGGTGTCACCAATTCCGGAATGACGAGCAGGCTGTTGAGTAAATCGGTTACTGCCAGAGATGCTGTGGCAGGTCCACAGCCCACATCCAGTAAATGAAGGGCATTTTTCGAAGCCTTGTTGGGCACGCTTGTGCACAAATAACTCAGCAGAGCATCCTGGACTTGAAAGAAGTGCCGAACGAAATACTGCCGGAGGAATCGCTGTAATCCGGCATCAGTGGTCGGGTTTCGGATTTCTTCTTCCGAAATCTCTTGGTCCGAGTATGCTTTGATTTCACTGTGCTCTGTAGAAACCTTGTTTGTCGAAGCTAGAGGATCATGAGGTCATGAGTC
>CAZVTD010000083.1:0-9254 GCA_964629945.1 uncultured Planctomycetota bacterium | reverse complement strand
GGGGGCGGGCGTGCAGAAATGGCGCAAGCCGGTGGGACTAAAGCAGATAAGGTGGACGAGGCTCTGGCATTTGCCCGTGAGACGATGGAGCGGCTCCTGGGCGGAGTCTGAGCCTGGAGATGTCCAGACAGGTCTGGCGGGGGAGGTCCAAAGGGTCCGGTCCGGCGGGGTCAGAGGGAAGGGTTTTCCCTTGACAGGAAGGCATGGGGGAATTAGCATTTATCATTTGCTTCCCCTTGGATTCCGCACCGCGGCTCTGGTGGAGTTAACGGCCGTTGCGGGTCTGTCTGCGAGCTGAGGCGACGCAAAATCGGGAGCTGTCGTCAGTTGCGCGAGGGGCACTTAGACAGGTGAAAGGCCGTTATGGCGAATCCGAAGAGAAGACATTCCCATAGTCGCACCCGCAAACGTCGCACGCATCAGGGTCTCGATGCGGTCCAGTTGAGTCATTGTCCCCAGTGTAAGCAAGCCAAGCTTCCGCACGTGGTGTGCGGGAATTGTGGGTATTACAAGGGACGGACCGCCACGAATCCTGAAACCAAGGACGAATAGTCGATGCCAAGAATCGTCGTTGACGCGATGGGGGGAGACCGGGGTCCCGGAGAAGCGGTGCTTGGTGTCGTCCAGGCCCATGAGCGCTTCCCGGAGATTGAACTGATCCTGGTCGGTCTTTCGGAAGAGCTTGAGCCTCTGCTGAAGGCCCAAGGGAGCAAGGCGGAAGGCATCCGCCTGGTGCACGCCTCCCAGGTGGTGACGATGGAAGACGGTCCCACCGAGGCGATCCGAAGCAAGCGAGACAGCTCGATCAACCGAGCGGTGGCGCTTGTGGCCAAGGGTGAAGCGGACGCGGTGGTCAGCCCGGGCAACACGGGTGCGTTTGTAGCGTCGGCGACGCTGCAACTGCGTTTGCTGAAAGGGGTTAAGCGTCCCGGGATTGCGGTGAGCATTCCGACGGCCAACGGGGTGACGATGGTCATCGACGTTGGGGCGAACGTCTATCCCAAGCCTGAACACCTGTGCCAGTATGCGGCGATGGCGAGTGTGTATTCGACGCTGATCTGGAACGTGGAGAAGCCCCGAATCGGACTGCTGAACATCGGTTCGGAGAACGCGAAAGGGACCGGGCTGGTGCGCCAGGTGCATGAGCAGCTGACGGCGAGCAATCTGAATTTTGCGGGGAACCTGGAGGGCTATGACCTCTGGGAGGGGAATTATGATGTGATCGTGAGCGAGGGGTTCGTGGGGAACGTTCTGTTAAAGGTATCGGAGGGTCTGTGGCCCGCCCTGCTGAAGCTGGTGTCGCGATCGCTGGAAGCCCACACGGGAAAGGGCGGGGACTGGATGCCTGCGATCTCGGAACTGCTGACGCGATTCGACTATGCGGAGTATGGTGGGGCGCCCCTTCTGGGTGTGAACGGGATCTGCATCATCTGTCACGGCTATAGCGAAGCGAAGGCTTACATGAACGCGGTCCGGGTGGCGGATGACTGCGTGAAAATGTCGCTGAACAAACGAATGCAGGAAGCCGTGCACGCTGCGGGTTTCGACCAAACGGGCGAAGGGAGTCCTGCATGACGGAGGCAGTCCGCGCAGTAATAGCCGGCACAGGGAGTTACCTGCCCGAGAAGATTCTGAGCAACCAAGATTTCGAGAAGATGGTGGACACCAGCGACGAGTGGATCATCACTCGTACGGGGATCAAGACACGACATATCGCCGGGGAAGGTGAAACGTGCTCGGACATGGGCGCGGAAGCGGGACGTCGTGCACTCTTGTCGGCGGGAGTCAAGCCGGAAGAGCTGGACCTGGTGATCGTGGCGACGTTCACGGGAGACCGAGTGCTTCCGGCGACGGCGTGTCTGGTCCAGGCCAAGCTGGGTGCGGTGAACGCGGGAGCGTTCGACGTGGCGGCGGCGTGCAGCGGATTCGTGTATAGTCTTTCGTGCGCGTGGGGACTGATCCGCGGCGGGGTGTACAAGAAGATCCTGGTGGTCGGCGCGGAAGTTCTGAGCGCTTTCACGGATTATCAGGACCGCGGAAGCTGCATTCTGTTCGGGGACGGGGCGGGTGCGGTGGTCCTGGTGGCGGACGAGGGGAACGAAAGCAAGCGAGGCATCATGACGTGCCGACTGGGAGCGGACGGCAGCCAGGCGGACATGATGACGATTCCGGCCGGTGGGAGCGAGAAGCCGATCTCGGCCGAGACGCTGGAGAAGCGTGAGCAGTACATGCGGATTCGAGGTCGCGAGGTGTTCAAGTTTGCGGCCAGCAAGATGCAGGAACTGATTCAGAGCGACCTGGAACGGTGCGGACTGACGTATCGCGACGTGTCGATGGTGGTGCCTCACCAGGTGAACACGCGGATCCTGGATTTTGCGGCGGAGAAGTGCAACCTGCCCGCAGAGAAGATGTTCGTGAATATCGATCGCGTGGGGAACACGTCGGCGGCGTCGGTGCCGATTGCGCTGGACGAGGCGAACCGGAAGGGGCTGCTGAAGCCCGAGGACGTGGTGGTGCTGATCGCGTTCGGGGGCGGGCTGACCTGGGCCAGCATGGTCTTGAGGTGGTAAATGAGCAAGACGGCATTCGTGTTTCCGGGTCAGGGGGCGCAGGCGGTCCGGATGGGGGCGGATGTTTACGAGAAATACACCCGTGCGCGCGACATGTATTCGCGTGCGGATGAATTGCTGGACTTCAACCTGACGGAACTGTGCTTCAACGGACCCGAGGAGCAACTGAACAGCACGCGATATTCGCAGCCCGCGATCCTGGTGACGAGTCTGGCGATCCTGGAGGTGGTGCGGAACGAGACGCGTCTGGGACGGACGCAGATTTCGGTGACGGCGGGGTTGAGTCTGGGCGAGTATACGGCCCTAGTGTTCGCGGGGGTGATGCGTTTTGCGGACGCGGTGAAGCTGGTGTATCGACGCGGCCAGGCGATGGAGAAGGCCTCCAAAATGAACCCCGGGTCGATGACGTCGATCCTGGGGCTGAATCACCAGCAGGTGGAAGAGGTGGTTGAGAAAGCCAAGGTGGCGGGACGCATCGCGGCGGCCAACTATAACAGTCCCGAGCAGGTGGTGATCAGCGGAGAAGTGCCGGCCCTGGAAGAAGCGGAGCGTCTGGCGAAGGACGCCGGGGCGAAGATGGCGGTCCGTCTGAAGGTGAGCGGGGCGTTCCACAGCGAACTGATGGCGCCGGCCGCGGAAGAACTGAAGCAGGCGCTGGAAGAGGTGGAATTGAGCCGTCCGCAGATCCCGGTGGTCTCGAACGTGACGGGGGACTACCTGGTGGAGCCGGAACAGATCAAGCACATGCTGGTGGCCCAACTGGACCACCCGGTGAAGTGGTGCCAGTCGATGGAACGACTGATCGAGGACGGAGTTCGGCAGTTTTACGAGGTGGGGCCGGGACGCGTTCTGACGGGCCTGGCGAAGCGGATCAATCGAAAAGTGGGCTGCGAGAGCATCAACGACGCAAACAGTCTTGCGGCCCTGTCAGAGTAGCACGAAAACACAATCAGGGGGACAATGATGGACTTAACGGGAAAAGTGGCGGTCGTGACGGGTGGTTCGCGGGGTATCGGCAACTGCGTGTGCCGGGCCCTGGGCGAGGTCGGGGCGACGATTGTGGTGCTGGACGTGGTGGAAGAAACGCTGAAGGGGGCGGTGGAAGAGCTGAACGGGGCGGGAATCAAGGCTTCGGGGCATAAAGTGGACGTTTCGGACCCGGCGGCGGTGGACGCGTGTGTGGACTAGATTTTCGAGGAACTGGGTCGGATTTACATTTTGGTCTATAATGCAGGAATTACGCGGGATAACCTGATTTTGCGGATGTCGGACGAGGAATGGGATCTTGTGCAGAAGGTGAACTTGAAGGGAACATTCAACTTGACCCGGGCGGTAGGCCGGATTATGATTTCCCAGCGATCGGGGGCCATTGTGAACCTGGCCTCGGTGTCTGGTGTGGCCGGGGCGTATGGTCAGGCGAACTACTCGGCCAGCAAGGCCGGGGTGATTGGTTTGACGAAGGCGTCGGCGCGGGAGTTTGCGAAGCGGGGAGTTCGAGTGAACGCGATCGCCCCGGGGTTCATTGCGACAGCAATGACGGAAGTGGTTCCGGACGCTTTCAAGAACCAGGCGCTGGAGAATACACCGCTGAAGCGGTTCGGGAAGCCCGAGGAAGTGGCACGAGCGATCCGTTTTCTGGCCAGTGACGAAGCGAGCTTCGTTACGGGTCAGGTGTTGAACGTGGATGGCGGGATGGTGATGTAACGGAATCCCTTGGGTCAGCCGGGAAATCCCGAAGGTTTAGCGAAAGAAATACTTGATTAGGGAGGTGCTTTCCGTGGGGGATGTTGCTTCGAGAGTGATTGAGATCATCAGTGAGCAGATGAACGTGGACAAGAGTCAGATTACTCCCGAGACGACGTTTATCAACGATCTCGGTGCGGACTCGCTGGACACGGTGGAACTGGTGATGCAGTTCGAAGACGAGTTCAATCTGAGCATCCCGGACGAGGAAGCCGAGAAGATCCAGGCCGTCGGGGACGCCATCAAGTACATCGAGGAGCATAGCTGAGTGCCATTCCAACACCGCGTCGTCGTCACGGGACTGGGAGTGGTGACGGCCCTTGGGCTCGATCCTGATGTTTTCTGGCAGAATCTCGTGGCGGGTCGGAGCGGCGTCCGATTGATCCAATCGTTCGACACGACCGACCAGGCCGTCAAGATCGCCGGCGAAATCGACTTCAATCCTGAAGACCGTATTGACCCGAAGGACGCCAAGCGTCTGGACCGGTTCACACAGTTCGCCGTGGTGGCGGGCATGGTATCGGTCGAGCACGCCGGTCTGGACTTCTCGAAGCTGGACGTTACCCGTTGCGGGGTGATGGTGGGCAGCGGGATCGGCGGGATCTCCACGATCGAGACCGAACACCGTCGTCTTCTGGAACGGGGTGCGCGTCGGGTGAGTCCGCTGATGATTCCGAAGCTGATGATCAACGCGGCGTGCGGCCAGATTTCGATCCATTACGGTCTGATGGGTCCGAATTCCGCAGCGACGAGCGCCTGTGCCAGTGCGGCGCACGCGATCGGCGAGGCGTTCCACATCGTGGCACGCGGGGAAGCGGACATCATGCTGGCGGGGGGTTCGGAAGCCGCGGTGACGCCCCTGGCGCTGGCGGGTTTTTCGACGCAGAAGGCGCTTTCGACGCGGAACGATCAGCCGGAGAAGGCATCGCGACCGTTCGACCTGGACCGTGACGGGTTCGTCCTGGCCGAGGGGGCGGGGATGCTGGTGCTTGAGGAATATGAGCACGCGCGGCAGCGAGGCGCGAACATCCTGGCGGAGTTCCTGGGCTTCGGGGCAAGCGCGGACGGTTATAACCTGGTGGCACCGCATCCGGAAGGAAGCGGTGCAGCGCTGGCCATGCAGAGCGCCTTGAAGTCCGCCCAGCTCAACCTGGATGAGATCGACTACATCAACGCTCATGGCACGGGAACGCCCCTGGGTGACGAAGCGGAAACGATGGCAATCAAGAAGGCGTTCGGCGACCTGGCGGGGAAGATTCCGGTCAGCTCGACGAAGAGCATGCTGGGACACCTGCTGGGGGCTTCGGGCGGGGTGGAGATGGTGGCGACGATTCAGACGGTCCTTCGCGACGTGATCCACGCGACGATCAACCTGGAGACACCCGATCCGAAATGCGATCTGGATTACGTGCCGATGGTGCCGAGAGAGGTGAAGGTGACCAACGCGCTGTGCAATTCGTTCGGTTTCGGCGGACACAACGCGAGCATGGTGGTGGGAAAACTGCGAAACTGAGAAAGACGTAGAATGCGAATGACGCGACCCGGCAAAGCACGCCGGGTCGTTTTATGTACCGTCGTCGGGGTCAGCGGGCCCGGTAAGGAATGGGGTCGGGAACGCCGGCCTGTTCGAAGGCCTCCAGTCTGAGGCGGCAGCTTTCCCACTTCCCGCAGGCGCCGTCCTCCTGGGTGTAGCAGGACCAGGTGAACTCGAAGGGCACGCCCAACTCAAGCCCCTTCCGGACGATCTGGGCCTTGGTGAGATGAAGGAGCGGGGCGCGAAGTTCGAAGTGTGTGTCGGATCGTGTGCCGAGGTTGATGCTGTTGGTCATGGAGGAGAGGAATTCGCCGCGGCAGTCGGGGTAACCGGTGCGGTCGGTCTGGACGGCGCCAAGGTAGAGCCTCTGGGCCCCGATGGATTCTCCCCAGGCGGCGGCGACGGAGAGGATGACGCCATTGCGGAAAGGGACGTAGGTGGAGGGGATGGCGGAATCGGCCGTGGGGGTTTCGGGTACGGCGAGGGAGTAGTCGGTGAGTGAGCTTGCGCCGATGGTCCGGAAGAAGGCCAGATCGACGACGAGCCGTCGGGTGATGTTGAAGTGGTCGCAGAGCTGTCCGAAGGCACGGAGTTCGCGGGCTTCGGTGCGCTGGCCATAGTTGACGTGAAGGGCGGCGGGAAGGTCGGGGGCACCCTCGCGGGCGGCGATTGCGGTGAGCACGGCGGAGTCCATTCCCCCACTGAGACAGGCTACGGAGAGCATGTTCATCTCCCGGCAAAAGAGGATTTCAACGACGGGTGTCGGGCCCCCAGATGATCTTGTGGAGCTGGAGCGAGAGTCGGACGGAGAGACGGTCGGCGAGGATCCAGTCGGCGAGGTCCGCCGGGGACAGGGCCGGTGATTTCCGGCCCGTGGGGTCGCTTGCGGGGATGAAATGGATTGCGCCGACGCGGGACAGCCTGGGATCTTTGTGGAGAAGGTCACGGGCATATTCGTAGTCGGTCCGATCGGCCAGGACGAA
Source organism: uncultured Planctomycetota bacterium (assembly GCA_964629945.1). Classification (GTDB taxonomy): domain Bacteria; phylum Planctomycetota; class DG-23; order DATKVD01; family CAZVTD01; genus CAZVTD01. The sequence goes on along the minus strand of CAZVTD010000083.1, from coordinate 2,424 downwards.
TTTCAGTTCGTCGGTGGGGCGCAGGTGATTGAGGTTGTCCATGAGCATTTCGGCGTGCACGCCGCTTGCGGGACATTTGATGTCGATCATTCGAAGGACGCCCGAGGAAACGGGCCGGATGTCGAGGGAACCGTTGGTCTCGAGCATGACTTCCGCCGGGGAGGCGGGGTCGGTCCGGGCGAGTTGGAGGAGTTCGCGGAGGAGATCGATGGTGACCTCCTGAAGGAGGGGTTCGCCTCCGGTGACCTCGTAGAGGGGCGCAGGCAGTTCATGGACGGCATGGAGAACGTCAGGCAGGCTCATGGGCGTTCCGCCCTGTCGGGCGTAGGTGGTGTCGCACCAGCGGCAGCGGAGGTTGCAGCCAGCGAGCCGGATGAAGGTGCAGGGAAGGCCGACGCGGGTGGATTCGCCCTGGACGGAACGGAAGATTTCGGAAACTTGAAGCGCTGGAACAGGCGTCATCACTGAATCCCTTCGAACCGGCGACCCGAGCCGGCATTACATCTGCTCGATGGTCTCGATGCCGAGGAGTTCGAGTCCCTGTCGGATGACGAGTGCGGTGTGGTCGCAGAGCATGAGCCGGCTTCGACGCAGCTCGGGGTCGGGGGCCTTGAGGACGGGACAGCTGTCGTAGAAGACGGAGAAGGCCCCGGCGAGCTCGTAGAGATACGCGGTGAGGAAATTGGGTCGGAACTCGCGTGCGGCCAGCTCGACGACGGAACCGAAGTCCATGAGGGTCCGGGCCAGGGCAAGCTCCTGGGGACGATCGACCAGGATAGGGGCGGGATCGCGACGGAGGGCCTCGGCGTCTTCGTCTCCACGGCGGAAGATGGATCGGACGCGGGCATAGGCATACTGCATGTACGGGGCGGTGTTTCCCACGAGGATGAGAAGCTTGTCCCAACTGAAGACGTAAGCGCTGGTGCGGTTCTGGCTTGGGTCGGCATATTTGAGTGCGCCCATTCCGACGACCTGCGCGATGCGTTCACGCTCTTCGGGAGGCAACGAGGCGGATTTCTGATCCACGACGGCGCGAGCCCGCTCCTGGGCTTCGTCCAGAAGATCGTCGAGACCGACGACGTCACCGGCGCGCGTCTTGAAGGGCTTGCCGTCCTCACCGAGGATGGAGCCGAACCAGATGTGCTCGAGACGGACATCGGTGCAGCCCCACATGCGGGCGGTCTCGAAGAGCTGGTTGAAGTGAAGCTGCTGGCGTGCATCGGTGACATAGACGATGAGGTCGGGGTTCCAGGTCTGGAGCCGATAGCGGATGGTGGCGAGATCGGTGGTGGGATAGAGGAAAGCGCCATCGGATTTTCGGATGAGGAAGGGGGTGTATTTTTCGTTTTCGAAGAAGACGGCGACGGCCCCTTCGGAATCGCGGGCGATGCCCTTGCGCCTGAGGTCTTCCACGACATCGGGCAGCATGGATTCGTAAAAGCTCTCGCCAAGGACCTGGTCGAAGGAGATACCCAGGCGGGCGTAGGTGCGGTCGAGTTCCTTCATGGAGATCCGCATGACCCGTTCCCAGATGCGACGGTTTTCCGGGTCGCCATGGTGAAGCTTGACCACTTCCTGTCGCGCGGCTTCGGCGGTGTCGGGATTGGCATCGCTTTCGGCGCTGATGGTGCGATAGATGGCAGCGATGTCCTGCACAGTGGCGTTGTCGAGATCGGAGAGGCGTCCGGAGCGCTTCAATCCCAGGATGATCATTCCGAACTGTGTTCCCCAGTCGCCAAGGTGATTATCACTGATCGTGGTGTGGCCGAGGAAGCGGAAGATGCGGACGAGGGATGCCCCGAGGATGGTGGAGCGGATGTGTCCGACGTGCATGGGTTTGGCGACGTTGGGACACGAGAAATCGACGACGACGGTCATGGGGTCGGCCGCGGGGGCGACACCGAAACGAGGATCCTGATAGCAGGACCGGACGGTCTGGAGGATGTAGTCGTCGGCATAACGGAGGTTGATGAAGCCCGGAGGCACGGCATTGATTTCGGAGAAGACCTCACCGAGATGTTCGTGTTTTTTAAGTCCCTGGGCCAGGGCGGTGGCGATGGCCATGGGCGGCTTACGCAGGACCTTGGCCAGGGTGAGCCCGGCGGTGCAGGCCAGGTCGCCATGGGAGGGGTCCCTGGGCTTTTCGAGACGGAAGAGATCGGGAGCTGCATCGAAGGCGAAATGCTCCTTGAGGATGCCGGTCATCTCGTGGATGATTCGGTCGTTGAGTTCGGGCATGTTGATCCCATCAGGTTGCGGGAGCGTTTTTCGAACGTGCGGGGTGCTTCCAGCGACAGCACGGCGCGTCGGCCCAGAGGTGATCCAGGTCGTAGAACGCGCGGGTTTCACTGTCGAAGAGATGCACGACCACGTCCCCGACATCAAAGAGCACCCAGCGTCCTTCGGGGAGTCCTTCCACGGCCA
>CAZVTD010000082.1:0-9308 GCA_964629945.1 uncultured Planctomycetota bacterium | reverse complement strand
GGGGGTGCACGCGAGGGGTCTTGCGCGCGAGCCGGGGGGGGGGGGCGGGCTGGATGACGGGGATCTTGAAGAGGTCGGGCTGTGTTTCGCCGGTGGAGAACTTGGCGGACATCTTGAGGTCGTAGGTGCCGGGTTTGAGGTCGGCGGGCAGTGTGATGTCCAGGGGGATGTGGGCCTGTTCGCCGGTCTTCACGGAGACTTTCAGGCTGCCCGTGACGGGCCGCGGGAGTGAGAGCGACCAGGAGCAATCGGCATCGACGGGGACACGGGCATCGTTGATGATGATGAGCTGCTTCTGGAAGGATTCGCCCGGGAAGAGGTTGTGGTCCATGGCGGTGAAGTGTTCGGCTTTTCCACCGATGTAGGCCAGGAGGGGCATGTTGTTTCGGATCATGGCGAGAGCGGCGGCTCCGGGGACCCAGTCGGCGCGTTCATAGCCGAGGTCCATGCGTTCGTAAGGGTCGAAGTAGTCGGGACTGAAGCCGGGCTTCTGGAGGTCATCCCAATTGACACGGCAGGTGACTCGCTGGCCCTTGTTGACGCCTTCGGCGAGTGTCCAGAAGGGGCTGAAACCGAACTCATTGGTGGCGGAGACGCCATAGGTGCGATAGGCACGCCAGACCTGCTCGATGCGTTTTCCCCGGACTTCCTGCTTCATGTCGTTTCCGGCGGTGGAGCGTCCGACGATGGCGCGGGGGTAGTTCCAGCGGTACCAGTTTTTGGAATTTTTCCACTGGCCGGCTTCCCAACGGATGTTGGCCTTGTCGGTTTCGGGGAGGTCGAAGGCACGGTCGCCGAGGAACTGAGCGTTCCATTCGCCGACGCAATATTCCCAGGGGATGGGCTGACTTCCGAATGATCTGGTGCCCTGGTACCAGCCGCGATACATGGTCCAGTCGAGATCGTAGGGGGTGTCGAATTCGCAGAGGATGACGGGGAGGACGCCTTTCTGGGACCAGTGCTCGAACCAGTCGACGACTTCCTGGAGCGGGGTCCAGTTGAGGTAGAGGTTGAAGGTGTAGGCGTTGCCGAGATTGGAGGAGGAGTGGTGATAGACGACGGGGGTGGGGGCGTTGTGCTCGATGAGGGAGTGAGAGAAGAGGGCGTTTTTGGCGGGGGGGTAGGTTCGGGGGCCGATTTCTCCGCGCTCGTTGTGGAGGCCGTCAATGACGTCGGGGTTGCTTCCGCCACCGAAGCTGAAGGCGTTGTGGTTCATGGAGTAGAAGACGACGGAGGGGTGGTTCTGTGCCATTCGGACGTAGAATTCGGCGGTTCGCGCGTAGCCGTTGGCTTGCGCGGCTTCGAAGGTGTTCCCGGTCCACTTGTAGTGTCCGTAGTGGGGCTGGGAGAAGGAGATGAGCATGCCGGTGTCGTCGGCGGCACGGAGGATTTCGGCGTAGCCGAGGTGGGAGCCGGGTTCGCAGCCGTAGTTGTGGGTGTAGAGGGTGTTGAGCCCGAAGGATTGATCGCGGAGGAAGGTTTCCTTAGCGGCTTCGTAAGTTGACAGGGCGGCGCTGATCTGACCGTTTTCAGTTCCCATGAGGGAGCAGTAGAAACGGGAGCCGTTGAGGTAGAAGTTTCGTCCCTGGGTCCAGAATTCGCGGAATCCGAATCGAACGGGGAGGAAGACGTCGAGGGACTTGTCGCCCGGATCGACGAGGGTGAGTTGGACGTTGTACATGTTCTGTGGGGTGTGGGTGTCCCAGAGCTTTGCGGGATGCCAGGGCTTGGTGAAGGAGAATCGTCCTTCCTTGAGATCGGCGGGGGTGAAGGGGTCGCTGGTGAAGTCGATGACCTTCTTTCCGTCTTCGGTGATTTCGGCTTTCAGGCGATAGTTGGCGTCGGGACGCAGGTCGGCCAATGCGGTATCGAAGGTGATTTCCCACTTTCGGACGGAGGTGTCCACTTTCAGATTCTGGACGCGGGGTCCGGGCGGGGTGCTCACGAGGAAGACGTCGCCACAGAGACCCCTTCGGGCGACGCTGCCTTCGACTTCCTTCGGGGCGCCGGTGTCACCGAAGGCCTGCATGACGGCGGAAAGCGGGACGGCCCGGACGTAGAGTGAGAGGAGGTGCTTCTGGCCGGGACGGCAGGCGGCGGTGATGTCGAGTTCGCCCCAGGGGAAGTACATCTCGCCGAGCTTGACACCGTCAAGATAGACGGCGGCGTAAGAGTTGAGGTATTCGGTGTAGAGTGCGATACGCCGGCCTTTCCAGTCGGCAGGGATGGTGATTTCGCGCTGGTACCAGGCGGCTTTGACGGCTGCGAGATCCTGGTCCTTCCAGGCGGGATGTGGATAGAGAGTCTGAGAGTCCTTCTGCATGTAGTTGTTGATGCCCGGCCAGGGACCGGGAACCTTGAAGAAGCCCCAGTTGTCGGCGGGAACCTGAGCGGGGGCGGCGGGCGCACCCGGGGGGGGGTGGGCAGCCGGCTGCCAACGCCAGAGGCCGTTGACGCAGAGGTGCTGTCGTGTGGAGGTGGTTTCAGAGTAGGCTCTGGAGGTGTCCCAGACGGTTTTCACCCCGGTGGGCAACGTCGCATCTGCTGCTCTGACAAGGCTTTGCATCGAGACCAGCACCAGGACAGCCAGGACAGTCTGAAACAACTTGTGTCTGCGTGGCATGTGCATATTCCCCTCGATCGGTTCCGGAGACGACAGTTCGGCACACGGACAGCACATAGTAGTGATAAATCCGGTGCACTTATCACGTCGAATTGTCGAGTCAGATGATCACGTCTGTGGGTTCGTGGGCGGGGGGGTCGGGTTGGCGTCGTCGGTCTTCGGGTGGAGTATGAGCATGCAGCCTCGGGGGTCCTGGTCATCCCCGAGAGATTTGATTTCCAGTGCGAGCGGTTTGCTGTCCCAGAGCACGTCAACCGTGGAGGTTGTGGAGGCCCCCTTCAGACAAGCCATGACGGCGCGTGCGGCACTTTCGGGGAGCACATCGTGCATGTCGGCGTCGGGCGCGATTCCCCGCAGCCGGCTGATCAGGTTTTCGGCGGCCCGATTGACGACGAGTACCATGCCCTCACGAGATATGCAGAGTACCGGCAGCGGGAGGTGCTCGAGGACTTCCTGGGACACTTCGAGTCCTCGTGTGCGCAGGTGGACCATTTTTTCCATCTTGGTGTTGAGCTGTCGCAGCTTCTGGTTCTGAACGCGGATCTGGTCGTGCAGTCGTCGGTTCTGACACATGATGTCATGGTGTGTCAGGCACTGCCGGATGGCGGCCCGGAGTTCGTCATCGTTCCACGGCTTGGTCAGGAAACGGAAGACCTCGCCCTGGTTGATGGAATCGACGATGATGTTGACGTCGGCGTATCCGGAGAGGATGACGCGCACCGTGTCGGAAGAGATGTCCTTGACCTTCTGGAGGAATTCGACGCCGCTCATTTCGGGCATGCGCTGGTCGGAGATGACCAACTGGACGTGGTGTTCCCGGAGGAGATCGAGTGCCTGGGAGACATTGTCCGCGGTCAGGACGGCATAATTCTCCTTTCTGAAGAGTCTTTTGAGTGCGTTGAGGACGTGGGGTTCGTCGTCAACGCAGAGGATGGTGCGTTGTTCAGTCGTCATCCGGTCTCTCCCGCGGCAGTCTCACGGTGAAGGTGGTTCCCTTTCCGACTTCGCTGGTGACGTCGATGATGCCATGGTGGTCCCGCACGATCCCATGGGAGATGGACAGTCCGAGTCCGGTTCCCTTTCCGACTTCCTTGGTGGTGAAGAAGGGGTCGAAGATTTTTCCGAGGTTTTCGGGAGGGATGCCGACGCCGTTGTCGGAGATTCGCACTTCAACCCACTGGTCGTCGGCGGAGGTTTCGATGGAGATGTCGCCGTGCTCGGGGATGGCATGAGCGGCGTTCATGAGGAGGTTCATGAAGACCTGGTTGAGCTGTCCGAGATTGCAGCGGACAGGGGGGATGTTCCCGAGGTTTTTGTGGATCTGGCACTTGTATTTGAGTTCGTTCCAGACGACCTTGAGGGTTTCCTCGATGCCCTGGTTGAGGTCGGCTTCCCTGGGCTGTGTTTCGTCGGCGCGGGCGAAGCTTTTGAGGCTCTGGACGATTCCCTTGACACGGTCGGTCCCTTCGATCGACTCGGCCAAGAGGTGGTCCACGTCGTTGAGGACGTAGGCGAGGTCCTCCTGCTCAATGATTTCCTTGAGGAGTGTGGTGGTTCGCTGCTGCGTGGAGACGTCGCCGCTGAGGACGGCGGCGACGAGCTGGTCGTAGAGAGCAAGGACCTTTTTGAAGACGGCGACATAGTCGGTGAGTGTGGTGAGATTGCTCATGACGAACCCGACGGGGTTGTTGATTTCGTGTGCGACGCCGGCGGCGAGGAGTCCGACGGCGGACATTTTTTCGGACTGGACGAGCTGCTGTCTGAGGCGCTCGCTCTCTTTTTTCCGATCCCATTCCCGCATGGCCCGTTCGATGACGAGAGGCAGGACGGCGGCAATGCGGTCGGTTTTCTGCATGAAGTCCACGGCGCCCGACCGGAGGGAATGGACGGCAAGCGGGACATTGTCCTCGCCTGTGAGCATCATGACGGGTCGGTCGGCGCGTTTGAGGACCTCGGCCAGGAGATCGCTGCCCTTGGTATCCGGGAGGTTCTGGTCCAGGATGATGAAGTCGAACTGTGCCAGGTTTTTGGCAAGGGCCTGGGCACCAGTGGTCGCCTTTTCCAGGTCCACGTCCGGATAGGTCTGTCGGATGGTGTCTTCGACGAGCATGGCGTAGTCGGCGTCATCATCGACAATGAGAATCCGTTTCAGCTTCATGGTTCAGTATCCCGTTTGTGCCGGTTCGGTGTCTTCCATCAGGCAGCTGGGAACCTGGTGGATCCCAATCCAGTAATGCGTGGCCTCGATGACGGTCCGGATGAACTGCTCCGGGTCATTGGGTTTGATGGTGTAGGAGTTGGCGCCGGCTTCGGCGGAGGCCTCCTTTTCGCGGTCGTCGCAGAGGTTGGTCATCATGACGATGGGGGTTTCCTTGAAACAGTCGTCGGCCCGAAGGACCTTCAACAGCTCCTGTCCGCTCATGCCGGGCATCTGGATGTCGAGGTAGATGAGACCAACCCTTGGGGCATCGACGTGCTGTCCGCGTCGATGGAGGAAGTCGAGGGCTTCCTCGGCTGAGCTCACCTCGTAGACCTCGTTGAGGATGTTTCCCTGACGCATGGCGTCTTTGACGAGGAGTCTGCAATCCTCGTCATCGTCGACCAGCAAGATCCGAATCATCTCGTGTTTCGCTGCTGACATTGGTTCTCCTTTACTCACCCGTTGATTGATCCGAGCGAGACGCACCGGCCGACGCCGGCTGGTCTGTCAGGGTTTCCGTTTTTTCTTCCACGCCAATTCCCTCGGATTCCGGGATTGGCTGGTCTTTCATCGCCTTGGGGAGTGTGATGGTGAAGGTGCTGCCTCTTCCTTCCTCGGATTCGACGCTGATTTCTCCTCCGTAGTTTTCGAGGATGGATTTGACACTGGCGAGTCCGACGCCTTTTCCTTCGACCTGAGCGGTGTAGGCGTTGTGGGCCCTCTGGAAGACGAAGAAGGCCCGTTCGGCGTCTTCGGAGGACATGCCGATGCCGTTGTCTGCCACGGTGATGACGTAGTGGTTGAGGGTTTCGTTGATTCCGATGGCGACGCGGCAGGGTCGGTCGGGATGGGCGTATTTGATGGCGTTGTCGATGAGGTTCTGGAAGACCTGGCTCATGCGGTTGCTTTCGCACCAGAGGACGGGGAAGGTTCCGACGACCTCGACCATGCCCGATTTTTTATCGAGGTCGAAGGCGAACTGCTCGGTGACGTTGTGGAGGACCTGGTTGAGGTCTGTGGGCTCCAGTCGTCCGCGTCGGGTTTTGATGCGTGAGAGTTCGAGGAGGTCGTTGATGAGGTCGCTCTGGGCTTTGATGTTCTTGAGGATGCGCTCCAGACGATCGAGCCCGGTTTCGTCGAGTTTTTCGGCGTAGCGGGATTTGAGGAAAGTGGCCATCCCGGCGACGTTACGGAGTGGTGCGGAGAGGTCGTGGGAAACGGCCCGGAGGAATTCATTTTTCTCGCGGATGGCGCGGTTGAGTTTCCGGTTGAGTCGCTGGAATTCCTCGGCACGCTGCTCGATCTGCTTTTTTGCCAGCTCTTCGCGTTCCTCGGCCTGTGCTCTGCGCACCACCTGTGCCGTAAGGTTGGCCAGACTTTCGAGCAACGCATCTTCCGCCGGTGTGAGGGGGTGCTTGGCGAACAGGGCGAGGACCCCGATGGTTTTTTCTCCGGGAGGACGGATCTGATATCCCGCGAAGGAGACCAGTCCGAGTTCGGCGGCCCACTGGTGGTTGTGTATTCGAGGGTCGTGTGTGACGTCGTTGGTTAGGAATCTCCGGTCTTCGCCGGAGGCGACGTGTCCGATCTTGTAGCACCCGAAGGGGACCCTGCTATGGCTTCCGTCAGTCTGAGTATAGCGTCCGGAGCTGGCCCTGAGCGCGAGACACTGGTCGCGGTAGCGGCAGACGTGAGGTCCCTCAGTGACGCCGGCGTGGACGCACCCGGCATCGCAGAGGTCCCCGATCTGTGTGAGCCAGATGCGTGCGAAGTCGGCGTCCACGATATCCACCAGTCCGTCGGTGATCCGCTTGAGCTTCTGGTCGAGTCCCTCGGGTTTGAGGAGTTCGGTCTGCAACTGGTTGACCCGTCGCAGACGGTTCTCCGTTCTGTGTCGTTCGGCAATGTCGACATTGACCTCGGCCACGAGCCATTCCCCGGTGTCATCCCGGAAGGGAATCGTGGTGACCTGTACCGGTCGATCGCCTTCCTTGGCCAGGAGTTCCTCCGTGATGGTCACCTCTTTGGTCTCCAGGGCCTTGATGATTCCACAGTTGGGGCAGGTGTCGGATCGTCCCATGAAGTATTCATAACACTTTCGTCCCTTCCAGTCGCCGTAGGTTTTGGCCCATGCGGGATCGACGTAGCGGAGGTTAAACTGGCTATCAATGATGTCGAGACCCGTGTTGGTGGCTCCGAGGATGAATTCCAACTGCTGTCTGAGGTGATGAGCCTCTTCCTCGGCCCTTCTGCGTTCGGTGATGTTTCGGACGATACACTGGACGCCGCTGGCCTGTTCGCCGTCACGTACCAGGCGCAGGTGTCCTTCCACCGTGTTTATGGTGCCGTCCTTGCATCGGATGCCGAATTCGACGGGTGGACAGTCCTGTCCCTGCATGGCCTTGGCGAATTCCTCCTGAAGTCTGGGCAGGGTCTCGGACGTGACCATATCCAGCTTATCGAAGTGCTTTCCGAGGATTTCTTCAAGCCGGTATCCGAAGACCCGTTCGGTGGCCCGATTTGCCGAGACGATTTTTCCTTCGAGTGTGGCAAAGACGAGGGGGTCGGGAGCCTGTTCCACGAGCTGGGAGTAACGTGCTTCACTCTTTCTGAGTGCTTCCTGGGCGGCCCAGCGTTCGGCGGCTTCGGTTTCCAGTCGCTGTTTGGCTTTGAGCATCTTCGTGGCGAACTCACGGGTTTTTTCGCCATGACTCAGCACCGCGAGAATATAGATGATCATCACGACGGTCAGGAAGGACACGGTGCTCATCGCGTACCAGGGATACCAAGAGCGTGCGTTGGCGAAGTAGCCGGATGGGGGTGTGCAGGTGACCCACCAGTGACGATCGGCAATCTGCACCCCTCCCGCATAGTGAAGGTCTTCGGGGGCGGGGTGTTCAAATTCCGCGCAGACGGTGAGGAGTGTTTCCGCGTTGCTGCTGCGATGCAGGCAGATGACATGCTGTTCTTCCGACGCGGACAAGTCGTCGATCCTGATGTCGAGGTCAAAGGGCTGGAGATAACTCAAGGCCTTTTCCAGGGCGTCCATAATGTGTACCACGCCGACGGCGAAGCCCTGAAGTGCCTTGCGTCGGTCCTCGACGGTATCGACCGGCATGCCCTTCCGATAGACGGGCTGCAGGAGGAGGAAGCCGACGTCGCTGTTGTTCTCCTGGAAGAGTGGTACTTGAGGTGTTGCCGATATCCAGCCGGTGTCACAGGCTGTTTCCATGGCCTTTCGACGAGACTCATCGGAGGCGAGATCGAACCCGGCAATGACCGTGTTGTTCTGGCGCGGCTCCACGAGTGTGACGGGGAAGTATTGGGTTCGCTCGGCTGCACGTCTCATCAAGCCCTGGCCTGCATTTTCAGTGATCTCGAACCTGGGTCCCCATCGTTTCCGGCCCTCGATTTCGTAGTTTGTTCGTTCTGCCGCGTCCACCCGGGGGACCCACTCCAGGGCATGAAGATTTGTTTCGCGACCGTGAAGCAGTTTTACGAAAGCACTGAAGGCTTCGGGATCGACGTGGGTCGAGTTGGCACAGAAACTTCCGGTTGATTCGACGATCAAGGTGTTCAGTTCGATTTCCCTGCGCAGTGCGGTGATGTGGTTTTCCGATTCCTGGAGGAATTCGGTTTCGGCGGTCCGATACTCCGAGTTTCGGACATGGAGGAAGGCCACGATGGAGATCGTGAGGCCGCACACGGCGATCAGCGCTGCCGGGAAGTAACGGAACCAGGTTCGTTTCTTGCCGGATTCAGTGGTTGCGTCGGTCACTGTGCGGCTCCTTGTTTGTGGAGTTCCACTTGGGCTGCCGAGGTCGTCTTCGCTTCGAGTTGGCAGGTTTTTCCGCAACTTGCGCAATAGGTCCAGTCGGCCTCGACACGTTCTCCGCATTCGGGACAGGTGTGTCGGACGACGCATCCACAGTCGGGACATATCTTGTAGGTCAGTTCGAGGACCTGACCGCATCCCGGACAGGCTCTTCCGTGTCTGGAGCGAGGTCCGAGGACGCGCAGGACTTCCTCGAGGGTGGTGCGTCCTTCGACGACTTTCTCGATGGCGTCTTCGAAGAGGCTTTTCATGCCCTCTTCGCGTGCCACGTCGGCCAGCTCCGATTCCCGTCCGCCGCTGAGGACGATTTCGCGGAACCGGTCACTCAGTTCGAGCACCTCGAACACGCCGAGACGTCCGACGTAGCCCGTCTGGTTGCAGGAATCGCAACCTGCGCCACGGACGGTTTTGGGCATGGATTGCTCGGGGATGTTGAGGAGTCGGAGTGCCTGGGGGTCGGGTGTCACCTGGCGTGAGCAGCGTGGACAGACGGCGCGGAGGAGTCGCTGGGCCATGACGCATTCGAGTCCGGAGGCGATGAGGTAGCGTTCGACGCCGAGGTTGACGAGTCGCGTGATGGAGGCGACGGCGTTGTTGGTGTGGAGGGTGGAGAGGACGAGGTGACCGGTGAGTGCGGCCTGGAAGGCGAT
>CAZVTD010000081.1:0-9421 GCA_964629945.1 uncultured Planctomycetota bacterium | reverse complement strand
ATACCTTGTAGCACGTTGGCTCGTCCGTGATCCGCGAACCATATAGCAGGTTCGGCCACGCCGACACCCGACGGCCTCCCAGGTAATACAACAGCATCCCGCGGCGGTCCGTCCCCAGGATGCGCGAGCCGTAGACCACGTCCGTCTTGCCCTCCAGGATCGGGCCCAGCAGCGCCGGGTAATCTCCTGGATCATACTCCAGGTCCGCATCCTGAATGAGGAAGATGTCGCCCGTCGCTCGCGCGAACCCCATCCGCAGCGCGTATCCCTTCCCGCGGTTTTCCGGGTTGATCACCGCAATCACGTCCGCGTGCGTCTCCGCCAATCCGCGGACGATCTCGTTGGAACCGTCCCGCGAGCCGTCGTCCACCACAATCACCTCGCGCGTGATCGGCGTCCCCGTCCTGGAATCATTCGGCAGACGTACCGCCAGAACCCGCTCCACGATCCGGGCCAGTGTCTCCTTCTCGTTGTAGACCGGAACAACGATGGATACCTTCACACACCCCCACCTTGTCTTACTTGGCGGACGACCTCAGCAGGTTCACCGCCTTGCGCAGCGGATAAAAGATCGTGTCGTTGATGATCAGATGGTCCGTCAGGAACCTTGATCGACTCACCAGGTTCATGATCTTGATCGCCCAGTCCATCCGGGCCGGCTCGATCACGTGGTGAAGCTCGTCGAACGGACCGATGACCTCGATATCCTCCTCGCGGACGACCCCGACGCCGATTTCCGAAGCAAGGACCACGTGTTTGGACTTGAACGGGTCCAGTCCCACCAGCCGCATCGACGTCGCGTCCACCGCCACCGGGTCCCGTCCCGCCAGCATCGCCCCGACCGGCACCGGCGGTCCGTTCACCGGGCCTCGACCTTCCATCGCGATGATCCCGTCCATGATCGTCACCGTCACCGGACGCAGACGGTTGATCTCCGCCAGCAGTTGGTCCAGGTGCTTGTGCAGCAGAACACGGTTGAATTGGGGCACACAGCCCCACTGGTTCTTCAGCGCCCCCGTGAACACCGTCGTCGCGTGCGTCTTGATCTTCGGAAGCGTGATGAACACCTCCGCCTCCATGTACGTCCGGGCCATCGGCCAATCCTTCGGCCACTCGCCCTTCGGGGGAACCGTCTCATCCTTCGACAGGTTCACCAGCTTCACCCCAAGCTTCTCGCCCATCTCATACAGACCCATGTTCTGGAACGCCTGTTCCGTCGTGTAACGAAGCCCGTCGCTCTCCACGATCGTCACGTTCGACGAGCCCTGTCGCACCGCCTGGCAGCCCGCCTCGAGCACCTCGAACAGCGGCCCGCCCACCCCCAAGATGCCCAGCCGTTCCCTGCACAGGTCCGGCTTGATCACGATCCGGGTTTCTTTCCCCGCCAGTTTCGAGAACGCCAGCTTGTCCAGCAGCCCTTCCACCACCGGAAGCAAAGCCTTCCGATCCGCTTTCTCGATATACACCCTCGACTTATCGCTCATGCTCGGCCTCCCTGAACCGTGGCCAACTCTTCCTGCTTCCCGTCCGTTGCTGCGCGGGGCTGTTCCTGCCGGACGCTTTGCCGCGCAGGGTCTCGCCGACCAGCCGCCTCAGATCGTCTCCCCGGCTCGTCCACGACAATCCCCGCACGGACTCCCGTCGTCTCGCCGCCTCTTCCGGACCGCGCATCTCCCGCGCCCGCTCGATCTGCGCCACGAACTCGTCATGATTCTCAGCCAGAAGAACCACGTCCTTGAACTTCTCCGTCTCCGGAATCCGAACCGAAACCACCGGGAACCCGCTCGCCAGATACTCAGGCAGCTTCTTGGGGTTGCAGTGGTGGATCAACTGGTTCACACGGAACGGAATGATCCCCACGTCGAAGCACCGCGCATAGCTCGGCAGAACCTGATAGGGCACGTGTCCCAGAAAATGCACGTTGGGCAGACCCGCAAACCGTTCCGTCGGAACCGCCACCCGCCCGATCAGCACCAGCGACCATTCCGGGTGGCTCCGTGCGATCCGCTCCACCAGCGCCATGTCCATCCACGACTCCATCAGCCCGTAATACCCGATGATCGGCCGGGCGATCCCCGACAGCGCCTTAGGCGTCTCCCCGCTCGGTTCCGCAAACAGTTCGAAATCCACCCCGTGCGGACTCAAGTGCGAGTTCGGGTTCAGCTTCAGCTTCTCCTCCACCAGCGAACTGGCCGTCGCGAACACGATGTCCGCCTTTCGCGTCGCCTCCTCATCCATCCGCCGCACCGCGTCACGGTCCACCCCGGGCAGCGAACTCCAGTCGTCCACGCAATAATAAACGCTCAGGATTTCACCCATCCGACCCACCAGCTCGTGCAGACGCGGGTTCATGAACCACAAAATCGGTCTCGGCTCCCGCTGACGTCCCAGAAAAGGTCGGATCGTCCGCTCGGCCAGCAGACGATTCAACCGGTTGATCTGTCGGTTCCGGTGGAAAGGCACCTGCAGCAGCGACACCACGTGCAGGTTCGGCTCCACCTCGCGAATCCCCTTCAACCCCTTGATCAGTTTGCGGACCATCCGGGTCGTGTCGTGCGAGTTCGCCTTGGGCGTCCGAACCCCGCCCGCCTCCACGTACAGCACCGTATCCTTGCGCGCCAGCTGCTCTGCCACGTGGTGGCTGCTTGTGCGGTTGTCCGCGTTCCAGTCATTGCCGAAATACACGATCGGATGTCCCAACGATGCCATCGCTTTCATCCCTTCGTCCACGCGTTGCCCTGTGACGTCTCTCAGAGCCTTCAATTCCTATACCCCGTTTTCTCCCAACGGGTTGCGTCAAGATTTCAAGACCTCGTCTCGCGGGATTCCGCCCCTTTTTCCTCCGATTTTCCCGCCGTTTCCAGAGCCGAAAGCTGACGCTCCAGTCTGACCACTTTTCGAGCGCTCAGCCAGAAGAATATCCCCAGCAGTCCCACCGTCCACGCAAGACCCACAATCGTCCCGCGTCCAGGCAGGTGACGGTCCAGCCAGCCGTGGAAGAAGAACACGTCCCACCAGACCGAACTCCCGTGCACATACTCCAAAGTCGCGATCCGGTCCCCCAAAGGCACCCCGAAATACCGCAACAGGTGATCCGCGTCAGGTAGACACGCCCACAATCCCCCCACCATCGCCAGCAGAGGACCCACGCAGAACCACCGCCTCCGCAGCGGTCCCACCCCGGCCGTGATCGCCGTCATGCACGTCGCCCCGACGGCAAAATGCAGTGCAGGCTGTGCCAACTCAACCTCCCGAGGTCGTCACGACCTCTCTCAGGACCTCCATGATGCGTGCCCCGTGCTCCGCCCAACTGAACTTCCGCGCCCGTGCTGTCAGTTTCTCCGTCTCCCATGTCCGACCCAGCGCATCCTTGAGTGCTGCCGCCAGCGCCTCCGGGTCTCCAGGCTTCACCAGAATACCCAAATCCTCATGATTCACCGCCTCACCGATGCCGCCCACGTCCGACGCCACCACAGGCCGACCGCTCGCCAACGCCTCCAATACCACGTTCGGCAGTCCCTCATCCACACTCGGCAGGCAAAACACATCCGCTCCCGCCATCCAGTCCGCAATTTCCTCGTGCGGATGCGCACCGGCGAAGCTCACCAGCCTCTCCAGTCCCATCGCTCGCACCCGTTCGCGCAATTCCTTCTCCATCGACCCCTTGCCCACCAGGACCAGCCGAACGTCCTCGTCGCATCGCCCCCGGAGCTTCCCGAACGCCTCCACCAGGTGCTCAGGCCCCTTGATGGGCAGCAGACTTCCCACAAAAAGAATAATCCGTGCCTCCATCGGCAGCCCCAGCCGCGCACGCGCGTCCCGCGCGTCCCGAGGACGGAACAACGTCGTGTCCACACCGTCGTAGATTACCCGGGTGTGTGCCGCGTCCACCCCCGCCTTCACGATATGATTCCGGATATACTCGCTCACGCAGATCACGTGACCCGCCCGCCGGAGTGTCCACAGCACCTTTTCGCGTCGGCCGGGCTGTCCCAGACGACGGTGGATGTCGCTGCCCAGCGCATGAACCACGCACGGAACTCCCAGTTCCTCCGATAGCTTCACCACGCCGTACCCGTCCGGATACACCCATGAGCCATACAGCACGTCGAACGGAAACGTCTCGCGGATGTCCAGGACAGCCTTCCGGATCGACCGGACGAAGAACGCCCCGTGCAGGTTGCGCAGCATCCCGGGCGTGTAGAACGCCCGCACATACCGCCTCATGGCAATCCCGTCGTTCAGCTCCCTCGGAATCCCCTTCATCGAGCCGCTGCCCGGATACCAGGGCACCGCCGCCAGCACACGAACCTCCGACCGCTCCGCCAGCGCACGCACTGTCTCCAGGTTGAACACCCCGCGTGTCGGCTCCACCGGGTTCGGATAGAGGTTGCTCACGAACAGGACGCGCAGCCGTTCCAGGTTGTTCGCGTTTCCTGTCATGGACAAGGCGTCTCCTTGTCCGGCGAACCCGGACGGAAGTGTCGGCGGAGTCGTGCAAGCGCCACCCCGGGATGTCTCGCCGCAAGATATCCGAACGACCGCAGCCGACGCCAGCGCGAGCGGTTATACCGCTCCACCGCGTCGAACACCTCCTGCACCGTCTCGGCGAACTCGGGATCCTCCTTCAGCCGTTCGGAAGACCCGCTGGCGTGGAAATACGTCTCCCAGCCCGTCTTCGGGTCCAGTTCACCCGACGCCACCAGCTGCCGATGAATCTCCGTCCCGGGGTAGGGCGACAGCAGGCTCGCCAGGATGCGCCCGGGCTTCATCGACACCGCCGCCTCCAGCGACTGCCTCATCTGGTCCGGACGTTCTCCCGGAAATCCCACAATAATATTCACCAGGGTCGGGACACCGGCTCGCCGGAACACCTTTCCCGCCGCCTGGATCTGTTCGAGCGTTTCCCCTTTCCTCACCTGTTCCAGCACTTCCGGACAGCCCGACTCCAGCCCGATCTCCACGTGCGTGCAGCCCGCCTTCGCCATCTTCTTCACCAGCCCCTCGTCCACGCAATCCGCCCGTGTCTTGCATGACCACGTGATCCCAGGCAGGTGTTCACGGATCAGTCCGCACAGCTCCGCCGTCCGCTCCTTCCGGATCGTGAACGTGTCATCCTTGAACCCGAATCGACGCACCCCATACCGCGCGTGAACCATCCGCATCTCTTCCACAACGTTCCCCGGGCTCCGATACCGCACCCGCCGTTCCCACACCCCTGACGCTGCGCAATACGTGCACTGGAACGGACAGCCCCGCGCCGTGAAGATCGCGCCCAGTCCGTCCGCCGGATACCGCTCCAGCCCCACCAGACTCTCACGGTCCGGGAACGGAAGCCCGTCCAGGTTGCTGATATAAGATCGACGGGCGTTCACCTGGACCCCCTGGCTCGTCCGGAACGCAAGGTTCGCAACGCCGCTCACCTCTTCTCCGCGCGCCAGAACCTCCACCAGCTCCGCAAGCGCCTCTTCACCTTCACCCTGGATGCAGTAATCGAACGCCTCCACGCCAAGTGTCCCCGTCGGGTCGATCGACGCCAGCGGCCCGCCCACCACCACCGGAATCTCCGGATTGCGTTCCTTGAACAACTGCGCCACCCGCCTCGTCGAGCCGAACGACCCCACCTGGACCGTCATCCCCACCACGTCGGGAGTCAGCCGCTCGATGGCCTCCACCGCCTCCTGCCAGATCGTCGCCCCGCGGTCCGCCAGCAGACCCTGATACTCGTCATACGCTTCGAGCATCCACTTCTGATCATACTCCCCCAGTCCACCGCCGCGCACCAGGTCTTCGTTCAGCACCCACACCTCGTGCCCGCGTCCCTTCAGATATCCCGCCAGCGAGCACAACCCCAAAGGCATCTCGCTCGAATGCCAGTGCATCAACCGATACCAGGGAGGTGCTACAAGGACCATGCGGCTCATGACTCCACCCCCTGTCTCTTGCCTGAGGGACGCTTCAGGTCCAGCAGACGCCGATACGCTTCCGTGTACGTCCTCGCCATCCGTTCCAGACTGTACTCCCGTTCCACCAGTTCCCGCCCCGCCTGACCCAGCGTACGCCGACGCGCCGCGTCCTCGAACAGTTCCACCAGAATCCTCCCGAATGCCTCGACGTCCTCCGCGGGCACCAATCTCCCCGTCTTTCCGTCCGTGACGATCTCGGGCACCCCGCCCACCGCCGTGCTCACCACGGGAATCCCTGCCGCCATCGCCTCTAGGATCACCAGCGGAATCCCCTCCGAAACGCTCGACAGCGCGAACACGTCCATCAGCTTCAGATAGGGCACCACGTCATTCTGGACCCCCGCGAAGTGCACGCATTCCTCCAGCCCCTCCGCGCGGACCAGCGCCTCCAGTTCTCCCCGGCTCGGCCCGTCACCCACCAGCAGCAGGTGTGCATGACCGGCTCGGCGTCTCAACCGTCCGAATGCCCGGATCATCGTCTTCTGGTCCTTGATCGGGTCCAGACGAGCCACCGTGCCCACCACGTAATCGTTCTCACCCAGCCCCAGATCCTTCCTCAATCCCGTTGCGTCCACCTCCTGGCTGAAGCGTTCCACGTCGATCCCGTTGATCACCGTCTGCGTGTACTCCGGCGAATACACCTTCAGCCGGAACGCCTCCTGCGCGATGTCGTTGCTCACCGTGAATATCCGGTCCACGCATCGTGCCCCGATCCGCCCCAGTGCACGCCAGCGCCAGCCCTTCTCGAAATTCCTCCCGTGCTCCGTGTGAACCACCACGGGCACCCCTGCCAACCGTGCCGCCGGACCCGCGTAGAACAGTGCCCCCACCTGGTGCGTGTGGATCACGTCCGGACGTCTGGAACGGAACAGCCTGAACGCCCGCGTGAATCCCTTCAGACGTTTCCCGGGTCCCTTCTCCAGCGAGATCACCTCGATCCCGTCCCTTCGAAGTTCCTCCGCAAGACGTCCGTCCTTCTCCACGCAGCACACCGACGACGCCACCTCGGAACGGTCGGACTTTCGCAGCAGATCGTCCACGATCCGCTCCAGTCCACCCATGTCCAGGTTCAGCACCACGTGCATCACACGTATCGATTCGGTCATCCTGATTCACCTGCTTTGTCTTGACCCATGGCCCTCAGGCTCATGAACGTCTTCCGACCCAGAACGCAATGAACCATCTGACGCAGACGGATGAACGATTTCCCGTGGAGCCGCTTCCCGAAAGGCCCGGGCCACAGGAGACACGACAGCGCCAATGGCCACAAGGCCCGTCCTGTCCGTCCGTGATCATGAATTAGCGACACCGCCGTATCATAATTCAATTGGCTGTACGCCTTCAGACGCAGCAGATAACGATGCCGGAACTCCGGATACTCCCCGAACACTTTTCGCAGAAGTTGCTTCTGGTTCTCCCTCATCTTCGGAACGTTGTACGACATGCTCGACCCGTGAATCCGATACCGCCACAAAGGCTTCTCCACCCGAAGAACACGGTACTTCCGCGCGATCCGGATCCACATGTCCCGGTCTTCCGCCGAGCGCAGCCCCTCGTCGAACACCCCGCACGTCCGGAAGCATTCCGCCTTCACCAGCACCCCGCACGAACCGAACCTCGCACGGATCACCAGTTCATCCGCCGTCACCTCTCGCGTCTCCATCGGGCCCTCGACCCGTGCCAACGTCTCCTTGAAATCGGTCGACAGGCTCGCGATCAATCCCACCTCAGCCTGTGCTCCCAGGATCGGAACCTCCACCGACAGCTTCTCCGGAACCCATACGTCGTCGGCGTCCAGAAACGCGATCAGGTCACCTCGTGCCGCCTTGATCCCCGTGTTCCGGGCCGCCGACAGACCACGGTTCTCCTGGTAGATATATCGGACGCGATCCCCATAGGACCCCAACCGCTCTCGCGTGTCGTCCGTCGAGCCGTCGTCCACCACGATGATCTCACGGTTGGCATACGTTTGTCCCAGAACGCTCTCCACCGCCTCGGTCACATACTGACCGTAGTTGTACGTCGGGATGATCACACTGACCATCGGCTTGTCGTTCATCCCGTCTTCCTGCCCTTCAAGTGGTGGAACAGCCCGGACCCCAGAACGTAATGCACGAAACTCTTGAGACGAATCAGCCGCTTTTTACGCGACCACGGACCCAGTCGGCCGGGCCACAGCAGTCCCGACAGCACAAGCTGACACGCCGCACGGAACCGTTTCCCCTCGACGTGTCCCAGAAGATACGCCCGTTCGAAATACAGCTCACTGTACACCTGGAGCCTCAACAGCAATTGTCCCCGGAAATCCCGACTGCGAAAAACTTTCCTCAGAAACTCCGTCTTCGCACGCTCCATCTTCCTCAGTTTCGTCGAAAAACTCCCGCCGTGAACTCGATACTGCCACAACGCCTCCTCCAGACGCACCACCGGAAACACCTGCGCGATCCGAACCCACATGTCGACGTCTTCCGCACCAAAGATCGTCTCGTCGAACATCCCCACCGTTTCAAAACACGACCGCCTCACCGTCACCCCCGATGGCGCAAACCGTGAACGCAGCAGAAAGTCCTTCGCTGTGAAATACCGCGGCCCCGGCTGCCCAGTCTCCTGTTCCGGCTCGGTCGCTTGAAACATGCCGTCCTCGCTTCCCAGCGACAGACTCGCCACCAGCCCCACTTCGCCGTGTTCCTCCAGAAACGCTGTCTCTCGGGCCAGTTTCTCCGGAAGCCACACGTCGTCGGCGTCCAGAAACGCAATATATCGTCCACGCGCCGCACGGATCCCCACGTTTCGTGCCGCCGAAATGCCGCGGTTCTTCTGATACATATATCGGATCCGGCCCATATACGGCTCGAGCCTCTCTCGCGTGTCGTCCGTCGAGCCGTCGTCCACCACGATGATCTCGTAATCCCTGAACGTCTGGCTCAGCACACCCTCCACCGCCTCGGTCACGTACTGACCGTAGTTGTGCGTCGGGATCACCACCGAAACTGTCCGGTCCTGCACGATCTCCACACCCGCCTCCCTACCAGAACAGCGAACGTTTCCAGTCGTTATGTCTCAGGATGAACATCAGCCTTCCCAGGTTGGTCCCCACCTCGTCCACCGTGTAAACAATCGTTTCCATCACATACTCCGGCTGCGGCATCGCCTCCTGCCGCTTGAACACACGATACAGCATCTGCGTTACGCCCCACGGGACCACCGTGGCCAGCTTCCCAAGGGTTACGCCAAGCGTCGGCGTCGTGTCGACCCCGCACTGAGCACTCACCGACTTGAAGCCGCACCCATACCGCATCTGCTGTTTGAAGCGCGCTCCCATCAGCTTGCGTGTCCCGATCTGCATCCGGGCTTCCGGATTATAGCGCATCCGAAGCCCCAGTTGCTCCGGCACCCGGCAGGAGAACACGAAGTCCCCACCCGACAGCATCTCCGTATTGAACCCGCCCAGCGCC
>CAZVTD010000080.1:0-9624 GCA_964629945.1 uncultured Planctomycetota bacterium | reverse complement strand
AGTTGGCGGGGGTGAACGCGGGACTGGTGTATCAGATGCTTCTGCCGGTGGTGAAGGGGCCGTATCTGGACGCGAACAGCAACACGATCCCCCTGAACCTTCCAAGGAACAGCGGGAACCAGCCCGTGGAGATGACGATCAACGATATCCGGATCCGTGTGGCGACGGACAAGTTTTCCAACCCCGTGAATATCGTGCGCACGGGTGTGGCGACGTTCATCCTGACGGGGAAAGACTACTGGGGTGCCGTTGAATATGCGTCCGGGACATATACGCTGACGACGAAGACGGAGACGGTGACGTTCACGTCGTCGGACGTCAGCTCCGGGCAGGTCAAGCTGGAATACAAGGGGCTGCGCGTGTGGTCATCAGGCCAGGACGGTCTGGTGCACACGAGTGATGACGTGGAAGCGATCGATGCGGGACGCTGACGCAATGGATGAAGGATGAAACCCGGGGGCAGAGGAAAAGAGCCATGAGGTCGGGACGAACGAAACGGGAGGAAGGGTTCTTGAGAGGTCTGCGAGGCGGGTTTACGCTGGTGGAGGTTCTGCTGGCGTTTCTGGTTCTGATGCTGGGGATCGTGGCGGTTCTGTCGCTGTTTCCGGTAGGGATGAAGCTGAGCCAGGAGATGGTGGAGACGTCCACCGCGGCACTGGTCGCGAAGAACGCCCGAGGCTGCATGGAGGCGATGGACCTTGCGGACCAGATTGCGGGGGCATCCGGGCTGAACCTTGGTTTTCCGCTTCCGGGGACGGCGGGTGCATTTCCGAAGTATTTTCCTGGAGACATGGCGTCGCTGGGGAACGCATTCAAGGCGGCAACGGACAACGGGACGGTGGATCCGCCGATCGTGACGTCGATAGAAGACAATCAGCGGATGGTGGACAGCACGAACCCGCAGTTTTCGTGGGATGCACGATTCGACGTGATCCGTGGGACACACCGTCTGCCTCCGTGGAGTTACGGGATCCCTCGCGGCTGGACGGACGAAGACATTCGTGGCTGGATCGAGAAGTATTTCCGGATGTATTCGGTTCAGATTTCGGTGTATCGGAAGTACAGGGAAGTTTCGCAGGGCAGTGGGACGATCACGGTTGAGAACGCGCCGATCGCGACAGACGTGAACCGCAAGATCACGTGTCTGCTGACGCTGGGTGGTGAGCCGAGAGACCTGGCGGTGGGCTGGTATATCCGAATTCCGTCGGAACGAAGCGACTGGTACCGCGTGGAGAAGATCGAAGGACGCGTTCTGACGCTGGACCGTGAGTATGCCGGGGACATCGGGAGCAAGTCGGGAGTGATCGCGACGGACAGGCTGGTGGGACACTTCACGACATTCCTGGCGGCGTTTAACGATTAGTGTTCGGCTGGTCCGGCTGGTTTGACCCATGGACGTGGGGTGCGGGACATTCCGTGCTTCGCGTCCATTCCTTTTGATCGACGTTCCTTCCCGCTTGAATCAACGAGGCTTTTGTGGTTAAGTGGTGAACAAGCTGCCGGAGGTGCGAAACGGGCGGCGGTCGAGGGAAACGTGCGGCCTTACTACGACTACGAACAGCCTCAGTATCTGATGCGGTTCGGGCTCACCTGGACGAACACGGTGAAGGTTCTCCTGGTGGTGAACGCGGCAGCATACCTGCTGGGGGACATCATAGACCGGAGCGCGGGATATGGTCTGTTCGAAGCGACGTTCGGGTACAGTCTGCGAGGTTTGCTATATGGGAGGATCTGGCAGCCTGTGACGTACATGTTCGTGCACGAGGGGCCGTGGCACCTTTTGGGCAACATGCTGGGGTTGTTCTTCTTCGGTGGGGATGTGGAACGGCGGTTCGGGCCTCGGCGGTTCCTGGCATTCTACCTGGCGTGCGGGCTGGGGGGAGCGGTGCTGGGGTCGTTCTACGCAGGTGGGGTGATCGGGGCGAGTGGGGCGGTATATGGGGTGCTGATCGCGTTTGCGATCTTCTATCCGGACGCCAAGATTTATGCGTGGCCGTTGATTTTTTTCCCGATCAAAGCGCGGTATATGGCGTTGGTGTGGGTGTTCATCTCGGTGGCGGGTTCGCTGGGCGGCGGAGGGGGCATAGCCCATCTGGCGCACCTTGGGGGGATCGTGGTGGCGGCGGCGTGGATTTGGGGAGGGCCGGTGTGGGCGCGGCGGGGAGCGGGATTCCAGGAGGCCGGGAGGGAGCGGCAGCGGAAGCGAAGCGCGGACGAACAGGCAGAAATGGATCGGATCCTGGCAAAGGTGCACGAGGAGGGGATCCATTCGCTGAGCGGCTCGGAGAAGCGTTTTCTGAACAGGATGAGCAAGCGTTACGGCGGATAGAATACAGGTCGGTTGAGAGGAAACGGAACCGTGAGTGAGATCGCATATCAGAAGTGCATCAACCCGAAGTGTTCGGCGACGTTCGGGGTGAGAGAGGCGCACGCGAAGTGTCCGAAGTGCGGGGACCTTCTGGATGTGGCGTACGACTGGGAACGCGTGGGGGTGCCGAAACGGCTTTCGGAGTTCGAGAAGCGCTGGCAAAGCCGACGGGAACGGCTGGATTATTCGGGAGTGTGGCGGTTCCGGGAACTGCTGCCCTTCGCGCGGGAAGAGGACGTGGTGACAGTAGGGGAAGGGCAGACGTCGCTACTGCGTTCGCGAGGCGTGGCGGAATACGTGGGGCTGAAAGAGGTGTTCCTGCAGTATGAGGGGCTGAACCCGAGCGGATCGTTCAAGGACAACGGGATGACCGGGGCGTTCACGCACGGGAGGATGATCGGTGCGAAGGTGGCGGCGTGCGCATCGACGGGGAATACGTCGGCATCGCTGGCGCTGTTTGCGTCCCAGAGCGGCCTGCTGAAGGGCGTGGTGTTCGTGGGCGGGGGGAAGATCGCGTACGGGAAACTGGCGCAGGCGTTGGAATACGGGGCGCTGCCGCTGCAGATCGAGGGGGACTTCGACGACGCGATGGCCCGGGTGCAGGAAGTGTGCGTGGAACGGCATATCTACCTGGGGAACTCGCTGAACCCGTTCCGGCTGGAAGGCCAGAAGGCAATCATGTTCCGGGTGCTGGAAGCACTGAACTGGGAGGTTCCGGACTGGGTGGCGGTGCCCGGGGGGAACCTGGGGAACTCGTCGGCGTTCGGCAAGGCGTTCATGGAACTGACGGCACTGGGATTGATCAAGCGGGCGCCAAGGCTGGCGGTGATCAATTCGACGGGGGCGAGGACGCTGAGCCGATTGGTGAACGAGAAGGGGCTGAAGTGGAACGGAGGACGTGTGGATGACCGGATGATCCGCGAGGATTATGAGATGATGGATCGCGAGAACCTGCGGGCCCACACGGTGGCCAGTGCGATCGAGATCAACCGTCCGGTGAACCTGAAGAAGTGTCTGCGCGCGTTGGAGGTGACCGACGGGGTGGTTCGAGAGGTGTCCGACGAGGCGATTCTGGACGCGAAGGCCCGGGTTGGGGCGAGCGGGTTGGGGTGTGAGCCGGCCAGTGCGGCGAGCGTGGCCGGGGTGAAACTGCTGGTGGAGGAGGGTGTGATCGGAAAGAACGAACGGGTGGCGTGCGTGCTGACCGGTCACGTGCTGAAGGACCCGCACGTGAGCGTGGATTACCATTCGCTGAGCGTGGAGGCGTTCGACAAGAAGTATCCGAAGTACACGGTGAAGGGATTGGCGTTCCAGAACAAGCCGATCAGTGTTCCGAATGACCTGGGAGAGATCCTGAACGTGCTGGAGGAGCGGACATGAGCGCAGAAAAGCTGGGTATCGGTCTGACCGGGGCGGCAGGCCGAATGGGGCAGATGCTGACGCGTCTGATCGTGTCGTCGGACGACATGAAACTGGCGGCGGCACTGGAGGCGTCCGGACATCCGGAGCTGGGGAACGACGTGGGACAGGTGGCAGGGCTCGGGGAAATGGGCGTTCGGCTGATGGAGAGCCTGGGGGAAGCGGACGTGGACGTGCTGGTGGATTTTTCGGGTCCGGATGCGACGGCCGAGTATGCCCGGGAGTGCGCACGTCGGAAAATCCCGATGGTGATCGGGACAACGGGACTGGGCGATTCAGAACTGGACGCGGTGATGGCGGCTTCAGCAGCGGCGGCGGTGGTGTTGGCGCCGAACATGAGCGTGGGGGGGAACGTCCTGCTGGAACTGGTGGGACGGGCGGCGGAAATGCTGGGGCAGGACTATGACGTGGAGATCGTGGAGACGCACCACCGGTTCAAGAAGGACGCCCCGAGCGGGACGGCGCTGAAGCTGGCGGAACGGATTGCGGAAGTGCTGGGACGGGACATCAGCCGGGACCTGGTGCACGGGAGACAGGGTCAGGTTGGGGCACGCACGCAGCGGGAGATCGGGATGCACGCGGTCCGGGCGGGGGACGTGGTGGGAGAGCACGTGGTGACGTTTGCGACGCTGGGGGAGCGTGTGGAACTGGTACACAAGGCGCAGTCCCGGGAGACGTTTGCACGGGGAGCACTGCGTGCGGCGAGGTTCGTGGCGGGACGTAAGGCCGGATTGTACACGATGGCGGACGTGCTGGGACTCTAGAGACCGGTCAGGCGAGGTGAAGGCGGATGTGTGCGGCGGAAGAGTCCGATTCGCGGGAAGGTGCTGTTGAGGAGTTCGGGATCCGGCGGTGTCCGCATTGCGAACACGCGATCCGGGATCCCGGAGCGGCTTCGTGCATCTACTGCGGCCTGCCTCTGAGGAGTCCGGTGGAGGCGATGGTGCTGCTGGAGATTCCGCGAGGGCTGCTGCGGGTGCTGGCGGCACAGGCGCTGACGTCGGGCAAATCGGGCTGGCACGTGGTGCGGGAACTGAGACGGGTGTGTCTGGAGACGAACGCGGCAGGCAACGATGAGACGGCACGCTGGGCGGCGTGGCTGGTGCTGTCAACGCTCCTAGGGGAAGTCTGCTTCGACTGGTCGCAGCCCGAGACATTCGTGCGGAATATTGCGACGGGAGAAGTCGATTACGATCGTCTGCGGGACAGCTCGCACTGCGGGTTCTCGGTGAAACGGTTCCACGCGGACGGTTCGCCTCACCAGGTGCTGATCAATGGGAACCGTCTCGAAAAGCTTCCGGGCGCCATGCGGGAGGAGGCGGAAGCGGTCCTGGGACGCTATCGAAACATCGAGCCGGAACGGATGCAGGAACTGAGGGAGAAGCTGGCCTTCAGTCTGATGCGCCACCAGCGTTCGTACTGGGCGATCTGGGAACGTCTGGTGACGACGATCCGGTGGATGTGGTGGCTGGCCATCATCGTGCTGGTGCTGATCCTGTTGACGGTCCTGCACTTTCTCAACACATAAGGGAGTGTGGAAACGATCCGTGGGGATGAGGGAGGAGCGGGCGGGGGAAGCTCGTCCGGAATTTGCGTAACATATTGTATTGGTTTGGGTTACGGCGATTTCTGGCCGGGTTGTTTTCCGGGGTGCAGATTTTTCGGGGGCTTTCGGTGGGTGATTTTTCCCTTGCGAAAAAGTGGGATTTTGTTATAAGTGGTGGGTTCGGAAGGGTTTTAAGGGCAGAAGGTTACGACAAAGTTCCGGGTTTTCCGGGACCGTCATCAGGGGAGCAAGGTTATGACCGAGTTGGTGGTGCCTGAGTTTATCGGGACGGTGCAGGTTGAGAGTCTGACGATGGAACAGCTTCGGGAATGGAAGCGACGGGTCAGTGCGAGTCCGGTGGACCGGAAAGCACTGGCCTCGTACGTTCAGGCCGAGGCGGAATCGGCCTCGCGACTGCGTGCGCCGGAGAAGGTGAACGAGCAATGTCTTCTGGTGGGTGCCCTGCAATGGGTTCTGGCACGGTTCGAGGAGGCGGCGACGAACCTGGACCGGGTGAAGCGAAGCGACTTCGCCAGACAGGTTGAGGGAGACTGCTACCTGCAACTGGGTCAGCATGCCAAGGCGGAACAGATCTTCAGCAAGCTGGCACCGAAACTGGAGACGCCGGATGTGTATATGGCCTGGGTGGAATCGCTGGTGGGGAAGGGCGATCTTGACGAGGCGGGGAAGATTCTGAAGAGCACGTCGGGGAAATATTCGGCCAAGGCGGAGTGGCATTATCAGTCGGGGATGCTGGCGGACCTTCGCGGCGAGAAGGAAGCGGCGGTGGCCAGCTACGAGAAGGCGATCGAGCTGGATCCGAATCACGCACGGGCGTTGTTCCGGATGGCGGTTCACTGCGACCTGGCGGGCGACGACGAGGAAGCCCTTTTGCTGTATGAGCGCTGTGTGGACGTGCATCCGATGCGTGTGAACGCGCTGCTCAACCTGGGACTGCTCTACGAGGACATGGACCGGTATGAAGAGGCGGTGAGCTGTTTTCGTCGAGTGCTTCGCGCGAACCCGAACCATGATCGTGCGAAGCTGTATCTGAAGGACGCGCAGAGCGCGCTGACGATGTATTACGACGAGGAGCAGGAACGTCAGACGGACCGTCGGAACAAGGTCCTCGAGATTCCGGTGACGGATTTCGAGTTGTCGGTCCGTGCGCGGAACTGTCTGGAGCGGATGAACGTTCGGACGCTGGGCGACCTGACGCGAATCACGGAGCAGGAGCTGCTGTCGTATAAGAACTTCGGCGAGACGTCGCTGAATGAAGTGAAGCAGATGATGGCGTCGAAGGGGCTTCGCCTGGGTCAGGCACTGGAGAAGGAAACGGCCAGGCCGAAGCGTGCCCGCAGCCGAATCATCACCCCGAGCGATCCACGGAACACGCCGCTGGGGGAGTTGGAGCTCTCGGTGCGTTCGCGTAAGTGCGTGCAGAATCTGGGGATACAGACGCTGGGCGATCTTGCGGCGTGCTCGGAGGCGCAACTTCTGGCGTGCAAGAATTTCGGACAGACGTCGCTGAACGAGATCCGGCAGAAGCTGGCGGAGTTCAACCTGACGCTGCGACAGGACTGAGACCGGGAGAGACCGGGGAGACTGCTCGATGTTCAACCATCTGCGCGGTCAACTCGTCCAGCGGACGCCGGCCCGGGTGGTTCTGGAGGTCGGCGGGGTCGGATATGAGTTGTCGGTTCCGCTGAGCACGTATGAGCAACTTCCGACCGGGGGCGAGGTGACGTTGCTTGTTCACATGCACCTTCGGGAGGATGAAGTCCGGTTGTTTGGATTCTTCACGGAAGAGGAGCGGGAACTTTTCCGGCTGCTGTTGACGGTGAACGGGATCGGTCCGGTGATGGCGCTGACGGCGCTTTCGGGTCGTGACATCGGCGCTCTGAAGCAGGCGATCGTGAGCGAAGACCTGGCGGTGCTGACACGGATCAAGGGGATCGGTCCGAAGACGGCACGCCGGATGGTGCTGGAGTTGAAGCCCGTGCTGGGACGTCTGGGGGTGGAGGCGTCCGGGGTGGGTGGTGTGAGTGGCGGCGTGGCAGGGGCCGCGGTGGCTGCGCTGATGAGTCTGGGCTACACGGCGGCGAAGGCGGAAAAGGCAGTGGGTTCGGCCGTGCGGAAGCTGGGTCCTGGCGCGGTGGTGGAAGACCTTGTCAGGCAGGGACTGAAAGAGAACTGACCTACAGCCGGCCCCGGTGGTGCTTGAGCTGTCGGGGCCACCAGGCGGACGGGAGCAGCCTTGCAGGATGAGCGGACCGTTTCTCCGGCGCTGCGCGACGACGACCCAACCCTGAGACCGAGAAGTCTGGATGAGTTCATCGGTCAGGACCAGCTCCGTCGGAACCTGAAGATTTACCTTGAGGCGGCGAGGCGGCGGAAGGAGCCGGTGGATCATATTCTGTTCAGTGGTCCTCCCGGGTTGGGGAAGACGACGCTGGCGCATATCGTGGCCAACGAGGTGGGGACGCGTCTACGGGCGTCGTCGGGGCCGGTTCTGGAGCGACCGGCGGACCTTGCGGGAGTCCTGACCAAGCTTGGCGAGCAGGACGTGCTGTTCATCGATGAAATCCATCGTCTGCGCCCCGTGGTGGAGGAGTATCTGTACGCGGCGATGGAGGATTTCTGCATCGACATTCTGATCGACGAGGGGCCCCACGCCCGCTCGGTGAAGATCGACATTCCCCCGTTTACCCTGATCGGAGCGACGACGCGGGAAGGACTGTTGAGCGGTCCGTTCCGGGCACGCTTCGGTGTCCTGCAGAAGCTGGAGTATTACCCGGCGGAGGACCTGCTGAAGGTGGTCCAGCGTGCGGCGCAGATTCTGAAGGTGAAAGTGGACCGGGACGCGGCGGAATTGATCGCGGCGCGTTCGCGGGGCACGCCGAGGGACGCCAACCGGTTTTTGAAGCGCATCCGGGACCTTGCGGAAGTGAAGGCGTCGGGTCACGTGACGCGGCAGATCGCGGAGGCGGGCCTGGCGATGCTGGGGGTGGATGAGGTGGGGCTGGACAACATGGATCGGAAGATCCTGCGTGCGCTCACACGTCACGGGAACATCCCGGTGGGGTTGAAGACGGTGGCGGTGACGGTGGGGGAGACGGAGGACACGATCGAGGACGTCTACGAGCCTTACCTGATCCAGCAGGGATTCATCCGCAAGACGCCCCGGGGACGGGTGGCGACGCGCTCGGCGTTCGAGCATCTGCGTCAGGCGCCCCCGGAGGATGCCGTGCCGGGGCTGTTTAATGAGATGGATGAGTCGACGTGAGCGACGAGGACGAAGGATTTGAGGGGCGGGTGCTGGTGCACGTCTGCTGTGCTGGGTGCGCAGCAGAGGTGGCCGGGGAGTTGACGCGGCAGGGTGTGACGTTCGAGGGGTATTTCTATAACCCGAACATCCACCCGCTGCTGGAGTTCCGCAGACGGCTGAAGTCGTGCAGGGTGCTGGCCGAGGACTCGGGACTGGCGATGTCGTTCGACGAGGACTATGGGCTGGTGGAGTGGCTGCGTGCGGTGGTGGGACGCGAAGCGGAGCGGTGCGAGCTGTGTTACCGGATGAGGCTGGGCAGGACCGCTGAGGTGGCTCGCGAGAGGGGCTTTGAGGGATTCAGCACGACGCTGCTGGTGAGTCCACACCAACGGCACGACCTGCTCCGGCGGGTCGGCGAAGAGACGGCCGCGCGAGTGGGCGTGAAGTTCGTGTATCGCGACTGGCGCGGGCTGCATGGGAAGGGTGACGAGAGGACACACGGTCGTAAGCTCTATCGACAGCAATATTGCGGGTGCATTTACAGTGAATATGAACGATATCGGGACACCACACGGCACCTCTGGCAAGATGAAGAGGGGAGATGAGATGCAGCCGCCTCAGGCCAGACTTGTTCCGGAACGTTCGGGTTGGCGACGTTGCGCTTCGACCTGGTCCCGGGATTACAGGAGTCTGCCAGTGACGCTTGGGGTGGCTGGTTTCACGCTCCTGATGATGTTGTCACAGATTGCATGTCAGAACGAGGGGGCGCCTGCGCCACCCGTGCCTGGACCGGTGGCCCCGGTGGACGAAGGGATGTTGAGCGACCCCCCGACGGTTCGCGTTCTGCTGGGTGACCGTCTGACGGGGGATAAGCTGCCGGTGGTGAAGAGCGCCGGGCGGGTAGTATTTTCGACGCCCGAGGGGAAGGAACTGGGGTCGGTTGCGGTGTTGGGGAGTTCTGCGCTCCGGGTGGACGGCGGCAAGCTGAGGGTGGGGGCCCGGGAGTGCAGGGATGTGATCGTG
>CAZVTD010000079.1:0-9857 GCA_964629945.1 uncultured Planctomycetota bacterium | reverse complement strand
ACCGCCTAACTCTTCTGCCAACCCTCGACCGCACCCTGCCTGGGCGGGCAGGCGCCCTCGCCTGCCCCTCCTTCTAACTCTCCGTCCAACCCAAGCTCTCGCTGACCCCATTGTGTATTGTGTATTGTCCATTGCTCTTCTCTATACCTCACCCCTCCCGCCCCGCTAATCCATCTTCCACGCACTGACCATTCCGCATTCCCCTTGACCTCTCCCGACCTCCTCTATATCCTT
Source organism: uncultured Planctomycetota bacterium (assembly GCA_964629945.1). Classification (GTDB taxonomy): domain Bacteria; phylum Planctomycetota; class DG-23; order DATKVD01; family CAZVTD01; genus CAZVTD01. The sequence goes on along the minus strand of CAZVTD010000079.1, from coordinate 9,623 downwards.
GACATTGCCGATTAACCGGAACTTCTTTCGAGGACCGCCATCTCCAGCAACTTCATCATCTCCCTCGCCGTCAAGGAGATTCTGGAAGACCAGTTCGCCCCCAAACTGGCATGACAGGCGAGAGCCTATGCAGACCATCGGTAGATAAGCTGAGAGTTAGTCACCATGACCAAGAGAATACGAGCTCATGACGTCGAGAGAAGAGCGAAAGAGATCTTTGAGGAGGCTCTCCCCGATACAATGATCCCGCGAGAGCAAAGCCATGACTATGGAATTGACTACCGTGTGGAACTCTTCGAGCATCGCGACTCCAAGGATTCGACAGAGCCGACTGGGATTGAGTTCGCTGTCCAACTAAAAGGTACAGAAGTTCCTCAGATTTCAGGCAGCTTCATTACCTTTGCCCTCGAAGTCGACCATTTGTATTATTACATAGTTGTATGCAGAACCCCCGTATTCTTGTTCATTGTGGATATTTTGAAGCGAAAAGTCTTCTGGCTTTTCCTCCAAAAATACGCGTCGACCGAACTCGAACGAAAGCAATGGAGAAAACAAAAGAGCGTCACCATGAGAATCCCACTTAACCAAACTCTCGATAAACCAGACGCGTTTCGAGAATACGTCATCAAGGCTGAGAGGTACGTCGCTGCCCTTCATCCTGCGGCCGTGGAGGCATCTTTAAAGGCACAGCGAAAAAAGCTAGAGTCCTTGGACCCCCGTTTCTCCATAGAAGTCCATGCAACTGAAGCGAAGCAGGAGTATATCGTCCATGCCAAAGAGCCCATTCCATTCACCCTCAATTTCAAGGGTTCCCCTGAAGTCCTTCATCCAAAGCTCGAGGATTTTCTGGGACGCGGTCTACCCGTTCAATTCGGTCCAAACGAACTCGCCATCGAAGGCTCTCTGCTTCTGAAGAAGTTTTTTGGTGAAGGGGCTACTCTTCAGATTAGCCGGAAACTTCGGTGCGAGATCCAACTCCTGACCTTGGGGCAACATGGCCAGGAGGTCCAGAAGAGGCTGGCAGTGCCCGGAACCATCACAGGAGGCTCAAAGGAATATCGTTTCGAAGGCCAACTTGAGGGTGCCCCTCTTGGCATTCTCCTCACTTGTCAGTTCATAGCCGGCGGTAATACTATTGTAACGTTCTCTTTTTCCCCTGAACTCTGGAGGCGGCAACCACTACTGCACCTTGCTTATTTTGAACCCATCAATTCCTTCTTTCAAAACCTGATAGAAGGCTCTCTGCTTCGGGTTGAGGGATCTGAGCGGGGAAACAAGTTGTTCTCAGGCACCGCTAGAATGCAGGACTTGAACCCGTGCAGGCAAATCTCGGGATTCCTCAGAGTCATCGAGAAGGCCAGACAGATCGCTGCCCAGTACCATGTCAATCCAAGATGCCCTGACAATTGGGGACCAGAAACAACTTCCCGAGTCGAAGACCTTTTCCTTCTATTGCACAACTATGGAATGCCACGGAGCGGGAAAAACCTTTCTATAACGACACACCTCGGCAAAGATGCCGTCCCGCGCCTCTTGAAAGAATCTGTGAACCAGCCCTCGGGTGCCCATTTGAAGTTTCTTCGTCAAGAGAAGACATTCCAATTTCTCGATGCTGTGATCGAGCCCGGAGAATTGCAGATCGAGGTCTCGAATGCAATCCTCCGAACAACCAGAGAAGAGCTCAACAAGAGTTCTCAAGAAGGCGGCGACACCATCAAAGTAGAGTGGGTTGGCACTGAGAACTCGGTTATAACTGTGGGCCCCATCAAGCAAGATTGACAACGGCCTTCTGAGACAGAAAAGGGAGACAGAAAAGGCGTCGGGAGTTTCTACTTCTTGCCCGACCTCAGTGTGACGAAACGCTTTTCTCCGTGTTGCCGTCCCTTCGCGTTAACCGTCGCGGCATTCCTCTTCCTGCTTTTTCGCCTCATCCATATTCATCTGCGGCTGCCGCTGCTATAGCATTTTCCGCGGCACATCTCGGCGGCGTTTCTCGCCCTCGCGCTTTCGCTGCGAATCTGTGCTCTCTCTGTGGTGGACGTTTCTTCTGCGGTTTACCGGGCTGCTGTTGTTCTCCGTGTCCTCTGTGCCTCCGTGGCGAAATGCCGCTTGGTCAATCATATCACGGCACCCTTACCATTCAAGACATCTCCACCACTCCCGCCCCTGCACTCGCCCCTCACCCCGCTCCCATCCTGTTTATACATTGTATATACACCCCGGCCTCCCTTGCTCGGCGTCGCTGCCGACGCGGCGGCTTCTTCCCGTTACTGAGTTCTGCGTGCTCCCCTGTCGTTGCCGGTGCTTCTTCTGTTTACCTGCCCTTGTTGTTCTTTGTGTCCTTTGCGATGAAGTGTTTCTTCTTCTCCTCCTTTTTCTTCCCTTGGTGCCCTTTGTGTCTTTGTGTTAGAAGCTCCCGTTTCTTCTTCTTCTTCTTCTTCTTCTCCTCCTCCTCCCCTTGGTGCCCTTTGCGTCTTTGCGTTGAGCATTTCTTCTGTGGTCTCTTCTTTCCCCCGCGCGAGCTGTGAATCCCCCGGCAGTCAACTCGATGCGCAATAGTCGGCGGCCAGCCGGCGGCAGGCAATGTGCGGCGCACCCTCACAAAACCCTGTCGAAAACAGCGCGAATTCGCTCACTTTCAGCACGAATTCACATCGTTTTTCACCTGTTTTGAACGCCCCTCAAAAACGGCGCCCCCGTTTTTTCCCCAAAAACGCAACCGCCGACAACTCTCAGTCTATATCGGATAGTTCATCTCGACCGCCATGTCCCGATTCACGCATCCCCCATGTTGTTCCTCCCACGCCGTTTGCACGAGGGCGGGCGTCTGTGGGGGCGTTTCTCCGAAATCGCCAGGCGTGCCCCTCGTACAGGTTCGCCATTCACCGATGGGGGAGGGCGGCGGTTGCCGCCGCCTTCGCCATTTGCCGGATCCTGCACGCCGGCGTGGGGCGCGTGGGCGCGCGTTTTCGTACTTACGACGATTTTTGACTCCCCATTTTTCCCGCCGGTTTCCCCTGCCGGATTGCGCGGCACAAATTCACGCCCAACCCGTCCTCAAAACTCCTTGACAGGCGTCCGTTTCCCGGTAACATCACCCTTTCCCTGTATTTAGGCGTCTCAAGACGCCTGTCCTGGAAGGAGAAAATGAGCATGGCGAAGGATAAAAACATCCTGGCTCTCTATGGCGGCAAGCCCGTTCGCAAGATGTCCCTGCCCCAGGAGTGGCCCGGCGCGCTGCACTATGACAAGAAGGAAGTCGATGCCGTCACTCGGGTTGTGCGTTCCCGCAGTCTCTTCCGCTTCTATGGCCCCAACCTGCAGGGCGAAACCAAGAAGCTCGAAGAGGAGTTCGCCAAGTATCTTGGCGTCAAGTTCGCCCTCGGCGTCAACTCCGGCACCAACGCCCTCAACGTGGCCCTCTCGGCGCTGGGCTGCAGCTTCGGCGACGAAGTCATAATGCCCGGCTACTTCTGGATTTCCACCGCCGCCGCCGCCGTGCGCTGCGGCGCCATCCCCGTCCTGGCCGACGTCGATGACACCTGGGGACTCGATCCCAAGAAGCTCGAAAGCAAAATCACCAAGCGGACCAAGGCCGTCATCATGGTGCACATGGGCGGCGTCATCGGTCGCGTCAAGGAAGTCGCTAAGATCTGTAAGAAGCACAAGATAGCACTTCTGGAAGACTGTGCCCAGGCCGCCGGCGTCACCCAGAACGGCAAGTTCGCCGGGACCTTCGGCGACATCGCGATCTTCTCGTTCCAACTCAACAAGCACATGACCTCGGGCGAAGGCGGCATGGTCGTCACCAACAACCAGCGGCTGTATCTGCGCTCGGCGGCTGCACACGACCTGGGATACGCCCGGGGCGGCACCGGTCGGCTGGTCATGGACGACCCGGATTACCAGCTGTGGGGTGTGGGTGGCCGGATGAGCGAGCTGACCGCGTCGGTGCTTCGCGTGCAGCTGAAGAAGCTGGACACGATCGTGGGCAACATGCGCAAGGCGAAGAACAAGCTGAAGGCCGCGATGAAGGGCACCAAAGCGCTGAAGTTCCGCACCGTGCTGGATCCGTCGGGCGACGGCGGGTCGTTCGAGTATATCACGTTCCCGACGCGCGAGCTGTCGCTGGAGTTCGTGAAGGCGATCCAGGCGGAAGGGATCATGGGATCGCAGGGCGGGATGTATCCGATCCACATGGACAGCTGGGGCTTCCACATCTACTATAATATTCCGGGTCTGCGGAACAAAGCCGCGATCGGGGACAAGAGCGTGTGGCAGCTGGCGGAGAACCAGGGCTCGAAGGTGTCCTACGAGAAGGGGACGTGTCCGACCCTGGACGAGATGCTGACGCGGACGATCGTGATGTGCTTCCCGTCGAAGCTGTCGGCGAAAGACGTGAAGGAGATCATCGCGGGATTCAAGAAGGTGGCGTCGGTACTGCTGTAAGGAAGCCACGAGCTGGAAGAGGAGCGGCATGAGGGACATGGGGAGCATGAAGAGGATGGGTCGAGCGCTGCCGGTGTTGATTCTGCTGGCAGCGCTGTCCGGCTGCGGGGGCGAGTCCTCCAGCGGCAAGACGGTGGATGACGCGATGCTGCTGTATCAGGACGGGTGGTTCCTTCAGGCGCGACGGGTGGCGTCAGAGCACATGGACGAGCCCCGGGGGAAACTGGTGTATTGTCTGTGCCGGGTGTTCGACCAGGCCAGTCAGAATTACACGGAAGGGCTGGACGGACTTCGGGCGCTGTATGAGGACGAGGGGCTTCGGAAGAACGACCTTGGGGCGTGGGCCGAGGCAGGATTGTCGTATGGTCGCGTGATCCAGGTGAACCAGCTTCGGAAGAAGTCGGAGGGAAGCAAGGGGAGCCAGATTCCCGAGAAGTATGACGAGGTGGACGTTCGGGGGATTTTCACGGAGATCATGACGGGGACGCCTGACACGGCTCAGGGGTCGATGGCGGGGCTTTACCTGGGAGAGACGTATTTCCGGAGCGGGGTGGAGGGGGACGCGGACAAGGGGTTCGAGACCCTGGAGGCGTATCTGACGTCTGAAGAGACGGCCGCGAAGGCGTCGGGGGAATCGGCCCGGGAATCGGCGAAGGCGTCGGGGAAGCCGGAAGCGGAACTGGAAAAGATCGAGCAAGAGGCACGGCGTGCGAGACTTCAGCACACGGTGCCTCTGCGTCTGTACCTGGACATCCAGTATGTGGACGTTCGGGGGGATTACGCGTCGAGCTTCCGACACATGAAGACGGCGTACGAGCTGGGGATCGTGAAGGAGGTCCTGCGGCGCACGATCCTGTTCCGGATGGGTCGGACGTGCGACGTGAAGCTGGAGAAGGCGAAGGAAGCCCGGGCGTATTACGAGGAATTTCTGAAGGACTATGCGTTTGAGAAGCGGCCGCCCCTGGTGAAACGCTACCTGGAGGAGATGGGGAGGCGTGGACAGTGACTGAGCGGACAGTGAAGAAAGAGTCGATTGAATCGCGGATGAGCGGGTTCCAGCGGCTCGGTCTTGGGGTGGCGGGTGCGTTCTACGTGGTGTCGGTGGTGTGGGTGTGGTTTCTGAGTCCGACGGCGACGACGTTCGATCCGGACGTGACGGTGCTGACGCTGGCGCACTGGCAGCTTGAAGACGGCTTCCGCGAGGGGATGGCGGAGGCGATCAAGCAGTTCGAGGAGCGTAAGGCGGCGGAAGGTCAGAAGGTCCGGATCATCCAGACGACGGTCCCGTTCCGAGGGTATGCGCAGTGGATGCTGACGCAGCTGGTGGGCGGCGACCCGGCGGACCTGATGGAGATCACAGGGGAGACGAATCTGCAGTATATGTATTTCCGATCGCTGTCGTCGTATCTGGGTGCGCCGAACCCGTACAACAAGGGGACGGTGCTCGAAGGGATCCCGTGGAAGGACACGTATATCGACGGGATGGAAGGTCGTGTGAACACGGTGTATGCGGACTGGTTCCAGATCCCGACGACGTTCATGCCGACGCGTCTTCACGTGAACCTGGACCTATTGAAGGAGGCGACGGGCAGCGACAAGATGCCCGAGACGCTGGAAGAGTGGCTGGAAATCTGCGAGAAGGTGAAGGCGTACGGGATATCGATCCAGAAGCCGATCGGTGCGATCGGGGTTCGCGGGACGGACCGAGGGACGCTGTACAGCCTGTATTACCAGTATTACAGCGAGACGAACGGGGTCCTTCTGGACAAAGACAGTCGGTATTGCGACGGGAACGTTCTGCCCGGGGACATCCTGAAGGGGATGGAGGAGGGGGCGGTCAGTCCGGAGCGTCAGACGGTTGCGGCGGCGATCTGCCGGGACCTGGGACAGTATTTCATCGAGGGTTTTCCGTCGATGGACCTGGAACAGGCGAAGTATCTGTTCACGCGAGGGATGGTGGCGTTCTTCCCGACGGGGACGTGGGAGACGCTGTCGCTTCAACAGAACAGCAAGTTCCGCATGGGGATCACGCGAGTTCCTCCGATCGGTGCGCAAGGGAAATATGCGCAGTGGTACACGGGGAAGACGACGGAGTCGGGTGTGACGACGGGGGCGGGTTTCGGGATCCCGAAGGTGTGCAAGAAGTTCGACCTTGCGCTGGACTTTCTGAAGTTCATCAGCTCGTATGAGGCGAACCAAATGCTGGCTGCGAAGTGTCAGTGGGGTCCCGGGGTGCGTGAGGCGCGGTATGAGGGGATCCAGAAGGCGCTGGCGCCCGACCTCGAGGGGAACCCGGGGATCTCGAATTTTCCGTTCACGGTGGGGACGGGGTCGAAGTCGTATCAGAAGATGATGGAGGAACTGGAGGACCTGATTCTGCACAGTCCCGAGGACGTCGGGAAGGCGTATCTGGAGAATTTCAAGGGACGCATGGACACGATGATCGCCGACCAGAAGGAGGCGTTGATCGGGGCGGAGCGGGCGAACGTGGACCGTGAACTTCAGCGGTCGCAGCTTTCGCTGGGTCTGCTTCGGCAGAACGCGACGGAGGAGGAGCGGCACCGGCTGGACCTGAGGCGCTCGCTGACGGTGGAGTCGGTGTCGGAACGGGTGTCGAACTATACCACGGGGATGGTATTCCTGAAAGCGCTGGAGAAGTACTGAGGGAACCATGATCATCGTATCACGACGAAAACTGAAGCATTACTGGCCGATGTATCTGCTGATCCTGATCCCGCTGCTGATGGTCCTGGTGTTCAATTACTACCCGATCTATAACGGTTTCGTGCACATTTTCTACCGCTGGAACGGGGACCAGATCGAGGAATGGATCGGTCTGGGGAACGTCACCAAGGTGATGCACGCGAACGACCTGTGGAAATCGTTCATCGTGGTGGGGATCTTCATCGTGGCGAACGTGGTGAAGATGATCCCGGCGATCCTGACGGCAGTGGTCATCCACCACGTGGCAAGCAACAAGATGCAATACGTGTATCGCGTGGCGTTCGTGATTCCGATGATCGTACCAGGTCTGGTGTTCATCCTGCTATGGAAGTATTTTTACGAGCCGAACGTGGGGGTGCTGAACAGTGTTCTGCGAGGGATGGGGCTGTTGGGGCCTGTGCAGCCTCTGAACTGGCTCTCGGACGCGAAGCTGGTGATTCCCTCGCTGATTTTCCAGGGGTTCCCGTGGGTGGGTGCGTTCAGTGTTCTGTTGTATCTGGCGGGTCTGCAGAACATCTCGGAGTCGTTGTATGAGTCGGCGTCGCTGGACGGTGCGGGAGCGTTCAAGACGTTCCTGCACATCGAGCTTCCGTTGATCATGACGCAGGTGCGAATCAGTCTGGTGTTAATGGTCATCGGGACGATCCGAGGCTGGGAGTTCGTGTATCTGATGCTGGGTGAGGACGGTGGTCCGAACGGCGTGGCGACGGTCCCGGGACTGATCATCTTCCGGGAAGCGTTCAAGCGGGGCTATTTCGGGTACGGCTGTGCGATCGGATTCCTGCTGTTCATCATCACGCTGATCCTGACGTGGGTCAATAACCGGTACGTGCGTGTGGAGAAGTAACCGAGGGTCCGCCAACGGGGCGGGGAGACGGCAGTTCAGCCGGCGGGAGAAACGAAGCATCGTCTCAACGACGGAAACGTGGAATGACGAAAAAGAAATTTCTGGGTGAGTTGCCGAAGCACGCGCTGATCCTGGGAGTGCTGGTGTTCAGCTTCCTCCCGCTGTATCTGATGGTGACGATCTCGCTGAAGGACAACGGGCAGTTCAACGACAACCCGTGGTTCCCGGAGGCGCCCTATCACTGGGAGAATTTCCAGGTGGGCTGGCACCAGGTTGGTGCGAACATCTTCAACACGGTGTTCACGGCGACGACGGCCACGGTGGTGTCGCTGACCCTTGCGCTGGTGGGGGCATTCTTCTTCGCACGATTCAAGATGCCGGGTTCGACGCTGCTGTTCTACGTGTTCATCATCCTGATGATGTATCCGGGGGTGGCGAACATGGTTCCGACGTTCAAGCTGATCTCGTCGCTGGGGCTGTACAACACGTACTGGGCGATCATCCTGATCGGGATCGCGGAGGCGCAGGCATTCACGATCTACGTGCTGCGGAACTTCATCGAGGAGATCCCGCAGGACCTGTTCGACGCGGCGGAAGTGGACGGGTGCTCGGTGGTGGGTCAGGTGTGGCACATCGTTCTGCCGCTGTGTGCGCCGATCATCGGGACGCTGGGCGTGCTTCGGATCATCGGGGAATGGAACCGGTTCGTGGGGCCTCTGATCCTGATCCGAGACCCGCATAAGCAGCTGCTGGCGGTCCAGCTTCTGCACCTGGAAGGGGAATATACGCGGAAGTGGGGCGAACTGATGTCGGGATATACGATCGCGGCGATCCCGCTGATCATCCTGTTCATCTTCTGCATGCGGTTGTTCATCCGCGGGCTGTCGGAAGGCGCAATCAAGGGGTAGGCGCGGGGCGCCAGAGGCGAGAGCAACAGAACAGCGGAGCAGCAGGACAGAAGCGACGACAAGAGTGTTACAAGATATCCAAGAGGCATGAAAGCAAGACCACCGCGGGGACGCGGTGGTCTTTTGGGAACGTGAAGGCGTGAGGTTCGAGGGCGAAGGGGAAAAGAGATGAAGAAGAACATCGTGGTGATGATGGCACACGCGGATGACATCGAGCTGTCGGCCGGTGGTACGCTGGCGAAGTATATTTCGAAGGGGTACAAGGCCCTGTACGGGGTTCTGACGCGGTGCAACTCGGGCTGGAACGAGAACGCGGAAGAGGGTGGGAATTACAAGCCTTCGGTGGAGATCGTTCCGAAACGACGCGCGGAGTCGCAGGCGGCGGCGAAGGTGTTCGGGGCGGAGTACTACATGGGGAGTGCGCTGGAGAACTGCTACACGCGGAAAGACCGTGTGCCGGTGTATCCGTCGTATGAAGGGGTGGGAGCGCAGGGGACGGCGGCGGACGACATCATGAAGGGGCTTCCGATCATCGTGGCGGCGGGAGCGGGGTACAACGCGCCGGCGGGGCAATTGCTGGAGATGACGGAACTGCTGGTGAAGTGGGAGCCTGAGATCGTGATCTGCCAGATGTTCCAGTGCTGGAACCCGGACCATTACGCGTCGGCGCTGATGCTGATGAAGGCGTGGATGGG
>CAZVTD010000078.1:9004-9920 GCA_964629945.1 uncultured Planctomycetota bacterium | reverse complement strand
GCCACACAGGCCAGCGAGCCCACGATCGTGACCCCATAGGCATAGTCCGGCGTATCGTAGGAGCCAAGCAGCACCGGCGCCGAGGGTGTGGAGATGTCGAAGATCCGGAGACCGTAGTCTCCGTCCGCCACGTAAGCCACGGTGCCTGAGACCGCAACACCACGCGTGGAGCCTGTCGTGTCGTAGGAGCCGATGTTATACAGTGCGATGGGCGCACAGGTATCCACCGTGATCGTCAGCGATGGGGAGTCGTTGCTCGGCACCACGCCATCGATTGTGCGGGCCGTGATGACGTTGTCGCCTTCCTGAAGCTGTCCCGCGGTGAAGGTGTATTCGAACGTCGTATCCAAAACCAACAGCGCATCGCCCAGATATACCCCGGACCGATAGATCTGCATCGGAAGGGTCGGGTCCACGGCTTCGATTCGGATGGTTGGTGTGGTGACATTGGTGATATTGTCCGTATCGGAAACTCCGCTGTCATCCGTGTTCATGAGATCCGGCTGAAGAGGCGCCGGGGGGAAGGTCGTGATGGTGACGCTCAAGGGAGCGGATGGAACGCCCACGTTGCCGGCAGCATCCACGGCCCGGGCGGTAAAATCAAAGGTCCCATACGGCTGGTCCGTGAGGGTGACGGGGATGACCTCGTAATCCCCACTGACCTGCACGCCATCGCGATAGATTCGGACGTACTCGGCCGACCCGTTGATGCTGAAGGTCGGGGTCGTGTCATCGGTGATGTTGTCGGAGTTGATGGGGCCGGTGTCGCTGGAGGAGACCAGATCCAGCACCGGGACCCCCGACGTAGCCACGTCGATGATCTGCAGACCCGTAGAGTAGTCCGCCACCTACGCCAGCGAGCCCACCACCCAGACCGCCCTTGCAGGGACGGGTGTGTTGTAGTTGCCGAACCGTG
>CAZVTD010000078.1:0-8994 GCA_964629945.1 uncultured Planctomycetota bacterium | reverse complement strand
AGAGCCCACCACCTCACCCGGCCATGCAGAGGCGTGGGTATCGTAATTCAGCACCTCAGGCGGCGCCGAGGGAGTCGAGACGTCGATGATCTGGATGCCCGCGGAATACTCCGCCACATAGGCCAGGGAGCCGATGACCACAACATCCGTTGCCGAGGCAGGCGTCACATAACTGCTCACCAGGGTCGGGGCCGAGGGGGTGGAGACATCGATGATCTGGATGCCCGTGGAGTAGTCCGCCACGTATGCCAACGAGCCCACCACGCTGACAGCCCTTGCACTGTCCGGGGTGTTGTAGTTTCCTATCAGGGTCGGGGTCGAGGGCGTGGAGACATCGATGATCTCAAGGCCGTAGGCATAATCGGCCACGTAGGCCAGCGAGCCCACCACCGTTACCCCGGAGGCATAGCCCATCGTGTCGCGAGTGCCCACCAGCGTCGGGGCCGACGGGGCGGACACGTCGATGATCTGCAGACCGTTGTATGACTCCGCCACCTAGGCCAGTGAGCCCACGACGGCAACCCCATACGCACGACCCGGCGTGTCATAGGTGCCCACCAGCGTCGGAGCCGAGGGGTTGGAGACGCCGATGATCTGAAGACCGGAGTCGTAGTCTGCCACGTAGGCCATCGAGCCCGCGACCGCAACCCCGTACGCATAACCCGAGGTATTGTAGGTGCCCACCAGGGTCGGGGCCGAGGGTGTCGAAACGTCGATGATCTGAAGTCCGGACGCGTAGTCGGCCACGTAGGCCAGCGAACCCACCACCGTCACATCATAAGCATAGCCCGTCGTGTCGTAACTGCCAACCAGGGACGGCACGATCGGGGCCTGGGTGTCCAGGGTGAGGGTGAGCGAGGGGGAGTCTTCACTCGGCGTAATCCCGTCAATGGTACGCGCCGTGATGACGTTCTCACCTTCCTGGAGCTGTCCCGCGGTGAAGGTGTATTCGAACGTCGTCTCCGAAACGAGCGTGGCGTTTCCAAGATACACGCCGGAGCGGTAGATCTCCATCGGAAGGCCCGGATCCGCGGCCTCAATCTGAATGGTCGGTGTCGTCACATTGGTGAGATTGTCGGTGTCGAGAACCCCGCTGTCATCCCCCGCAACAAGATCAGGTTGACCCGGCGCCAAAGGCGCATCCATGAGTTGGGGTTCCGTGGGCAACTCCGACGGCGGGTCCGGTAGAAACTCCTCTGCGATCATCCTCTCAAGGGGATTGTAGTTCTGCTGCCAGACGGCAAGGTCCGTGCCGTCGATCTTCCCGTCCAGGTTCCAGTCACCCATCTCAAAGGTGTTCTGATTTACCCCCAGCGGGTCATAATTCTGCTGCCATATGGCCAGGTCCGCTCCACTGCTCAGCAACAATCTGGGTTCCAGTCCTTCGAACCTCGGTCCTTGATCAGGCCTGTGCCCAAGCGGAGTGCCCACGATTCCCTCTCCTTATGCTGCTGAAAACCCCTTGTCGGAAGAGTCGGTTAGTCTCTGAATTGTAGCAAATACGGTTCCAATTTAAAGAGCGAAACTGTTACACAACATCTGACTCTCCATAACCTACTGCGGCATAAGATATTACGCATTTAACGGAATCCGTTTCCCCTCTTTCCGTGCCAGAAATCAATTCCCGACATGTCCATAGAACTGAACGTCCCAGGCAGAATTTATCCCTTGATGATCCGTAACGCCTTATCGCATAAGTGGTTATGCTGATGTTCGCCTCCCTCGACACTCTGACGTCTCCGTACGCATTTCTCAACACTGCGGGCGACCTGTGCGCTGGAGACGGATGACTCAGGGGCCGTGGCAGCGGGTCATCTCGTTTTACCAGCCCTTGCCGTCACCCCTTTGACGCCCCCCGACATGCGCAGTTCCCGCCGGAATTGCCGCATCACGAAGAATCCCGGATTCGCTGTCGCACGCCCCTGCCTTGGGCGATATGATAGTATAGTTGAATGGTGAGCGGTGGGGCGGCGTCTCTTGTTTCGGGTATCTTCCGGAGGATGCCCGGTCCGGTGTCCCGACCTTTGCAACAGGCGGTGAATCATGTCCGAACACAGAAGAAGTCTGCTGGGAAGCCTCATTTCGAAGGTCGTGACGCTCCTGATCCTCGCCCTTCTGGCGGTGGGGGTGTATTTCGTGTGGGAGTATCTGTCCCGTGAAGCCCGCCACCGGGAGGAGATCCGGAAACTCCAGCAGATCGTCGAGCGTCTGACGTCAGAACGTCGGGTGGCCCAGGTGGTCGTCCGGGACCGAAAGACGGACGCCGAGGGCAACGTCACCACCTCGCTGGACTTTCACCAATGGGACCGGGAGGGAAAACATCTGCCCCCGGTTTCTGCCACCGTCCCGGGCAACGAGGTCTTCTTCGAGGCCATGGTCATCAAATTCGATCGCGAGTACGTGGAGCAGGGGGACGCCCTTCGCGGCAAGACCATCGTCCTCTTCCGACGCATCTTCGGCTCCGCCCAGAAGCCCGAGGACGGGGTGAAGATCGATCCCGACGCCACCGACGGCATCCCGAGCATCTATCGTGTGGACGAGAATGCTTCGGAGTTCGAGGTCAACCTGTGGAAGCGCTTCTGGTACTACGCAGAACATCCGACAGAGGCCGCCAAGCTCGGTGTCAGGGTCGTCCAGCTCGAGGCGGTGGGAAACCCTCTCACCAGCCCTGTCTACGAAATCACGTGCGAGGCCTCCGGAGGTCCCAACCTGATCCCGATGCTGCCCAAGACTCCCTGATCAGTCGAGACCTCGATGGTCGGCCTCATCGAGGATAAACTCTAGGGTGCTCACCGTATCCTGATAGCTGGTCTCATGTCCGACGTTCGCCCGGTCGATGAGCAGCAGGTCGCGTTTCCCCATCTCCCTGAGACGCCGGACGAGTCTGCGGACGCTGTCAGGAGGAACGACCGTGTCCCGGCCGCTGACCGTGCAGGCCAGTGGCATCGTCAGTCTCTCCGGATGCAATTCCACACTCCGTCTCCGATACTCATCGGCCTTCGTGGTCTTGTCGCCCCCATAGGACGCCGCGATCGCGTCCTGGAACCCTTCGAACGCCAGCATGTTCGCGGTCCCGTTTAGACTGCTGATCCCCGCAAACAGTTCCGGATGGAGCATCCCCAGGATCAGCACGGACGTTCCGCCCATGGATCCCCCGGCCAGAAACACCCGTCGGACCTGCCGCTGCTCGCGAATCATACGCACGATCTGCAGCACGTCGGCCTCGGCGGCGGGTCCCATCCATGAGGTTGTGCCACGATAGTCCGGAGAGATGAAGAGCATCCCATGGCAGGCGGCAAAATCGCGCCCCCCCTTGCACTCGCCCCGCTCTTCCCGGATGTATTGCCACCGGTCCGACCCGTGACCATGCAGCCCAATCAGGGCGTCCCGTCGGGCACCTTTTCCCCAGTCGGCGGGAACCATCTCGACGTAATGTTCCTTGCTGCCGTCCAGGTCCGATATGAAACTCACTTCGGTCAGGGTCATCGATTCATCCACCAGAGGGTCACGTTCAGGACCGCGGCGAAGCTCACCCAGGCCAGATAAGGCAGCATGAGCCAGGCCGACAGCGGCTTGCTGCGCGCGAAGGCAACAAGGCACAGGAGAATGGCGCACCAGAGCAGCATGATCTCGACGGCAGCCAGCCCAAAGGCTCTCGCTCCGAAGAAGATGGGGGTCCAGGCGGCGTTCAACAGGAGTTGAACGAAAAAGAGCTGGAGGGGGATTCGGTTCGCAGCCCCCCTGCCCTGCCGCCAGATGAGCCAGACGGCCAGGGCCATCATCGTGTAAAGCACCGTCCAGACCGGTCCGAAAAGCCAGTTCGGCGGGGTCCATGACGGCTTCGCGATATCCCCATACCAACCGGCCGTCGCCCTTGCGGTGAAGGGGATGCCCAAGGCGGCTGCCGAGAAAACGATGACAAGCGCCAGCACCAGACCGGCAATCTGTCTTCCAACAGGAAGATCGCTCACGGGCTCCTCCCAACTTCACGGACAACATCATTGTGCCAACCGGGGGAGGTGTCCGCAAGGGGTTGGCTCCCCGGCAAACACTATTGCGATGAGTCGGACCCGCCGCTATATTCAGTGTCGCGAACACAAATCTTCTCGAAAGGCGAAGGCATGATACGAATGGGATTGATCGGCACGGGAACGATGGGACGCTGGTACGCCCAGGTGTTCAAGGAATACGACGGCGCGGAACTGGTGGCCATCTGCGACCTGGACAAGCAGCGCGCGCAGAAGGTCGCCGACGTGTGCGGAGGAAAAGTCTATGACGATTACCGGAAGATGCTGACCGGGGAGAAGCTGGACGCGGTGGCGGTCGCCACGCCCGACCGCTTCCACCGCGAGCCGGTGGTCGCGTGTCTGGAGGCGGGCAAGGACGTCCTGTGCGAGAAGCCGCTCTCGACCACGCTGGAAGACGGTCTGGCGATGAAGGACGCCGTGAAGAAATCCGGCAAGCGGCTGATGATCAACTTCGGGAACCGTCATCGTCCGCGCGGGAAGAAACTTCGCGAATTGGTGCAGGACAGGAACGCCGTCGGCGAGATCGCAACCGTCTACATCGAGCTGAACGAGCGCCTGGGAAAAACCGAAACCCTTTCGTGGGCGGCCGAGACGTCACCGGTCTGGTTCCTCCTGAGTCACTGCGTCGATTACGTCCGCTACATCACGGGACTGGAGATCGTGGAGGTCCACGGCTATCAGACGAAGAAGCTGCTGGTCAGCCAGGGGTTCGACACCAGTGACACGGCGATCTTCGTGGGCAAGCTGTCCAACGGGGGACACATCTTCCTGGGCTCGAGCTGGGCGTATCCGGTGGACTACACGTTCGACCTGGACTTCCCGATGCGGGTGATCGGGACGAAGGGGTTGATCGAGTGCCAGATGCACTCGCGCGACCTGATGCTGCACGCCCCGGGGACGGGCGTCCGGGCGGTGAACTTCACCTACAACTATCCGGATTACCGCGGACACAAGGAAGACTGGTGGACCCAGTCCACGCGATATTTCGTGCACTGCATCGAGACGGGACAAGCCCCCAAGCCCGACGTGGACGACGGGATCGCGTGCCTGAAGGTGCTGCTGGCGATGGAGGAGTCGATGCGCACCGGCAGACCCGCAGCGGTGAAATAGCGGCCGACAGGACGACCAGAGGAGCCCCGGCTCTCAGGAAGGTGACCCGTCGGATTATCAGCTTGCCATATCCGAAGTTGCCGGTATAGTGTGTTCTCCGAGCCGTTCATTCGCGTGAAACACGACGGGAGGAGAATATGTTCAATCTGATGCCCCGCGAGCGGGCGTTCTTCGATTATTTCAAGCAGCAGGCCGCCAACGCCCACGAAGGGGCCAACGTCCTGAGCCGGTTCCTGGATGATTACACCGACATCGAGACCAAGGCGGAACATCTGAAGAACCTGGAGCACGCCGGCGACGAAATCACCCATGCGATTCTGGACCACCTGGCTCGCTCGTTCGTCACCCCGCTGGATCGCGAGGACATCCACGAGATCGCATCGAGAATGGATGACATCATCGACCTGATCGATTCGGCGGCGAACCGCATGGTCCTCTATCGCATCACGGAGCCGACCGAGGACATCCGGGAACTGGGCAAGGTTCTGGTGACGGCTACGCAGTCCCTGTGCGAGGCGTTCGCCCTGCTGCACAACATGAAACACGCCGAGGAGATCCTGCGTCACTGCATCAACGTGCACACCCAGGAGAACGAAGGGGACCGCATCCTTCAGCACGCGATGGGGGCGATGTTCGCCAACAACACCCCCGCCATCGAGATCCTCAAGTGGAAGGACATCTACTACACCATCGAGACCGCCACCGACGTCTGCGAGGACGTGGCCAACGTGCTCCACTCGATCGTGGTGAAGCAGGCCTGACGGACACGGGGCCGTCCCATAAGACGACCCACGACAGCAAGGAAGACGTGAAGGGAGTGTATGGACATACCCGTGCTCGTTGCGTGGCTGACCGTCATCTTCAGCCTCGCCTATAGCGTCAGTAATGGCTGGAACGACTCGGCCAACGCCATCTCTACCGTGGTTTCGACACGGGTCATGAGTCCGTGGAAGGCCATTCTGTTCGGATCATCCCTGAACTTCGTCGGAGCATTCCTGAGTTCCAAGGTGGCCAACACCGTCGGTCGTGAGGTCGTGAATCCCCAGTGTCTGTCCCAGGCCGTGTTCCTGGCCGCGGTCATCGTGGCTCCCGTCTGGGTGACCCTCTGCACGTGGCGGGGTCTGCCCATCAGCTGCTCCCATTCGCTCATGGGAGGACTCATCGGGGCGGCCATCGCGGCAACGGGGATGGAGGCCCTGGAGGGAACGGGGGTTAAAAAGATCGCTTTGGGTATTGTCCTGTCCCCTGTGATGGGGTTTGTGCTGGGATACGCGATTCTGCTGGGAATCAAATGGACGTTCAGACACATGCGTCCGACCGTGGCAGGATCCGTGTTCGGAAAATTGCAGATCGTCTCGGCCGGGGCCATGGCACTGGCCCCCGGGGCCCAGGGGGCCGGGGACGCACAGGTTCCCATGGGACTCATCGCCGGAGCGCTGGTCAGCGGGGGACTGATGAAGCTTGAAGCCGACGGCACCCTGATGATTCCGGTCTGGACACGAGTGTTGTGCGCCCTGGCGATGACCCTCGGAACCGCCGTCGGCGGCTGGGCCGTCATGCGAACACTGGGGTCGCGACTGACCAACATCAAAACTCACCAGGGGTTCGCGGCGACAGCCGCAGCAGCAACCACCATCCTCGTCAACACCCTCTGGAAGGGGGTCCCCATCAGCACGACACATTCACTGACCGGTTCGATCATGGGCGTGGGATCGGTACGAGGTGTGCGTGCGGTACGCTGGGGCGTGGGAAGAAAAATCCTCTTCGCATGGATATTCACCCTCCCCACCTGCGTCGTGGCCGGCGCCGCAGTCTACGGCCTGCTCCGACTGATCGGACTCAAATAGGACCGCCCCCCTGCCCTGCCGCGCTTGACGCTCAGGACTCCGGCGCGACCGGGTGCGTCCGGGTGAACTCCAGCAGTGCGTTGATCGTAAAGTGTTCGGGATTCGAGTCCATGAATGCTTCGAACTGCTCCCGGCTGACACGCTCAGGACTGCTGCGAAGTTCCCCCTCCACGATCTCGTAAAGCTGTGTCGCGTTGGGGAGTGTGACCTTCTTTCCCCCGGGGACCTCAAGCACGGCCGGTTCGCGTCCGAACAAGTCGCTGCCGCTTGTCCAACTCTGAACGGGACTGGACATCGACTGTCCATGGGGCGTCTCGACAAAGACCACGTAAGCGAGACGGTTGAAACGATAGCCAAAAGCGGCGCAAAGCCCCCGATTGTCGCTTCTGCTGGAGGCGTACTGTGCCGTGTTGACGGGTCTCGGCAAAAGCACGTAGGGTAATTGAGCAAGCCCCGCCGGAACGATCCCGAGAATCGCAACCAGAATGAGCATGTGCTTCGTGACGGGGGTAATATTCACTCGACAAAACGGAAGGAAGTTGAACCAATCCCGAACGGCAGGGCGCCTCAGAATCCAGAGGAGAATAAGCGAGATCCCCGCAGTCGCAAGAAACCAACAGATCATTGCAACCTTCAGGATCGCGATGCTTTGGCTGCCAAAGACCCAGAAGTCGTTGACGGGGATGCTGAAGAACTTGAGCGTGGTTCGGAAGGAGCCGGAGGTTAGACAATAGACGAAATAGACCACGACAATGAGGGCGACGGTCACACTGATCCACAGGATGACCACGGCGAAGGTACGCCAACCCCTTCTGGCATGCAGAAAACCGAGTGCCGTGAGACCAGACAACAGGAAACTCAGGTCCAGGTCAAAACCCCGTCCCAGGACGAGACCGAGGATCATGCCCCAAGCGGACGTGGCGGCAGCGAGCCACACGAGATAGGCGATGACGCGCACGGCTCGGGGTGCCTGATCCGTGGTCCGCAGATAAGGGTTCTCGGGAACAGACGCTTGCATATCCGACATGACGGCACTCTCCTTCGGTCACGTGCAATATTGTAAAAGCGCGGGGCCCACGTCAAGAGCAATCTGAACAGGACCTGGATTCAGGGCTTGGGACCATAGCCATACGCCCCCAGGTCGGGATTCCCCCCCGCATCCTTGCGGGCTTCCGTCGAGGCCGGGTGCTTGTACTGCAGATCGACCGACAGGGTCTTGCCGTCCCGGGAGAGTCCTTCCAGCAACAAAGCGGGGATGGGCAGGCTCCCCCACGGCAGGCCGACGTTGACGAGCCCCGGAGTGGGACGGACCAGGCGGTAGTCGTGTTTGGCGGGGTCCACAAAGGGAATCGGACGATGCTCCAGAGGGTTCTTCGCCGCCGGCATCCCCACGGGAAAGCCCGAGAGGAACCCGCTCGATAGAACGTTGTGCAAGCCGGTGACGCCGGTGATGTCCGCCCCCCCACGGACCGAAACCACGGTCTGGTCCATCTCGATTCCAGTGACGCCGCAGATCAGGTTATTGAAGCGACCGGCCCGGACCTTGGGGGCCGACAGTTCCATCACCGGGGACCGAAAAGGCGTCACGATGGTGTTGTTCACAAGATAGAGCGTGCCGTCGTGCTCCTTGCCGCCATCCTGTCCGAAGTGGATGACGACACGGTTCCCAGGACAGTCCGGGTCCTTGACGATGACGTTGCCCACCAGCAGCGCATGGGAATCGGCTTCAGCGGTCTCGACGGCATCGACCAGGTCGAACTCGCGGTTGGCGGAGTGATGGACATAGCAGAACTCGACGCGTGTCACGTGCGCACGCGACTTCACGTTGTGACCGGTCAGGGACTGCGCCACTTCGCATCCCCGGAGCGTCACCGACGTGCCGCCGAGGTAGAGGTTGTGGTTGAAGCCGGGATGAGTGGCGTCTCCGTTCTGGCGGATGATGCAGGGTTCGATGCGCTGGTCGGTCGCGGACTTGAGCGACCCGTCGCCATTGGACATGATGCCCATGT
>CAZVTD010000077.1:0-10073 GCA_964629945.1 uncultured Planctomycetota bacterium | reverse complement strand
AAGCGGTACGAGGCGGAACTGGCGTGCCGGGACGGTGCAACGGAAATCGACATGGTGATCAACGTCGGCAAGGCGCTGGGCGGGGACTGGGACTACGTCGAGCGTGACGTGAAGGCGGTCTGCGATGAAGCGCACGCACACGGGGCGAAGGTGAAGGTTATCTTCGAGAACGATTACCTGACGAAGGGCGGCGCGGGACTGAGCGGGGACGAGATCAAGCGGAAGCTGTGCGAGATCTGTGAACGCGCCGGTGCGAACTGGGTGAAGACGTCGACGGGATTCGGGTTCGTCAAGGGGTCGGACGGGAATTACAACTACCAGGGCGCGACAGAACACGATCTGAAACTGATGCGGGCGAGCTGCTCGGCAAAAGTCCAGGTGAAGGCGGCCGGCGGGGTGAGAGACCTGGACAGCCTGATCCGTGTGCGCGAGCTGGGGTGCACGCGGTGCGGGGCAAGCGCAACAGTGGCGATGCTGGAGGAGTATCGCAGACGACAAGTCGAGGAAAGGCGTTGAGCGGTCTGGTCGGGGAAGCGAGGCGGCCGTCCCGAGGCGTTGCCGCGACAAGAAGAATCTTAATCAGACCCATAGGAAGAGGTGTCGCATGAGGGTGTTCGGTGGACGGCTGAGAGGTTGGGCGGCGCTCTGGCTGCTGACGCTTCTGTGCGCGGAGACGCTCCAGGGACAGGCCGTGGCGCAGGAGCCGGAGCAGAAAGCGGATCCCACGCTGGAGGCGTGGAAGACGCTGTGCACGGAGACGCCCGGGCTGGTGGAGGGGGTCACGAACGCGCTGCTTCTGGAGAAGGACATCGACCATCCGTCACTGGTTCTGCATGATCACCAGTATCTGGCGAAGCGGGACACGGCGAAGAGCTACGGGCTGGTGATGAGCAACTTCTACTTCAACGACCTTCTGAAAGCCGGGACGGTGGCGGCGACGTTCGAGACGGTGAGGACCATTTCGAAGACGGCGACGGAGTTCCGCACGAAGAACCGTCCGCTCCTGGAGAAGGCCGAGACCCTGGAGAAGCTGACGGGGACCTTACAGCAGGCGCTTTCGAAGACACCGGCGGACGCGCTGAAGCTGAAGGAGGTGGCGTTCGGGGGGACGGGCGGGGATGAGTTGAGCGTGAGCCTGAGGAAGCTGAGCGAGGCGGCGGCGGGTGAGCGGGCGGACGAGGCGGCGGTATGGGCAGGCGAAGCCCGCGGGGCGGCGATGCGCCTGGTGGACCTGCTGCGCTGGGTGGACCTTCAGACGGGCTGGATCGTGGACCTGTGCGGGGTCTTCGACCGGTACAGCATGTGCGTGGAAAACTCGGACCGGGAAGTGGCCGCAGCGGGGGGATGGAAAGCCTATATGTTCGGGCGGATTCCGGGGGGATCGTCGATCCTGGAACTGTGCACGACGGACACGCTGATGTGCGAGATGCTGCTGTGCGACTTCATGAAGACGTCGGAAGCGGACGCGGCAGTCATGGGCAAGGCCGGGATGGAGGTGGACGAACTGGCGGTGGTCCCGGCGCACCGGGTGGCGTATGCGAAGGTGCGCGACGGGATTCCGTCCGGGGCACAGAAGGTCTTCAAGATGATTCCGGACACGGCGTATGAACTGAGCATGCTCAACTCGAACCTGTGGCGCTATGACGACGAGAAGAAAGTGGACGAGCTGATCGGGAGCCTGGGACGCTACGCGAAGCAGGATCGGAAGCCGACCGTGACGCAGATGATGGAGGTGATCCACATCGCGCAGGGGGCGTACGGATCGACGACGTCGCCCGGGGAACGGTATCACAAGCAGATGGCGGAGTGGGCGGAGACGGTGAAAGGGACGCCTGAGAAGGCGATCGAGACGGTGCATAGTCTGGCGTACGGGTTCTACACGAAGGACGGAGGACGCCATTACAAGGGAGCGATCTGGACGATGCACGGGGTGTTCGAGGCGGGGTCGATGGACTGCATCCGGGGGTCGCAGATGATGGGATCGACCTACGCGAACGCGGGGTACGCGGGACTACACCCGATTCGGATCTGCCGAGGCAGTCTGGCGGAGAAGATCGTGGCTACGAGCGGTCACACGTTCGTGTGTCTGTTGGAGGAGAAGCGGGACGTGTGTCTGGATTCGCTGGTGTCGCGGGCTTTTCTGAAGCCTTTCGCACAGATGCACGCGGGGGACGGAGGGGTGCTTTCCGCGGCGAGGGGGTACAGGACGCTGGACAGCTACGCCAGCGGGGAGATGTATTTCCCGCAGGGGACGTGGAAAGCGGTGCGTTTCGAGATTCCGTATTACGGCATCCGGCGGGAGGGGCTGGAGACGGCAAAGTGACGGACAGGCCGCTATGGGGGTGAGGACAACAGGGGTTCGTGCGCGGGCCACCCCTTGCCTTGGAGGAGTCCGGAGACTACAATAGCTACGGCACGGTCCGGCGTCAGGTCCTTCGCGGAGTTCCCGAACGATGTCGCATGTGAATGAGCCTGAGATGACGTTCCCGAGGGCACGATTCCCCATCGTGACGGTCCTGCTGCTGGTGGGAAACATGGTCGGGTTCGTCATCGAGCTGAATCACCAGGCGAACCTGGCGGACTTTCTGAACCGGTATTCGTTCGTCCCGGCACAGACGATGGCGTACGTGGAAGGGATGCCGGGGACGAGCCTGACCCGGAGTGTGCTGCCGTTCTTCTGCACGCTGTTCTTCCACACGGGGTTCCTGCATCTCGTGATCAACATGCTCTACCTGTGGCTGATCGGGGACGTGATGGAGGTGTTCCTGGGACGGGTCCGTCTGCTGGTGCTGTGGCTGGCAGGGGGACTGGTGTGGGGAGGGGTGGGCCTGGCGACAATCTCGACGGAAGCGGCCAGTCTGCCCTGTCTGGGGTGCGGGGGCTGCGTGGCGGTCCTGCTGGGGGCGTATCTGGGGACGTATCGACAGCTTCTGCGGGTGTCGCGGCAAGCGTCGCGGCGGAGACTGCTGATGATCGGGACGCCGATCGCGGTCCTGGCGCTGGGATGGTTTCCGCTGCAACTGCTGAGCGGATCGACACCGCTGGCGCGTTCGGTCCACACGGAGTTCGGTCCGCCTTGGTGGGGAATCGGGGCCTCGTTTGCGCTGGGTGTTCTGCTGGTCCAGTTTCTGCTTCCGCCTGCGCCGACACACGCGGAGGCGGTGGCCTTGCCTACGCCGCCGACACCGAGCGAACCGGCCGAGGCGGGCGTGGCCGGGACGTGCTGCAATACGACGCTGTCCGCGACGGAAGCGCCGCCTGCGCGCTGACCGGTTCTGCGTGCGGCATGATCACACCAAGGAGCGTGCGATGCGGAGACGCTGTGTGATTCTGGTGGTGGGGCTGGCGCTGGCCTCGCTTGCGGGGAGCGGCGGGGGGGCGTCGACCAAGGACGCGAAGGCGTCACTCTACAACGAGCTTCTGGAGTCGGCGAAGACGTCGCTGGCGGCGGGGTCCTGGGACGCGTTCAAGAAGGACGTGGAGGGGCGGATCGCCGAGAGCCTGAGCAAGAGCGGAGAGAAGGTGCCCATCGAGACGCTCCGGGACCTGTTCTATTTCCGGAACGTGGGGGTGACGTTTTCGAAGGTGACGGGCGAGACGCACAAGGCGATGATGGGCTGGCTGCTGGAACACCGGGACTTCTGCGGACGGTTTCTCCACGCACTGGACGAACAGGACGACCTTCCGGCGGCACTGGGAATCCTCAAGCAACTGCGGGATGAGGACGAGGCACTGTTCGTGCAGAACAGCGAGTTCTGCATCGCGTATGCGATCGTGTGGGACAACTTCCAGCCGATGCGGTATTGGAAAGAACCGAAGGTCCAGCCCAACACGATGATGGAGACGTACCGGTATTTCAACCGCAACGCGAAGCTGCTTCGGATTCCGCCTTCGACGCTACCCTGGGAGTTGTCGGTGTACGTGGTGGACTTGGCCATTACGGCCGAGGAACCGATGTATGCGCTGACGACTTACCGGAGCCAGGCGGACATCGGCAAGCTGTTCTTCAAGGTGCCCTATACGTTCGCGCTGTCGCCGGCACACGGTCACGGCGTGGACACGCCTTATACGCTGATGAATATCATCCGGATGGGCGGAGTGTGCATGGAGCAGGCGTATTTCGCGGCATCGGTGGGGAAATGTCTTGGGGTGCCGAGCGTGTATTCGTTCGGGATGGGCAAGCGGGGCGGTCACGCATGGGTGAGCTTTGTCAGGACGGACCGCCGACCGGTGATGTGGGACCTGCTGTCGGGGCGGTATTCGTACGACCATTATTACAAGGGGCTGACGGCGGACCCAACGAACTGGGGGATGCAGAACAGCATCCCGCTGAGCATTCTGCAGATGAGCGCGGCGATTCTGACGGCGGGAAGTCCAGCCAAGCTGGAGGACGCGAGATACTGCCGGGACGCGGCGGAGTGGCTGGCCCGGAATACCCTGGCGGAGGGGGATTCGGCGAAGATCGCTTACGAACTGCTGCTGCGGTCGCTGGGGACGTGCGCATACAGCCGGGAGTCGTGGATGACGCTGGCGGAGTTGGCCGAGGGCGGGAAGCTGAGCGAGGAACAGACGGCGCGATCGGTGGACCTGCTGTTCAAATATACGCTGCGCGACTTTCCGGATTTCACGGAGATGTGTCTGGAACGCTTTCTGAACAGCGTGAAGGACCCGGTCCGCAAGGCGGCCATCCTGGGCCGGGCGTTCACGGCGTTCAAGGAGCGGCCCGACCTGGCTTCGGAGATCAAGGTGGCGGAGGGGGACCTCCTGCTGTCGCAGGGGAAGGTGAAGGAGGCGGTGGTGGCCTACTGCTGGCCCCTGGCGGAGTTCCCGGAGGAAGGCCACGCGACGGGTGCGGTGGAGGAACGGATCGAGAAGCTGTCGGAGCACGTGGCGGACAAGGCGGAGCTGGCGAAGATCTACCGGTCCCTGCTGGACTCGATCCTGAGGAACGCGGGGAACAAGTCGGAGGGACTGACGACGATCTTCCAGACGCTCAGCGTCAAGCTGATCGCGCTCTACCGGGAACTGGGTCAGGAGAAGGACGCGGCCCTGATCGAGAAGGTTGCGGGGGCTTACCTGGCTTCGCGTCCGAAGCGATGACACGCCCCGGGGTCAGTCGAGGGGCAGGATCTCCATGGCGGTGTGCCGGCTTCCGCGGAAGACGGTCGGTCTGAGCTCGACGTCGCAGGGATGACAGTGTCCGTAGTTCCGACACGGGCTGTGACGCGCGGTGATGCGAAGCTCCCGGTCGAGCAGATGTCCCGCGACGCTGGCGCGGGCAAAGCAGTCGCGCCGACAGTGGTAGAGGGTCCCGTCGGGGGCGATGGAGAGTTCGGAGTTCCGGCAGGCTGCGGTGCGGGCGTCGGGTGCGCCGACGGCGTCGGGGTAGCGGAAGTCCCCCACCAGTTGTCCGTTAATCCATCCGACGAAGGACCGGAGCCGGAAGTCCACGCCCCAGGAGAGGAACCTGCGCTGAATCTCCCGAAGCCGGGGCAGATCGTCCGGTTCGGCCATGCCGAGGACGCCGACGCGGTAGCCGGCTTTTTCCAGGGCGAGCACGTTTTCGAGCATCCTGTCCGGGTCGGTGTGGCCCAGGTGGAAGGTGGCCCGGATGGGCGCCCAGGTGGGCTGGTCGTTGAGCCGGGCGGGGTCCACACGGTCGAACAACCGGGTGACGTCGAAGGTGAGGTTGGTGACGATCCGGAGCGGGACGACGGGAGCAAGGCCCTCGACGATCTCGATGAAGTCGGGATGGCGGGACGGTTCGCCGCCTCGAAGGGTGACGGGAACGGCGGGCTGAAGCCGGGTGAGTCCGTCGATCCAGTCGCGTCCGGTCAGGTTCGGCTGGGCCGGTTTGCGGGCGACGAGGTTGTTGGTGCAGTGGGTGCAGCGCATGTTGCAGTCATAGGTGAGGAACACCTGGACACATTGCAGTCCGGCCGGCATTGTGACCGGACTGAGCAGACGACAGGGTTGCACCATCATATCCGTCATGATTCCCCTCCCCGGGAATGAGCCTACGCACGTCAGCCGGCGGGACGGCTCAATCGCGACCGTGACCCGACCAGGCCATTTCCATCTGTCGCATCACCGCGGTCATCACTTCGGCCGGGTCGATGCTTTCCAGACAGCTCTGCTTGTATCGGCACTCGTGCTCGTAGCAGGGAATGCAGTCGAAGTCGCCCGTGGGCACGATGGCTTCGCCGCGATCGTAGAGGTGAATGACACGCGGGGACGTGGGTCCCAGGAGCGCCACCACCCTTTTACCCAGGGCCAGGGCCAGGTGCATGCCCAGGGAATCGGGCGTGACCAGGACACGGCAGCCGGCGATCCAGCGGATGTACTCGGCGAGGTCGTCGCCATATTCCTGATAGGCATAGCTGATGGAGTAGTCGCCACAGAGGCTTTCGAGTTCACGCCAGCGCATCTCGGACCAGTTGCGATTCATCCAGCCGCGGTCCGTCTGGACGTTGAAGGCGATGTCCCACTCGGGCTGGACGTCGGGTCGGATGCCGAGGACGTATTCTTCGCCACGCCACTGGGCGCCGACGGTCTCGTAGAGAAGGGCCTGGAGGGGTCTGTCGAGCATCCGCAGCTTGGCGGGCCAACGTGTCACGACGAAAAGCTCCTCGGCCCCTTCCAGGGCGACGGACTCCTCGCCATAGTCGTCGAGGGTGAAGCCGAAGCGCTGGTCGGCCCAGACGGAATCGGCCAAGGCGCAGAATTCCCAGCCCGGTTCGAGGTTGACCAGGACGTCGAAGTGCTCGTGCGACAGGGCCATGCTGACCTGGTAATCGTAGGTGAGGACGCGCCGGACGTTGGGGATGTTCTTGAAGAGCGGCACGGCGTCGCGGGCGGTGACCACGGTCACCTGGTCGTTCTGGAAGTGTCTGAGGAGAACGGAGGTGACGAAGACGTCGCTGAGACTGGTGAGATGCGTCACCGCGTCGGGGATCTCTTCGACATA
Organism: uncultured Planctomycetota bacterium; assembly: GCA_964629945.1. Lineage (GTDB taxonomy): Bacteria > Planctomycetota > DG-23 > DATKVD01 > CAZVTD01 > CAZVTD01. The sequence goes on along the minus strand of CAZVTD010000077.1, from coordinate 3,106 downwards.
ACCGAGCTTGATGAGCAGCACGTCCGCCATGTTCGCCCCTGCTTGACTTGGGCGGGAGGAAGCCGTAGACTGGGTTTTTCAGACCGGTCCACGGAGTTCCGAATTGCCCAAAACCGTCGTCGCCATCATTCCATGCCCGGATTACCGTCAAGAGTCGCTGGATCGGGCCATGGAGCGGCTCCAGGAATTTATCGGCGGTTTCGGGGGTCTGATTAAGGCAAACGAATCGGTTTTCCTCAAAATCAACCACCTGGGAAACCATCCGCTGGACCGGGCGATCAACACGCACCCGGAAGTGGTGTCAAGTCTGGCCCGAACCCTAAAGCCCATAACGGGTAACATCACGGTGGGAGATGGCCTGGAGGGTCCGGACGACGCACCCTACGAGACGACGGGGTATGCCCGAATTTGTTCGAAAGAGGGGCTGAAATTAGTCAATTTCAGCCGTCAGGGCTACGTTTCGGTCCCGGTGGCGGGGTGCTACGCGGTCTCGCCGGTGCCGATTGCGTCGGTGGCGGCGGGGGCGGATTTCGTGATTACGGTGCCGAAGTGGAAGACGCACATGCTGACGCTGGTCACCGGGGCGGTGAAGAACAACTATGGGTATCTTCCGCATGAGGTGAAGCTTCGGCTGCACCGGGAACAGATCGTCCCGGCGGACTTCGCCGGTGCGGTGGTGGACGTGTATGCGGCATGTCCGCCTGGGTTTGTGGTGGTGGACGCCATCGACGCGCTGGAGGGATCGGGTCCGAGCCGGGGAGGACGTCCCCGACATTTGGGGTTGCTTATCGCGGGGACGGATGCGGTGGCGGTCGATGCGGTCTGCTCGGCGATCATCGGGCTGGACCCGATGCAGGTCGCGACGACCCGATTGGCCCACCAGCGGGGCCTCGGCACGGGAGACCTGTCGGATATCGAGGTGGCGGGGAGTTCGATCCAGGAGGCCCGCTGCGAGGACTTCGCCCGGCCGGCGAACCAGTATCTTCTGGGTCCTGTGGCGGATCGCCTGCCCCGGGGCGTGAGGCGGATGATGAGCCGGGTGCTGCGCAGGACACGACAGTGGCCGAGGGTGCGCCCGGAAAAGTGCACGGGCTGCGGGGTGTGCGCGACACACTGTCCGCAGGACGCGATCGAGATCGAACACGGCAAGGCGCAGATCCACTACGACGAGTGCATCTCGTGCTTCTGCTGTCTGGAGTTCTGTCCGTCGGACGCTTTGCGTCCCGATCGGAGCCTGTCGGGCATGTGCCTGGCGATGGGGATTCGGCTGCTGTCCCGAGCCGCTCAAGCACCCCGACGCATCTTCCGAAAGTCCTGACAAGAGCACGCCGCCGTCGCCCAGGACGCCCCCTTCCCTGCTGATGAACCGGTCAAAATCCCCCAAAAATGGTCCTGAGGACTTGACAATGGGGCCACTATGAGACATACTGCGCCAATTGTCCTTTATTGTCCACTGTTGGGAACGATTGAGGGTGCCGTATGCAGCTGTCCGTCCGGGATGCGGCCGAGTTTTTGAACGTGTCCGAGAAGAGTATCTACCGCTGGATCAAGGCGGGAGAACTGCCCGCGTATTCCATTCACGGACAGTACCGGTTCAACCGGACGGAGCTGCTGGAGTGGGCAACGACGCGGAAGGTGAACGTGTCGGTGCAGCTTCTGGGGGAGCCTGAAGGGGAGCCGCTGGAGCTTCCCGGGCTCTGCGAGGCGCTTCGGGCGGGGGGCATTTTCTATCGCATCGGGGGTGAGGACAAGCCCGCCGTGCTGCAGAACATCGTGGAGCTGATGCGTCTGCCCGACGAGGTAGACCGGGAGTTTCTGAAGAGTGTGCTGCTGGCACGGGAACTGCTGGGATCGACGGGTGTGGGTGAAGGCATCGCGATCCCCCACGTGCGCAACCCGATCGTGATGCACATCCCCCGTCCGATGATCACGCTCTGCTTCCTGGAACATGCGATCGATTTCGGGGCGCTGGACGGCAAGCCGGCCAATGTCCTGTTCACGCTGGTGAGTCCGACCGTTCGCGCCCATCTGCACCTGCTGAGCCTGCTGAGCCATGCGCTGCGCGATCCGATTTTCAAGCAGAGCGTCCTGGCACAGAAGTCACGCGATGACATTTTGAATGAAGCCCGTCGGATAGAGGCGTCCATCCACGAGCCACCCCCCTCCCCTGACGATCCGACGGAACCGTGATATGACCCTGTGTCTCATCTCTCTGGGCGTTATCGTCGCTTCCGGTCTGGGCGCACTCCTTTCGGGACGTCATGGCCGACTGTCGCTGGGCATCGGCACGACGGGCATGGTCGTCGGGGCGCTGCTGGGGCTGGTCTCGGCGATACAGGTGCTTCTGAGCGGGGAAACTTCCGCCCTGAAGGTCGCCTGGAGCATGCCGATGGGCAGCTTCAGCGTCGAGCTGGACGCGCTTTCGGCGTTCTTCCTGGTTCCGATCCTGCTGCTGGGGGCACTGGCGTCGATTTACGGCTGGGGGTATCTCTCAGGTTCACTGGGACGGCGTTCGCCCGGTCCCGTCAGTTTCTTCTTCAACGTGCTTGCGGCGTCGATGATGCTGGTGGTGCTGGCACGCAACGGGATGCTCTTCCTGATCGCGTGGGAGGTCATGTCTCTGGCGTCGTTCTTCCTGGTGACGTTCGAGAACGAGAAGCCCGCGGTGCGCGAGGCCGGCTGGATTTACCTGATTGCGACACACCTGGGGACGATGTTCCTGCTGGTGCTCTTCGGACTGCTCTACGGGACGTGCGGGTCGCTGGATTTCGATCGGTTCGCGGGGTTCTCGTCGGCGGCGCCTCAGCTTGCGGGACTGGCCTTCGTGCTGGCGGTGGTGGGGTTCGGGACCAAGGCGGGGTTCGTCCCGCTGCACGTGTGGCTTCCCGAGGCACACCCGGCGGCGCCCAGCCACGTCTCCGCGGTGATGTCCGGGGTGATGATCAAGACGGGAATCTATGGACTGGTCCGGATGCTGCCCCTGCTTGGCGAGCCGCCGATGTGGTGGGGATGGACGCTGGTCACGATCGGGGTGGTTTCCGGGGTGCTGGGCGTCCTTTTTGCGCTGACCCAGCACGACCTCAAGCGGCTGCTGGCTTATCACAGC
>CAZVTD010000076.1:0-10197 GCA_964629945.1 uncultured Planctomycetota bacterium | reverse complement strand
TTACGGTGGGGGTGAAGACGTATCGCGGGAATCTAGAGATCCGTCGGCGTGCCGTTGGGAGGGTGACGCTGGTGAACCATCTGGACCTGGAGAGCTACATTCGGGGGGTGGTGGCCGGTGAGATGCCGAAGGAGTGGCCAGCCCAGGCGCTGAATGTGCAGGCGGTGTGCAGTCGGACGTATGCGTATGCCCTGGTGGCGGAGAACAAGGGGGAGGGGCTGTTCGACGTGACGGCGGATTTCGAGACGACGCAGGTGTATGAAGGGGTGTCGCACGAGACGCCGATGACGGACCGGGCGGTTCAGGAGACGCGGGGCATGGTGCTGATGTACAAGGGGAAGCCGTTCCGGACGTATTTCAGCAGCACGTGCGGGGGACACACGGAAGCGTGCGGGCTGGTGTGGGATGATTACACGACGATTGAGCCGCTGGCGGGAGTGGAGTGCGGCTATTGCGGTCAGAGTAAGTGGTGTACGCCCTGGGAGACACGTCTGGAATCCGGGGAAATCGAGCGGGGACTGGCGGCGAAGGGGCGGAAGGTGACGCAGATCAAGGACGTCAAGCTTTCGGACACGAACGGGGACGGCCACATGGATCGTGTGGAACTGGTGACGCAGAGCGGGACGGTGGCGATGAAGGGGAATGATTTCCGGCTGGCGGTCGGTCCGGGGAAACTGAAGAGCCTGAGGTGTGAGGTTCGACGAAGCGGCGGAGTGTTCACGTTTTCCGGCCGGGGGTTCGGACATGGCGTGGGGATGTGTCAGTATGGTGTTCTGGGGATGGTGAGACAGGGAAAACATTGGGAACAGGTGGTGCGTCATTACTATCCCGCCAGTGACATCCGGAAGATTTACCGGTAGCGAAGGCGCCGGGGAGAGTCGTGCGAAGAAGTTCGGCTTCCGTGTCCTGGGGGTGGACGCCGGGACGGGAGCGCGTCTGGGTCGCCTGGAGACGCCTCACGGGGTGTTGGAGACGCCGGTGTTCATGCCGGTGGGCACACAGGCGACGGTGAAGGCGATGACGCCGGCGCAGCTTGCAAGCTGCGGGGCGACGATGGTGCTTGCGAACACGTATCATCTGCACCTCCGTCCGGGCGAGGAGGTGGTGAAGGAACTGGGTGGACTGCACCGGTTCATGAGCTGGTCGGGTCCGATTCTGACGGACAGCGGGGGCTTTCAGGTGTTCAGCCTGGCGGACCTGCGCGAGATCAGTGAGGACGGGGTGGTGTTTGCGAACCATCTGAACGGTTCGCGGGTGACGCTGACGCCGGAATCGGTGATTGACATTCAGCGGGCGCTCGGTTCGGATGTGGTCATGCCGCTGGATGAGTGCGTGAAATATCCAGCGGAGGAGACGGAGGCTCGTGTGGCGGTCCGGCGGACGGTGGAATGGGCCGGACGTTCGCGGAAGCACCCGCTGGGAGAAGGGCAGACGCTGTTCGGGATCGTCCAGGGAAGCACATACGGCTGGCTTCGGCGGGAATGCGCGAAGCGTCTGGTCGATATGGATTTTCCGGGATATGCGATCGGAGGGCTGAGCGTAGGGGAGGGGCCCCAGACGTGCATGGAGATGCTGGACGTGACGGTGCCGGAGCTTCCGGCGGATCGTCCGCGATACCTGATGGGTGTTGGGCCTCCCGGGGACATGCTGGAGGCGATCGAGCGAGGGGTGGATATGTTCGATTGCGTTCTGCCGACGCGAAACGGGCGGAACGGATTTGCGTTTACCTCACGGGGTATCGTAAGATTGAGGAATGCGGTGCACGCCCGCAGTGACGAGGTGCTGGATGCGTCGTGCGATTGCTACACGTGTCGAAGTTTCAGCCGGGGATATCTTCGGCACCTGATGGCGAGTTCGGAGATTCTGGGGATGACGCTGGTGAGTCTGCACAACGTGGCGTTCTTCTGTGGATTGATGAGCCGCGTGCGTCAGGCGATCCGCGAAAACCGATATGGTGTATTCAAACGGGAGTTTCTGGAAACCCAGTCCTGAAAGGGAAGCTCATGTTTTACCAGCTTTTAGCACAAGCCGAGTCCAAACCGCCGGCACCGACGGTGACCGACATGCTGCTGAGCATGTGGTGGCTGCCGGTGATCGTGCTGGTCTTCTGGCTCTTCATCATTGCTCCTCAGCGCAAGAAGGACCGTCAGCGTGAGGAACTGCGCAAGTCGCTGAAGAAGAACGACAAGGTGGTCACCATCGGGGGGATCCACGGGGTGGTGAAGTCCCTGACGGAGGACGAGGTGGTGCTGCTGGTGGACGAGGCCAAGGACGTGAAGATGAAGTTCTCGCGTCAGAGTGTGCTTAACGTTGAGGAACGTCCCTCCGAGGACGAGAAGGATCAGTGAGGAAATTCATAGTTCTCTTAGGAAGGTAAGTCACCCATGCGTCAGAATCTTACGTGGAAGGTGGTGCTGGTCCTGGTGTTGGTCGGCCTGGCCGGGGCGGTGGTGTTCTTCGGGATGAAGGACATCAAGCTCGGCTTCGACCTGAAGGGCGGCGTGGAACTCCGGTACAAAGTGGAAGGGGTGTTGACCCCGGAGCAGGAGAAGGGCAAGAGCGCCGAGGAACGGGCGAAGCTGCGTTCGGAGTTGTCCACAAAGGTGAACGAGACCGTCGACGTCATCCGGAAACGTCTCGACCCGGACGGGAAGATTCAGCCCGACATTCGTCCGGAAAGCGGCGGCGAGATCGTGATCCGTCTGCAGGGGCTGACAGAGACCCGTGTGGCGCAGATCAAGCGGCTGGTCGAGGACATGGGTATCCTGGAGTTCCGGACGGTGGTTCCCGATTCCGAATATGAGAAGCTTTCGGAAGAGGAGCGCAAGACCGTCAAGCGGATGCCCTTGCTCCACAAGGCCACCCCGCAGAACGCCGAGTTCATCGAAGAGGTCTACATCCAACGTCAGGACAAGTACAACATTACGGGCAAAGACATCAAGGAAGTGTATCCCACGCAGGATGAGATGGGTCGTCGGGTGGTAGGCTTCACACTGTATCCGAATGGCGCGGACCTGTTCTCGAAGCTGACGAACGACCTGGCGGAAGCCGGGACGGAGGAAAGACCCCGTCGACTGGCGATCCTGCTGAACGGGACGCTTCAGAGCGCGCCACAGGTGAAGTATCGGATCGACGGTGGGCAGGCCGTGATCGAGGGGATCGACGCCTCTCTCATCAATGATACCATTGCCATTCTGAAGGCAGGGAGTCTGCCGACGCGTCTGCTGTATGAGAGCGAGGTGTTCATCGGGCCGGAACTGGGCGCGGATTCGCTTGCCCGGGGCCGCAACGCAGTCGTGCTAAGCGTGATTTTCGTGCTGGCGTTCATGTGCATCTACTACGCGGGAAGTGGTTTCATTGCGGACTTCGCGGTGCTGCTGAACCTGCTGTTCATCATGGCGGTGATCCTGATCAGCGGTTCGGTTCTGACTCTGCCCGGGATCGCGGGGATCGTTCTGACGGTGGGGATGTCGGTGGACGCGAACGTGCTGATCTACGAACGCATCCGGGAGGAGCGTGCCGCCGGCAAGGTTCTGCGGTTTGCCATCAAGAACGGTTATGAACGGGCGCTGCTGACGATCGTGGACGCGAACCTGACGACGCTGATCACGGCGATCGTGCTGTGGATTTTCCTGACAGGTCCGGTGCGTTGGTTCGCGGTGACGCTGTCCATCGGTATTCTCTCCTCGATGTTCACGTCCCTGTTCGTAACACGTCTGGTGTTCGACCTGCTGGCCGGGGCCGGGATGGTGAAGAACCTTCGGATGATGAAGCTGTTCTCGCATCCGAACCTGCGGTTCGTCCGATGGGCGCCGACGTGGATAATTATTTCGCTGGTCGCAATCGTGATCGGGATGACGGCGTTTGTTCTGAGGGGCAAGGAGAACCTGGGCATCGAGTTCACATCCGGGACCGCGGCACAACTGACACTGGAAAAAGAGATGAGGATCGACGATGTGCGGTCGGCGATCTTTGACCTGGGGTATGATAACGCCCAGGTGGTGATTGCAACGCGAGATGCCATGGAGGTCGGGGCCATTGTATCCAACCAGTTCATCTTCCGCATTCCTCAGAAATCGGCCGGGGAGGACGCCGCGGCGCGTCAACAGGTGCTGGACCGGATCCAGGAGCGGTTCATTGACAACGTGCCGAAGCGTCAGGTGCTCGTGAAGGTGGAGACGACGTCCGCCATCACGGACAAGGACGACCCGTTCGTCGGTGGGCGCTTCGTCAACATCGGTTTCTGGTCCACTGAACAGACTGCGCCCGAGCTGAAGCCGCCGGTTTCGCCGGAGCCGGAGAAGAGTGTGGAGCCAACCGCTGCGGACCCCGAGAAGCCGGTCCAGGAGGGTGGCGAGAGTCCCAAACCGACCGAACAGAATGCAGGGACGGAGAAGCCCTCCGAAACGGCGGTGGAGGCACCGGAGAAGGGTGGTGAAGAGACGGCTGCCAAGACTGCGGAGCCTGTCCTGGAGGAGATCAACCTGAAGCGGGAGGTCATCCGCGAGGCCCTGGAGAAGGCGGGTTTGGGCAAGGTCGAACTGGTTCCCCTGGAGGATCGCGAGTCCTATTCGTCCATGCAGTTCAAGACCACGGAGTCGTCGGAGGAGAAGGTGGTCAAGGCCGTGACGACGCCCGGGCTGATTACGGTCCCGCGTGCGTTCAGTTACGTGCAGTTTGTGGGACCGGCCCAGGCACACAAGATGGTGCTCAATGCGTTCTATGCCATCCTGCTCAGCATGCTGTGCATCGTGATTTACGTGGGGTTCCGCTTCGGGAACGTGCGGTATGGTTTAGCAGCCATTGCGGCCCTGGCTCATGACGTGCTGATTACTCTGGGTGCCATCGCAGTGGCCAGTTACCTGGCCGGGACGTTCCTGGGTGACGTGCTTCGACTGGATCAGGTGGAGATCGACCTGAACGTGGTGGCCGCGATTCTGACGATCATCGGCTACAGTCTGAACGACACGATCGTGGTCTTCGACCGCATCCGCGAGAACCGTGGGCGGCGCAAGGACGTCAACGGAGAGTTGATCGACCGCAGCGTAAACCAGACCCTCTCCCGGACCGTGTTGACTTCGTTTACGACGCTGCTGGTGTGCGTGACGTTGTATCTGGTGGCGGGTCGTCAGCTCCACGGTCTGGCGTTCTGTCTGACGGTCGGAATTCTGGTGGGGACGTACTCGTCGATCTTCATTGCCAGTCCGTTGCTAATTGTGACACATATGGGGCTTTCCGAGGGTGAAGAGAAGCCATCGGAGGAGGTCTCGAAGTCCGTCTGACGCCCGTGCGGGCAAAAAGACGGCATTTTTTGCCAGTGTGCAGAAGATTGTTGCTTTTCTCCTTCCACGGGGTCAAAAGCCCGCTATATCATGCCTGTGCAGGACGTGTGTCCTGCTCGGACGATCCGCTTGACGCCGGTCTGTCGCCTGGAGTGGACTGACCGGCCGTGTCATGGGGAAGTCCTTCCGAGACAAGGGTTCTTTTAAGGCGGTGCCTGAATGTTGGCGGGTCTATTTCGACCCAAGGGGGAGCACATGGACGGCAAAATGAACAAGGACGTGAAGATAGGTCTTTCCATCGGGCTTCTGGCCCTCATTGCGATCTTCTGTCTTGTCGTCTTGCCAACGGGTCGTGCGCCGGAAGATAAGACAACGACGGAACCAAGCAACCCGGATGAGACCGTCCAGACGGAGACGGGAACACCCCAGGACGTTGCCCAATTGCCTGTCGATCCGCAGCCTTCAGGCTCGGAGGACCATGCCGTGGCCTCGTTCTCGGGGCACGAGGAGGCGACGGACAATACTCTGACGGCGGATGGTTTCGAGCGGGTTCCCGATACCGGTTCTGATCGTGTTGTCGATCCAGGCATGCGGCGACTTGAGAATGGCATGGGCGTCGTACCCTCAGATGGTGTGCGCACGGGTTCTTCGCGAGCGGTTTTCTCCACCCAGAGGAGCTATGTTGTAAAGACCGGCGACAACCTCATGTCGATCTCCAAGAGCCAGTATGGCAGCACGCGGTATTATAAGAAGATCATGGAAGCCAACGGGATCACCGACGAACGGACGCTGAAAATCGGTCGGTCGTTGATCATCCCGGCGCTGAATGAGTCGGAACAGCCGAGAACGACCTCCACGTCGACCGCCGGCACGACGGGTGGGACGACCCACACCGTTGCCGCGGGTGAAACCCTGAGTGACATCAGCAAGAAGCATTACGGCACGACCCGGTTCTACCAGAAGATCATGGAAGCCAACGGGATCACCGACGAACGTCGTATTCAGGTCGGGAAGGAACTGATCATTCCGGATCTTGGGACCACGCCTGCCACTGCGGAGCGGACATCCTCGACCACGACCGCAACCACAACCACGGTTTCAACACCGGTGGCTGCGGACCAGACCATTCACGTGGTTGCCCAGGGCGAGACGCTGATGGACATTTCCAGAAAGCATTACGGGACGGTGCGACTCTACAAGCTCATCATGGATGCCAACGGGATCACCGATCCGGGCAAAGTTCCCGTGGGGGCTCGACTGGTCATTCCGCCCAAGACTGACGGAGCCGGTCCCGTGCTCGCGAGTGCAACCAGTACAACGAGCGGCACGACGCCCGGGGCCGCCCTTGGACCGGGAGAGTCCAGTCACGTGGTTCGCGAGGGTGAGACCGTCGCCGAAATCGCCAATCACTACTTCCGGGACAGTCGAAAAGCGGACCTGATCCTGAGTCGGAATGGTATCACGGATGTGCGCTCGGTTCGTGCGGGGGACGTGCTGATCATCCCCGCGCCGGCGGTTCGACCGGTGGTTATGGATGCGCGCACGGTTCGCTGACGTCCTGAGCTTTCCCATCTGAACAGGCTGCCGGATGTCTCCGGCAGCCTGTTTTCTGTCCATGCTCTTCCCGGGCACTTTGCCACCGGAGCTTTGGCGTTGACTTGAGCCGCTTTTTCTGGCAGAATCATATGTCCTATGGTTCCGAACACGGAAACATCCGGCATCAACGGTCTCCAGAACATGGGCACGGACCGTCTCATCACGTCCCTGGTGGAGTTCTACCGTCGGCTGGCCTGTCGACTTCCCGAAGATATCCACGAGGCGCTGCGTCAAGCCCTGGATACTGAAGCTCCCCAAAGTCCGGCGCGGGCCACACTGGAAGTCATTCTCGAAAACGTCCGGTATTGCCGGGAACATGGGATTCCCCTGTGTCAGGATACCGGCATTCCCGTTTTTGACGTGACGCATCCGGAAAGAATATCCCGGGGGCAGCTTGAATTGGTGCTGCTCGAAGCAACCCGCCGGGCGGTCCGGGAGGTCCCGCTGCGTCCCAACGCGGTGGATTCCCTGACGGGCGTCAACACCGGTGACGGGGTGGGGGAGGGGATCCCCATGCTGAAGTTCCATCCGACTGACGGGGGGGATCTGGTGGTCGCGGGGATGCTCAAGGGCGGGGGATGCGAGAACGTGACGGTCATCGGCAAGCTGCCGGATGCTTCGCTGGGAGCTTCACGGGATATGGACGGTGTGCGTCGCTGCGTGCTGGATGCGGTCTGGCGGGCGCAGGGACGGGCATGTCCGCCCTCCGTGGTGGGTGTGGGAATCGCGGGAGCGGTAGACTCGGCGGCTGCGTTGGCCAAGCACCAGCTCATGCGTCCCCTGAATGACGTCAATTCCGTCGATGAATTGGATCAACTTGAGCGGCGGCTGGTGGAGGAATGCAATCGTCTGGGCATCGGGGCCGGGGGAATGGGCGGACGCTCGACGGTCCTGGGGGTGAAGGCCGGTGTGCTTCACCGCCATCCGGCAAGCTACTTCGTGGCCGTCTCCTTTGCCTGCTGGGCGTGTCGACGTGGCACCATGACGTGCACCCGGGCCGGAAAGGGGACCTATGACCTGTAAGGTCCTGCGAATTCCACTGTCTGAGAAGGATATTCGGGAACTGAAGCCCGGCGAAAGTGTCCGTCTCAGCGGGATCGTTGTGACCGCCCGGGACCGGGCTCATCGCTACCTGGTGGACCGTCCGGACAGTGAACCGCTGCCCTTTGACCTGCGAGACGGCGTGATTTATCATTGTGGACCTCTGGTGTGTCCGGAAGGGGAAGGCTACCGTGTGGTGTCGGCGGGTCCGACCACGTCGGCCCGGATGAACCCCTATACCCCGGCCCTGCTGGAGCGGTATGGACCGCGGGTGATCATCGGTAAAGGCGGCATGGACGACGGTGTGCGTGAGGCGCTGAAGCGTTTGGGGGCCGTGTATCTGTGCGCCGTGGGAGGGGCGGGCGGGATGCTGGCGCACTCCATCGTCTCGGTGAGGGGGCATCACAAGCTGGCGGAATTCGGCATTCCGGAGGCGATGTGGGTGTTCCACGTTGAGGATTTCCCGGCGGTGGTGACCATGGATGCCCACGGTCACAGTCTGCATGATGAAGTCCAGCGGCGTTCGGGCGGTGAACTGACCAGGCTTCTGGGCAATCATTGAGGAAGGTTACACGTGACGGAGAACGTTGTCCCCGCCAAGGTGCTGTTGGAACCGTTCACCCATGAGGGGCTCACGCTGCCGAACCGGGTGGTGTTTCCGGCGATGCTGACGAATTTTGGCAGTCCGGAGGGGCTGGTTACGCAGCAGTCGATGGGATTTTACGAGGCCCGTGCCCGTGGGGGCGTGGGCCTGATCATCGTGGAGGCGACCGCGGTTTCGGCTCAGGGTCGGGGCTCGGCCAACATGCTGCTGCTCGACCGTGACGCCTGTGTGGAGGGGTTGAGCCGGCTGGTCAACATGGTCAAACAGGCGGGTTCTCGCGTTTTTATCCAACTGACCCATGCCGGTCGCGAGGCCGATCCACGTTATGTCGGGGGAGTCCCGATGGCTCCGTCGCCCCTTGCGGGTGAGACGTTCGGGGTGCAGCCCCGGGAACTGACACCGGATGACATCGAGCAGATTCTGTCGGACTTCGTGGCGGCGGCTCGACGGGCGCGCGAGGCGGGTTTCGATGCCGTCGAGTTCTGCGGGGATCGTGATGATCTCATTCAGCAGTTCCTCTCCCCGGTGAGCAACCATCGTGACGATGAATATGGAGGCAGCCTGGAAGGGCGTTGGCGCTTCCTTCACAAGCTTCTCTCGCGCGCACGCGAGGCGTTGGGACCGGATTATCCTCTCCTGGTGCGCCTGCCCTCCCGCAGCGAAGTGCTCGGCGGGCTTGGCATGAATGAGCTTCTGGAACTCGCCAAGTCCCTGGAAGGGTTCCATCTCTGGGCGGTGGAAGTGGGACAGGCCGGTGATTTTCCGCTCAACATGACCCGTCTGGTGGCCGACGACGGTCGCGTGGCTCGCGGCTCGCCCGCTCGCGAGGTCAAGCGCGTCCTTTCCTGTCCCGTGATCGATGAAGGAAACGTGCGCGACGTGACGGAAGCGGCGGAGATCCTCCGCAGGGGATACGCCGATCTCGTGGCCATGGGACGTCCGCTGATCACCGACCCGGATCTGGTCAGCAAGGCGACCACCAGTGGCGTCGAGGTGCGTCCCTGCATCTACAACAACGTCTGTCGGGGGGGCGGCGCCATGCCTGTGATGAGGTGTCCGGCGAACCCGACCGTCGGCCGGGAACAGATCTACCAGCTGGCCCGTCGTGCCGGTGCACAGCGCAAGGTCGTTGTTCTGGGGGGTGGTCTGGCCGGTCTGCACATCGCCTGTCTTGCGGCCCGTCTGGGATTTCTGGTCACGCTTCACGAACCGTCGTCGCTTCTGGGGGGACTGCTGGCGCTTCGTGCGCGTATCCCGGCCCAGTCGGACAACTACCGCATCGTCGATTACCTTTCGCGCACGATCGTTCGTCTCAATATCAAGCTGCGTCTGCGATCGTGGCCCGCTCCCGAGCGCATCCAGGCCGAGACAAACCGTGCCGAGAACCCCTATGCCGTGTTCGTTGCCCGTCGTGGAACTCTGCTGAAGCCGGACATCGTCGGCCTGGATAACGTCCGTCCGGTTGACCCGACGGAACTCCTGTCCGGCGAGGTCCAGGTCGGTCAGAAGGTTTGCGTCGTCGGGGGAGGACTGCTGGCGGCCGAGATCGCCTATTTCCTTGCGCATCGGGACAAAACCGTCACGTTGCTCCATCTTCCCGGGACGTGTGAGGGGTGGGACCGGAAACTGCGCGACCGGAACATGCGGGCCTTCGGCGAGATGGAGGGGGAGACC
>CAZVTD010000075.1:0-10265 GCA_964629945.1 uncultured Planctomycetota bacterium | reverse complement strand
CAGGCTGACGGGACGGTGGTGAGCACGGTGGCGATCAAAGGATTTGGGGGGCTGCTGCTTTCGTTGACGATTACGAGGGCGGAAGGCGGTGCACAGGAGACGTTCCTGGTGGGACCGAGGAACGGACAGGCCTATTCGATGGTGGGAAGCCTGAAGGCCGGAGAACAGGTCCGGGTGAACTGGGTCTCCGAAGGCGGGGACAAGAAGTGGATCCGCAGCATCCAGCGCATCGAGGCCGAAGGCGAACGTAAAGACGGTGAACGCAAGGACGGCGAAGGGAAAAAGACCGGACCGAAGGACACCGGTGGACCCAAGGCCGAAGACGGCACCCGCAAAGGGGACAGGGAACGATAGTCTTCAAAGAAAAGCCGGTGAAATCGCCGCCCCGCGGCTTGGACTCCTCCGCGGGGCGACGCTGTTTCTGTGGAGGCCCATTCACACCGTCGGAGCGCCGAACACTCCGAGCATCGTCAGTCCGCTGCGAAGAAGCAGAACCCCCGCGACACCCAGGGCCAGACCAAGACAAATCATTATAACGCGGTAGGGCTTGCCCGTGATCCAGTGCCTCGAATGACCGGCCACGATCGCCATGAGGGCCATGGAACCCACCAGACAACCGAAGAATCCGAGAACGAACCCCGCGGCCCCAAAGCGGACGTGCTGCCAGGCCAACGCGATCTGCGGTCCCCCCACGAGCAGCCAGAACAGGTAGGGACTGGGACTGAGGACGTTGAGCAGCACCGCCTTGCCCAGGGAACGCGGGGCCGAATCGTTGCCGCTGACCCCGGACGTCCGTGCACGAAGACAGTCCCACGCCAGGCACAGGACAAAAAGCCCTCCCAGACAGGCAATCCCCCCCAGAAAAGGACGGTATCCGGAGAACCAGCCGACCAGCAGAACGCTGACGACCATGATGGGAGGATCGGTGACAAGCGGGGCCAGCGAGCCCTTGAAGCCCTCGCGGGGTCCATGTCGAAGGGACTGCGAGACCACGAAGGCCAGAAGCGGTCCCGGGAACAACCCGGCGGACAACCCGAACGTGACACCAGCCAGAAGGAACGTAATCATGACGGCACCCTGCACTGGAAAAAGAAAAAGGGCCGCGCACGTTGCGCGGCCCATAAACGACATGAGCCGCAGAAGCCCAGATGGGCTACCGCGGCTCCGCTAGTCAGACAACAAGACTATCGCGGCGCAGGCGGCCCATTGGGCCGCCTAAACCAACACTGACCTCCGATGATGGACAGGCTATTCCGTTCCATGCTGAAATTATCGCCTGATCCGACAAGAGAAGTCAAGATAAAAGATGGAAAATTCGACCCGGATCGGAGTATGATGGGGACCGGGTGAACGACATGATCGAACTCAGAACCTCCGAAAACGCCGTCCTGATGGGTGTCCGCGTGAGTCCCGGAGCCTCGCGCAGCCGAATCCTGGGCGAACACGGGGGAGCACTCAAGGTCAGCGTCTCCGCCGCCCCCGAACGGGGAAAGGCGAACGACGCCGTCGTGGAATTGCTGGCCAAATCGCTGGGACTCAAACGCTCCCAGGTGAGCGTGACGGCAGGACTGACCTCAAAACAGAAGACCGTTCGACTGGCAGGCATCACGCCGGAGGAACTCGCCGGGAGATTGAAGAAGACCTTGGAGACGTAGGAACCTCATCGGATCGAAAGGAGCGTCACGGATGAAGACGTTGCGCATGCAGATCGAAGAAGCGGTGAACGCCATCCACACCAGAAGCACACTGGTCCCCGAGGTGGGCATCGTCCTGGGCACCGGACTGGGAGGCTTCGCCCAGACCATCGAAGCGGAGGTCAGCATCCCGTTCAAGGATATCCCGAACTTCCCGATTCCCACGGTGGCCGGTCACGCCGGTCAACTGGTCCTGGGCAAGGTCGCCGGACGCAACGTGGTGGCCATGGACGGACGCTTCCACTACTACGAAGGCTACTCCATGCAGGAGATCACCATCGGGATTCGCGTGATGCGTGCGCTGGGCGCCAAGCTATTGATCCTGTCGAACGCATGCGGCGGCATGAACCCGCAGTACGTCAAGGGCGACATCATGCTCATCGAAGACCACATCAACCTCATGGGCGACAACCCCCTCATCGGTCCCAACGACGACGACCTCGGTCCGCGCTACCCCGACATGGTCGAGCCCTACGACAAGGCCCTGCTGGCCCTGGGTCAGGAAATCGCCATGGAGGAGCAGGTCCGAACCCACACGGGGGTTTACGTGGCCGTGTCCGGACCGAACCTGGAAACCCGTGCGGAATACCGCTTCCTGCGCGGCATCGGCGCCGACGTCGTCGGCATGAGCACCGTCCCCGAAAACCTCGTCGCCATCCACATGGGCATGAAGGTCTTCGGCATCGCCATCGTCACCGACCTGTGCCTGCCCGACGCCCTGGAGCCGGCCAACATCGAGAGCATCGTCCGCACCGCCAACGAAGCCGAACCCAAGCTCGCGAAAATCGTCACGCGACTCATCCGGAAAGCAAAACTTTAACCGGGAGACGCCGTCATGAGCACGTTGACCAGCATGCTGCATCGGCTGATCCATTATCTGACCGTGGGAATCTGGCGCATCCCGTCGGCCACCCTTTCCGGACGCAAGCTGTTCGTATTACAGCAGTTGCGTGTGGTCGTCCTGGCGGTGAAAGGCTTCCACCGGGACCAGTGCATGCTGCGGGCCTCCGCGCTCACGCTCTACACCCTCATCTCCGTGGTCCCCGTGGTGGCGATGGCCTTCGGGATCGCCAAGGGCTTCGGCTTCCAGGAACGCCTCCGGGTCATGCTGCTGGAGAAGTTCGTCGAACAGCAGGAGGTGGTCACACGCATTGTGGATTACGCCGAGAACATGCTGGCCAACACCAGCGGGGGACTGGTCGCCGGGGTCGGCGCCGCCATCCTCTTCTTCACCGTCGTCAAGCTCTTCAGCAACATCGAGAAATCCTTCAACGACGTCTGGGGGATCCCCAAGGGACGAAGCTGGTTCCGTCGATTCACCGATTACCTCTCGATGATGCTGATCCTGCCCATGCTGCTGGTGGTGGCGGCGGCGGCAACGGCACTCGTAACCAGCAAGGTGGAAGCGTTCATGGAGCGTGTGGCGCTCCTGGGACCAGCTGCCTGGCTGGTGCTGCTGGCACTGAGACTGCTCCCCTACATGCTGATGTGGCTGCTGCTGCTCATCCTCTACGTTTACATGCCGAACACGAAGGTCCACCTGCGCTCCGGAATCCTGGCGGCCATCGTCGCCGGCACCATCTACCAGCTGATTCAGTGGGCCTACTTCACTTTCCAGGTGGGCGTCACCAAGTACAGCTCGATCTATGGCGGGTTCGCGGCGCTGCCCCTGTTCATCATCTGGGTCCAGGTCAGTTGGGTCGTCGTGCTGCTGGGCGCCGAGATCGCCTTCGCACATCAGAACGTCGCCACCTATGAGTTCGAGCCCGACTGTCTGAAAGCCAGCAGCGCGACGAGACAACGCGTGGCATTGGCCGTCATGCACCACCAGGTCAAGGACTTCGTCGAAGGGAAGAAGCCCGAGACCGCCGAGGAGATCGCCAACGCGCTCCAAACCCCATTCCGCCTGGTCAGCGAGATGTGCTTCGAGCTGACCGAAGCGGGACTGCTGGTGGAGACCCGAAGACCGGACCCCCGCCAGAGCGGCTATCTTCCCGCGCGCGACGTCAACACGATCACCGTCGCCTCCGTCCTGGAGGCGCTCGACGCCCGGGGCAGCGACGACATCCCGCTGGTGGACTCCCAGGCGACCCGCCAGCTCGCCCACGCCTACCGCGACCTGATCGACGCCGCCCGTCACGCCAACGGCAACGTCCGACTGAGGGATATCTGAGGTGGACTGCCGTCTAGACTCTTGACGAAACCGCCTCCTCGCGTTAACCTGATCTTTTCCTTAACCTCAACGCGAAATAGGAGTTGTGATGTTCGAGAAGGTGGAGCCACAGGTCGATTTCGTGAAGCTCGAGCACGACGTGCTCGCGTTCTGGCGCGAGCGTGACGTCTTCAACCAGCGACGCAAACTCAACGCCGGCAAGCCCATCTGGTCCTTTCTGGACGGACCCATCACCGCCAACAACCCGATGGGCGTCCATCACGCCTGGGGCCGGACCTACAAGGACCTCTTCCAGCGATACTTCGCCATGAAGGGTTTCGACCAGCGTTATCAGAACGGTTTCGACTGCCAGGGACTGTGGGTCGAGGTCGAGGTCGAAAAAGCCCTCGGCTTCACCACCAAGAAGGACATCGAGGAATACGGACTTGAAAAATTCGTCGAGATGTGCAAGGAGCGCGTCCGAAAGTTCAGCGCCATCCAGACCGAACAGTCCATCCGCCTGGGCTACTGGATGGACTGGGACAACTCCTATTTCACCATGACCGACGAGAACAACTACACCATCTGGGGCTTTCTCAAGAGGTGCCATGAACGCGGATTGATCTACAAGGGCACCGACAGCATGCCCTGGTGTCCGCGCTGCGGCACCGGCATCAGCCAGCACGAGATGCACGAAGGCTACCGCGAGGTGGTCGACCGTTCCGTCATCGTCCGCCTGCCTCTTCGCGACCGGACCGACGAGTACATCCTGGCCTGGACCACCACGCCCTGGACGCTCACCGCAAACGTCGCCTGCGCGGTGCATCCCGAAATCACTTACGCCAAGGTCAAGCAGGACGGACTGATCTATTACCTTGCCGAGGCGTGCCTGGATCAGATGAAGTCCAACGGCCCGTTCGAGGTGCTCCATAAACTTCCCGGCGCGCAGATGGTGGGCTGGAAATATGCCGGTCCCTTTGACGAACTGCCCGCACAGAAGGACGTCGCCCCGCTCCACCGCGTGGTCGGCTGGAAGGACGTCAGCGCCGAGGAAGGCACCGGGATCGTCCACGTGGCGCCGGGCTGCGGACGCGAGGACTTCGAACTTTCCAAGACCGAAAAGCTCGCTTGTCTCGTCCCCATCGACGAGGCGGGCGTCTACGTCGAAGGCTACGGAGACCTGGTGGGCAAACCCGCGCAGAAGGTCGCCGACGAGATCCTCAAGAGCCTGCGCGCCAAGGGCGTCTACTACAAGTCGGAAAACTACAAGCACAATTACCCGCACTGCTGGCGCTGCGGGACGGCGCTCCTCTTCCGCAACGTCCACGAGTGGTTCATCAACATGAACTGGCGCGAGGAGATCATGGAGAGCGCCCGCGAAGTCCGCTGGATCCCCGACTGGGGACTCGACCGCGAACTCGACTGGCTCGCCAACATGCGCGACTGGATGATCTCCAAAAAACGCTACTGGGGACTGGCCCTGCCCATCTGGGAATGCGAATGCGGGCACTTCGAGATCATCGGCTCGCGCGAAGAACTCAAAGCGCGCGCCGTCGCCGGCTGGGACGCCTTCGAAGGCAACAGTCCCCATCGTCCGTGGATCGACGCCGTCAAAATCACCTGCTCCGAATGCGGCAGGCAGATCAGCCGAATCAAGGACGTCGGAAACCCCTGGCTGGACGCCGGCATCGTCCCCTACTCCACCGTCGGCTACAACTCCGACCGCGACTACTGGAGCAAATGGATCCCCGCGGACCTCGTCACCGAATGTTTCCCCGGACAGTTCCGCAACTGGTTCTACGCCCTGCTGGCGATGTCCACCATGATGGAGCGGAAGGCCCCCTTCAAGACCCTCTTCGGCTACGCCCTCATGCGCGACGAGCACGGCAAAGAGATGCACAAGTCCGCCGGAAACGCCATCTGGTTCGACGACGCCGCCGAAAAAATGGGTGTCGATGTCATGCGCTGGATCTTCTGCGCACACAACCCACTCAACAACCTCAACTTCGGCTGGACCCTCGGCGACCAGATCAAACGAAAGGTCTTCAGCACCCTCTGGAACGTCTACGCATTCTTCAGCAATTACGCCCGGCTCGACGCGTTCGACCCCAAAGCCCCGCAGGTCCCCCTCGGAAAGCGTCAGGACATCGACCGCTGGCTGCTCTCCGACCTCCAGCTCCTGGTCCGTGAAGCCAACACCGACATCCCCAATTACGAACTCTACCCCTTCATGCGGAAAGCCGAACGCTTCATCGAAGACCTCTCCAACTGGTACGTCCGACGCAATCGGCGACGCTTCTGGCGGACGCAAAGCGAGGACGACACCGACAAGCTCGCCGCGTACCAGACCCTCTACGAAACCCTCGTGACGCTCTGCAAGGTCCTCGCCCCGGTCATCCCCTTCGTCACCGAGATCATGTATCGTCAGCTCGTGGCCCAGCAGGACCCCGCCGCCCCCGAAAGCGTCCACCTGTGCGATTATCCCGAAGCCCGCCTCCACGAGATCGACGAGACCCTCTCCGCCCAGATGGACACCACGGTGGACGTCGTCTCGACGGCGCTCTCCCTGCGGACCACCACCCAGCTCCGCGTCCGACAGCCCCTGCGCGAACTCAAGGTCTTCACCGCCGACGAAACCGCACGCACCGGACTGAAGCGCTTCGAACGCCTGGTCCTCGAAGAACTCAACGTCAAGTCGCTCACCGTCGCAGCCGACGTCGGCGCCTTCCTCAAACACTCCGTGCGCTGCAACATGAAGCTCGTCGGACCCAAATACGGCCCCAAGGCCCCGCGCATCCAGCAGACCCTTGTGGCCATGGACCCGCTGGAGGTGGCCGCGAAGGTCAGGGAAGGCGCAGCAGTGGAAGTCCAGCTCGGAGACGAACGCTTCGAACTCGCCCCCGAGGAAGTCGAGGTCACCGCGACGGGTCCGGAACACTTCGTGGTCGCCGGCGACAGCCGCATCACCGTCGCGCTCGACACCGAGGTCACCGAGGACCTGCGCCTCGAAGGACTCGCCCGCGACGTGGTCCGTCACGTCCAGCAGCTGCGCAAGGACCTCGACCTCAACATGGAGGACCGTATCGAGCTGTCCCTGAAAACCGACGACGAGGAACTCACCCACGCCATCACCACTTGGCACGACTACATCACTGCCGAGACCCTCTGCGTCAAGCTCTCGGATACCCTCGAAGCGCCGTCCCAGAAGACGGTCCGCGTCGGAAAGGGCGACCTGGAACTCTGGCTGAAGCGTCGCGAGGCATAAGGCTCCCCCGATACATCGGTGTGGATAACCTGTCAGCAACCTGTTGGCAGAGTGTCAGCAAAACGTGCATTTCCAGTCAGTAAGATGTCAGCAGAGCGTGGAAAAGCCGTCAAAAAAGTG
Source organism: uncultured Planctomycetota bacterium (assembly GCA_964629945.1). Classification (GTDB taxonomy): domain Bacteria; phylum Planctomycetota; class DG-23; order DATKVD01; family CAZVTD01; genus CAZVTD01. Next base: position 3,034 of record CAZVTD010000075.1, on the reverse strand, counting down.
TGCGAAAGTCGTGGAAATCCTGTCAGAAAAGGAGCTGAAGTGACCAGAATCCGGCTGGGCGTGTTGATTTCCGGCGGGGGAACGACGCTCCAGAACTTCCTCGACCGCATCGACGCCGGCTCACTCGACGCCGAAGTCGCCGTCGTTATCTCCTCTTCTGCCAAGGCCTTCGGACTCGAACGCGCACGCAAGCACCACGTCCCCACCCACGTCCTCCTTCGAACAAGATACGCCGACGCAAAGGAATATGGCGAAGCGATCGCCGAAATCCTCGACCGCTATAACGTCGAGCTGGTCACCATGGCCGGTTTCCTCAAACTCTGGACCATCCCGCCCCGCTACCACGGCAGGGTCATGAACATCCACCCGGCCCTCATCCCCGCCTTCTGCGGACTGGACATGTATGGCCACGCCGTTCACGAGGCGGTCGTCAACTCGGGCGTCAAGATCAGCGGCTGCACCGTCCACTTCGCCGACAACGAGTATGACACCGGCCCCATCATCCTCCAGCGGACGGTCCCGGTGCACTTCGAAGACACCCCCGACGACGTCGCCAAACGGGTTTTCACCGAAGAATGCATCGCGTACCCCGAAGCCATCCGTCTGTATGCTCAGGGCAGATTGCAGATCGAAGGCCGTCGGGTAAAAATCCTGACGGAAGAGACGGAGTAACTCCCCCGAAGCGGTTCAGACGACGCCGACCTGTCGGTTCTGTGCAAGGGCGATGACACCTGTGAGCGGACGGGGTGTCATTCCTGCCGGAAGACAACAGGAAGCGCCTTTTCCCTTGCCAATCACGCGTGCGGGGAATACCCTAACGGAACTCAGGAGTTTCCCTGCCAGGATGAGAGGTGTCCATGCGTATCGCCTATTTTGACTGCTTCAGCGGCATCAGTGGTGACATGATCCTCGGCGCCCTCATCGACGCCGGCGTCAGTCTGGAATCCCTTCGACGCGAACTCGGAAAGCTCCCCCTCGGCGGTTATGAACTCACCAGCCGACCGGTCAAACGCTCCGGCCTGGCCGGCACCAAAGTGGACGTCCTGCTGGAAAAGCACAGCGAAGACCCGCACGGACACCACCATCACCGCAACCTGAACGACATCCTGGAAATTCTCGCTGCGTCCACGCTGGAAGAAGGCGTGCGTCGGCGTGCCGAGCAGGTCTTCCGACGTCTCGCCGAGGCCGAAGCCCGAGTTCATGAAACCACCGTGGACCAGATTCACTTCCACGAAGTCGGCGCGGTGGATGCCATCGTGGACATCGTCGGCGCCTGCATCGGACTCGAACTCCTCGGGGTCCAGGAGATCTTCGGAAGTCCCGTGCCCGTCGGCTCCGGCTTCGTCGAATGCGCCCACGGACGACTTCCCGTCCCGGCGCCGGCCGTCGTGGAACTCCTCAAGGGATACCGCGTCGCCGGAACGGACCTCGTCGGGGAACTCACCACGCCCACCGGGGCCGCCATCCTCACCACGCTCGCCAGCGACTGCGGACCGATGCCCTCCATGACCACCGAGATGGTCGGTTACGGCGCCGGTCAGAAAGAGTTCCCCAACAATCCGAACCTCCTGCGGCTCATCATCGGTGAGGACGCCACCAGTTCCTCCGCCGACGTCGTCTGGCGGCTCGAAACCAACCTCGACGACATGAACCCCGAGCTCATGGGATACCTCTTCGAAAGGCTCTTTGCCGAGGGAGCGCTTGACGTCTTCAACACGCCGGTGCAGATGAAGAAGAACCGTCCCGCGACGCAGCTCGTGGTCCTGTGCACCGCGTACCAAAAGGACGCCATCGAGCGCGTGCTGTTCACCGAGACCACCACCTTCGGACTGCGCGAGATGCTGTGTCACCGCCGGAAGCTCACGCGACAGCTGGTCAAGGTGCACACGGAACTGGGAGAGCTGACGTTGAAGGTCGGAAGCCTGGACGGAAAGGTCTGCACGGTGGCCCCCGAGTACGAGTGCTGTCTGGAGATCGCCCGGAAGCAGGGCGTCCCCCTCAAGGAGGTCTACGCCCGGGCCGAAGAGGCCTATCGCAAAGCACACGGGACCGACGGCGGACCCGAAGACGCCCCCCGGATGAAATAGACCGGTCCGCGGGACCGGTCCTCCGGAACACGAGATGGGAGCACGGCACATGGTCACGACGCACGCGGTCATCGACAGGCTGTCGATGGACATCATCCCGCGGGTCCTGGCCCAGGACAAACCGGGCGGACTGCCGCCGTGGGTATACGTGGCGGCTCTGGCCGCGGTCGCGCTGGTGTTCATCCTCCCGCGCATCCTCGCCCGTCGAAGCCGGACGCTCCCGTCCAGAACGATCAGCGAGACGGACCGCCTCAAAAGATCGATGGAGGAACTGCTCGTGCAGCTCCAGGAGTTCTCACGCGAAGTCAACGCAGCTCTCGACACGAAGATGATCGCCCTGAATCGACTCATCGAAGACACCGAGACGTGCATCAGAGACGCCGAAACGCGCATTGAAGAACTCAAAACGCTCCTGGAGAAAACCGAATCGTCCGGACAACCCGGGACAACCCCCGCGACGGAGCAGCCGGCATCGGCCCGGACCGTGGACGGTTCCTCGAAATCCCCACAGCGTCGCACAATGGAGGAAACGGTGCTCAGACTGGCGGACGAGGGACGCACCGATCTGGAAATCGCCCAGGCAACCGGCATGACCCGGGGAGAAATCGAACTGGTTCTGGCGTTGCGTCGGAAAACACATCCCTCACGGTGACGCATCAACTCGACGGAAGGGGCGTTTATGGGATGCTGCCCGGTCCTGAGCGTAACGGGCCTGAAGGTCGCCGACGGTCAGGTCGTGCTCCTGACGCTCTCCGCGTTCATGCTCCTGACCACCCTTGTGTGGCTGCTGCACCACGTCCTCCTCCACTTCGGTCTCAATCGTATGCCCGTCCTGACGGCCGCCATGGCCGCCCCGCACCGCACCACGCCGAAAGTCTCCGTCATCATCCCCGCGCGCGACGAGGACCACACCCTCCGACGCTGTCTCCCCACCCTCATCAGCCAGG
>CAZVTD010000074.1:0-10353 GCA_964629945.1 uncultured Planctomycetota bacterium | reverse complement strand
GTCAGGGGTTGAGGCCGGTGGGGTGAGGTGGATGTGGGAGGTAAGAAGCGCAGGCGGGGTCGCCTGTGCGGCAGGCATAGTCGAGAGAGAGACGTCGTCAGCGGTTCTGTGAAGAACGCGTTGAGAACTGAAAGGAAATGCGAGGAGGCAGCCTGATGGCAAAGGACACGTTCAAGAGAACGAAGACGCACGTGAACATCGGGACGATCGGGCACATCGATCACGGCAAAACGACGCTGACGGCAGCGATCGTCGCGAATCTGGAGAAGAAGGGTCTGGCGAAGGCGAAGAGCTACGCGGACATTGCAAAGGGTGGGACGGTCCGTGACGCGAGCAAGATCGTGACGATCCAGGTGGCGCACGTGGAATACGAGACGGATAAGCGTCACTACGCGCACATCGACTGTCCGGGACACGCGGACTTCATCAAGAACATGATCACGGGTGCGGCGCAGATGGACGGGGCGATCCTGGTGGTGGCGGCGGACGACGGTCCGATGCCTCAGACGCGGGAGCACGTTCTTCTGGCGAAGCAGGTGAACGTTCCGGCGATCGTGGTTGCGATGAACAAGGTGGACCTGGTGGACGATCCGGAGCTGCTGGACCTGATCGAGCTGGAACTGCGAGAGCTGCTGAACAGCTACGATTTTCCGGGCGACGACACGCCGATCGTGCGTGTGTGTGCGAGCAAGGCGCTGGAGAACCCGACGGGCGACCGGAACGATCCGAACGCGGCCGCGATTCTGGAGCTGATGGACGCGGTGGACTCGTTCATTCCGACGCCCGAGCGCGACGTGGACAAGCCGTTCCTGATGCCGATCGAAGACGTGTTCAGCATCAAGGGACGCGGGACGGTGGGGACGGGTCGCGTGGAGCGTGGGAAGGTAAAGGTCGGGGACGAAGTGGAGCTGGTGGGTCTGCGTGAGACGCGGAAGTCGGTGGCGACGGGCGTGGAGATGTTCAACAAGACGCTGGATGAAGCGATCGCCGGGGACAACGCCGGGGTCCTGCTGCGCGGGATCGAACGTGCGGACCTTCAGCGCGGGATGGTTCTGGCGAAGCCGGGCTCGATTACGCCCCACACGAAGTTCGAGTGCAACGTGTACGTTCTGAAGAAGGAAGAAGGCGGGCGTCACACGCCGTTCTTCAACGGGTACAAGCCCCAGTTCTACTTCCGGACAACGGACGTGACGGGCGACGTGTCTCTGCGCGGTGCGGAGATGGTGATGCCCGGCGACAACGCGACGATGGAAGTGACGCTGATTCAGCCGATCGCGATGGAAGCACAGCTGCGGTTTGCGATCCGCGAGGGTTCGCGGACGATCGGTGCGGGCGTTGTGACGAAGGTGCTTGCGTAATACGAGATCGGAAACGGCGGACGAACGATGCGGGAATACCTGACGTTGGAATGCAGCGAGTGCAAGCAGCGGAACTATCGGACCAGCCTTGAGACCAAGGGTGGCGAGAAGCTGGCGCTGAGCAAGTACTGCAAGTTCTGTCAAAAGCACACGGAACACAAGTCCCGGCGGAAGTAGTCGAGACGTCGTGACGGCGGTTGCGGTCAGGCGGCGGGTGTTCCGTGTGAACGATGTGCGGCGCGAGGAGTGAGCGTGCGGCACGTCGTTGCCAAGGCGAGTATCAGGACGCCGTCGGCTGAGAGATGGGACGAGGAAGCGGTCTGAGGTTGGGGGGTCTGTAGCTCCAATTGGCTAGAGCGCCGGTCTCCAAAACCGGATGTTGGGGGTTCGAATCCCTCCAGACCCGCCATGATTCTGGATGTTGCGAGACGGTCGTGGTCTTCGATCGTTCGGGGAGATTCCGGGCGATGGAGGATTCCGGTCTGTCCCGGTGGTGAGAGGAAGCGGTCGCGGCGAGGAAGAGGACCGTCGTTCGCAGGCGTCACGGGAGATGGGAGGAGACGAGGCTTGTTGAGCCGAATAGGAAGACTGCTGACCATCTATAAGCGTGGACAGGGCGTGTGGGCGCGCGGCGTCGCGGGGCTGGGCATCCTCGGGATGGGGACGTTCGCGGCGGTGCAGACGGGGAACTGGATGGTGGGTCAGCGCCAGATGGGAGAGCTGCCGCTGTTCGGGATGAAGGTGCCGTATTATTACGGGATGGGGATGTATGTTCCGGTGGTGCTGATGCTGGTGTTCGTGGCGGCGGCGGTGTATGCGTGCAACAGTGTTCGGTCGGCGGACCTTCTGATCCAGACCGAGATCGAGATGCGCAAGGTGACGTGGCCAACGGCGCGGGAGGTTGCTGGGGCGACGCTGGTGGTGATCGTGGTGGTTCTGATCATGGGGGTGTACCTGATGGGGGTCGACAAGATCTGTGAGTGGACGGTTCTGAAATGGCTGGGTCTGTCGACGAGTGGTTGAGGTTCCGTGTGACTGGCGAACCCGGCCAGCGAGGCCGGGTTATGTTCTATCCTCGAATCCTGGACATTTTCGGCGATGAGCAAGTCTGAAGAGAAAGCTGAGAAGGACGTGAAGGAAGCAGAAGAGCCGACGGTGGCGCCGTCAGCGTCCGGGACCGTGGAGGAGTCGACGGGCACGTCGGCGCCGAAGCCTCCCAGCAAGCGGTGGTATGTGCTTCGGGTGCAGAGCAACAAGGAAGACAGCGTCCGTGAGAAGCTGGAGAAGAAGGTGAAGGCGGAGGGGATGGAGGAGCTGATCCCCCGGGTGCTGGTTCCGACGGAGAAGGTGACGGAAATCAAGGGTGGCAAGAAGCGCGTAACGCAGCGGAAGCTGTATCCGGGTTACGTGATGGTGGAGATGATCCTGACGGAAGAGTCGCAGCACTTCGTTCGGGGCGTGTCCGGCGTGGGTGATTTTGTGGGCCCGACGGCGAAGACGCCCGTTCCGCTGACGTCGCAGGAAGTGGACAAGATCCTGGGAGACGCGAAGAAGACGGCGGAGGATTCTCAGCCGAAGGTTCACATCAGCTTCAGTCCTGGCGACTCGGTGAAGATCAAGGAAGGGCCCTTCCAGAATTTCGACGGGATCGTGGAAGAGGTGATTCCGGACAAGGGACTGGTGAAGGTTGTGGTGACGATATTCGGGCGACCGACGCCCGTGGAGCTGGAGTATTGGCAGATGGAAAGCGTCTGAGCGAGTAGGGGCAAGCATGGCGAAGCAAATGGTAGCAAAAGTGAAACTGCAATGTCCGGGTGGGAAGGCGACGCCCGCACCTCCGGTGGGGCCCGCGCTGGGTCAGCACGGTGTGAACATCGGGGACTTCGTGCGTCAGTTCAACGACCGCACCCGTGAGGCGAACGGGACGACGATCCCGGTGGACATCACGATCTCCGCGGACGGGAGCTTCGATTTCATCACGAAGAGGCCGCCGGCGGCGGTCCTGCTGAAGCAGGCGGCGGGTCTGGCGAAGGGCTCGGGCAGTCCGAAGGCGGAAAAGGTGGGGAAGGTGACGCGTGAGCAGGTCCGTCAGATCGCGGAGACGAAGCGAGCCGACCTGAACGCGGCATCGCTGGAAGCGGCGGAACGCGTGATCGCAGGGACGGCGCGGTCGATGGGTATCGAGGTGGTGGACTGACGCCGGTGTGGACGTGCGGCAGCACCTGGTGGGCGAAGGACGTGAGAAGCGGTTACAACCCAGAGGCATGGAAGAGAAGACATGAGACAGAGCAAGCGGTTCAAATCTGCGGCGGAGCAGGTGGACGCGAAGAAGGTGTATGAGATCCGGGAAGCGGTGGAATTGCTGAAGTCGCTTCCGACGACGAAGTTCGACCAGACGGTAGAACTGTGTCTGAAACTTGGGGTCGATCCGAAACAGACGGACCAGACGATCCGCGGATCGGTGAGTCTGCCGAAGGGCACGGGGAAGAAGGTCCGGGTGGTGGCGTTCTGTCAGGGACTGGACATCGAGGCGGCGGTGAAGGCGGGAGCGGTGGAAGCCGGCGCGGACGAACTGGTGGCCAAGGTGGAAGGCGGCTGGATGGATTTCGACGTGGCGATCGCGGCAGCGAACATGATGGGGAAGGTGGGAAAACTGGGCCGCGTGCTGGGTCCGAAGGGGCTGATGCCTTCGCCGAAGGCCGGGACGGTGACGAAGGAAGTGGCGAAGACGGTGGAAGAGTTCGTGGCGGGGAAGGTGGAGTATCGGAACGACGCGGGCGGGAACGTCCACGTTCCGGTGGGAAAACTTTCGTTCCAGGTGGAAGACCTGGTGGCGAACATCGAGGCGCTGATCCGTCGGATCGAGGCAAGTCGTCCTTCGTCGGCGAAGGGGATTTTCATCGAGAAGGTGGTTCTGAGCTCGACGATGGGCCCCGGGCTGAGACTGAACGTCGCGTGAATCTGACAGAGATAGAAGAGCGGCAGCGGAATCGCATATAAGGGATGACGGGAAGCCATGGCAAGAGAACTGAAGCAGATGATCGTGAAGGAACTGACGAGCCGGTATGAAGGAATGGACCGGTGCGTGGTTCTGGACCTGACGGGTGTGAAGTCGACGGCGCTGACGGAGATCCGTGCGGAACTGGGCAAGCAGGGGATCACGCTGTCGGTGGTGAAGAATTCGCTGGCGATGAAGGCGCTGGGCGAGATGGGTCTGGAAGACCTCGGCGTGCTTCTTCGTGGTCCGAGCGCACTGGCGACGGGCGAGTCGGACGCGCTGACGCTGGTGAAGGCGATGGTGTCGTGCGCGAACAAGAACAAGCTGACGATCCGCGGATCGCTGGCGGACGGGAAGGTGTTCGAGCAGGCGCAGACGGTTCGGCTGTCGAAGGTCCCGGACAAGAAGATCCTTCAGGCGCAGTTCCTTGCGACGATGAAGGCGCCGGTGTCGAGCATGGTGGGTGTGATGTCGGCGGTGGTCCGGAAGTTCGTGGGGACGATGGACGCGATCCGGGAGAAGGGACAGCCGTCGGCGTAGGCCGGAGAAGAAAAGAAACGCGGCGTGTGCCGCGATGAGTGTGGGGAGAGGCAAAGAAACGAAGGCCGGTGAGTCCGGCATTCAAGGCAGAGTAAACCCAGTGCACCCTCCCGGGGGTTCGGGAGGTGCGAGAGACAGGAAGCAAGGAGAGAGTGATGACGGCAGAGCAGGCTGAAGGAACTCAGGCGTCGGCCGAGGTCAGCAAGCTGGTGGAGAAGGTGATGGGTCTGACGGCTGAGGACCGCAAGGCGTTCACGACGCTGTATATCGGGAAGCTTCCGGTTCTGGAGCTAGCCGAGCAGGTGAAGGCTCTCGAAGCCGCGTTCGGCGTGACGGCAGCCGCCCCGATGGCGATGATGGCCCCGATGGGTGGAGGCGCGGGTGGTGGAGAAGCCGCGGCGGAAGAGAAGACGTCGTTCACGGTGATTCTGAAGGAAGTGGGCGACAAGAAGATCCAGGTGATCAAGGCCGTGCGAGCGCTGACGAACCTGGGTCTGAAGGAAGCGAAGGAAATGGTGGACGGCGCGCCCGGGAAGGTGAAGGAAGGCGTGACGAAGGACGAAGCCGAGGCGATGAAGAAGGAACTGGAAGTGGCCGGAGCAGTGGTCGAGATCCAGTAACGGAGCCCACAGGTCCCAAACCCGGCACACCGACGTCCAGGGCAGGTTCAGGAGGGACGGAGGAGTTCGTGGAGGGAAGCGTGGTCAGTCATCCGGATGTGAGAGCATTGGCGGAGTCAAATCGGGTCTAAGCGACCGAGGACGAACGAATGCGTGTACGCAGCTTTGCGAAGGCCGGCGATCATTATCCCATGCCGAACCTTGTGGCGATCCAGACGGAATCGTATGAGCAGTTTCTGCAGAGTGCGATTGCGGTGGACAAGCGAGCCGACAGGGGACTGGAGGGAGTGCTTCGCGAGAGCTTCCCGATCGAGAGTCACGACAGCTCGATGAGGCTGGAGTATCTGTATTACGACCTTGGGAAGCCTCGGTATTCGGCGGACGAGTGTCGGAAGCTGCGTCTGACGTATGGGATGCCGTTCCGGATCTGGGTTCGTCTGCACAAGGCGAACGGCGAGGTGATCAAGGAAGAGGTGTATCTGGGAGAAGTTCCGGTCATGATGGGCGGTGGTGAGTTCATCATCAACGGAGCGGAACGCGTGATCGTGAGTCAGCTTCACCGGTCGCCCGGCGTGGACTTTCTGGTGGAGGTGGCGGCGGGAGGTCGTAAGCTGCACTCGTGCCGGATCATTCCGGAGCGTGGCAGCTGGATCGAGATGGACGTGACGAAGAAAGACGCGCTGGCGGTTCGTATCGACCAGAGCGGGAAGTTTGCGATCACGATGTTCCTGAGAGCGATGGACGAGAAGTACGGGACGGACGCGGCGATCCTGCGTGCGTTCTATGAGACGGAGAAGGTCGCGGTGAGCAGCGCGAAGCTGAAGGGCTGCGTGCCCGTGGAGGACGTGGTCCATCCGGAGACGGGCGAGGTGCTGGTGGGGCCTCGTGACGACAAGGACCCGGAACTGGACGCCGAGAAGATCCGGGTGCTCACGGAAGCCGGAGTGAAGGAAGTGGAAGTGATCCGTGATCTGAAAGACCGTCTGGTCCTGGATACGCTGCGTCAGGACAACTCGGTGAGTCACGAGGACGCGCTGAAGCGGATTTTCCAGCGACTTCGTCCGGGGAACCCGGCGAACCCGGAGAAGGCGCAGCAGCTGTTCCACGACAAGTTTTTCGATTCGGACCGGTATCGTCTGGGGATGGTGGGTCGGTTCCGTCTGAACCGGAAGTTCGGTCAGGACGTTCCCGAGAGCGAGATGACGCTGAAGCCGGACGACATCGTCCACGCGATCCAGTACGTTCTGAAGCTGCGAGCGAACGACGGTGCGGTGGACGACATCGACCACCTCGGAAACCGTCGTCTTCGGACGATCGAGGAACTGGCGAGCGACGAGCTTCGCAAGGGATTTCTGAAGCTGCGTCACACGGTCCGGGAACGGATGAGTCTGAAAGAGCCGGACGAGATGTCGCCGAGGTCGCTGATCAACAGCAAGACGATTAGCAGTGCGATCGACTTTTTCTTCGGGCGGAGCGAGCTGTCGCAGGTGGTGGACCAGACGAACCCCCTGAGCCAGCTGAGTCACGAGCGTCGTCTGAGCGCGCTGGGCCCGGGCGGGTTGAACCGGAAGCGGGCGAGCTTCGAAGTCCGCGACGTTCACATTTCGCACTACGGTCGGATCTGTCCGATCGAGACGCCTGAAGGGACGAACATCGGGTTGATTTCGAACCTGAGCGTGTTCGCGACGGTGGACAAGTATGGATTTCTGATCACGCCCTACCGTGCGCTGAAGGGCGGGAAGGTGACGGGCGAGATCAAGTTCCTTCGGGCGGACGAGGAAGAGGGGCGCTGGATCGCGCCTGCGGACGTTCCCCTGGACGGGCAGAAGGTGGTGGGGGACCAGGTTCTGGCGCGTCTGGACGGCGAGTTCGTTCTGACGGAGCCCACGACGCTGGAATATATGGACGTGAGTCCGAAGCAGATGCTGGGCGTGTCCGCGGCGCTGATTCCGTTCCTGGAGCACAACGACGCGAACCGGGCGCTGATGGGTTCGAACATGCAGCGTCAGGCGGTGCCTCTTCTGACGACGGAGCCGCCCCTGGTGGCGACGGGTGTCGAGCGGGCGGTGGCGGTGCATTCGGGAATGGTGATCCGGACGAAGGCCGCCGGGAAGGTGACGGCGGCGGACGCCGACCACATCGTGGTGAACGACGAGGACTCCTACGAGCTCCGGAAGTTCGTGGGTCTGAACGAGCGGACGTGTCTGACGCAGAAGCCGCTGGTGAAGCCCGGGGACGTGGTGAAGGCGGGCGACGTGATCGCGGACGGCGCCGGGACGTTCGACGGAGAACTGGCGCTGGGTCGGAACGTGGTGGTGGCGTTCATGATCTGGGACGGGTACAACTTCGAAGACGCGATCATCATCTCGGAACGACTGGTGAAGAAGGACACGTATACGTCGATCCACATCGAGGAGTTCGAGGTGGAGATCCGGGAAACGAAGCTGGGTCGTGAGGAGTTCACGCGGGACATCCCGAACGTGAGCGAACGACAGCTCCGGAACCTGGACGAGGAAGGGATCATCCGGATCGGGACGCACGTGAAGCCCGGGGACATCCTGGTGGGCAAGGTGTCGCCGAAGAGCAAGAGCGAACTGAGTCCGGAAGAGAAACTTCTGCACGCGATTTTCGGTCGTGCGGGTGAAGACGTGAAGAACGAGAGTCTCGAAGTCCCGCCCGGCGTGGAAGGGGTGGTGATCGAGGCGCATCGATTCTCACGGAAGGCGTACATGTCGGAAGACAAGCGCAAGGCCCTGGACAAGGCGGTGGCACGGATCGAGAAGGATTCGAACGCGCAGATCGCGGAGCTGTTCAAGCAGCTGGTGGATGAGCTGGAGAATGTGCTCGGCGGGAAGCTGAAGACGCAGTCGGGCGAGGCGATTGCGATCAAGCGGGACACGACGGACGTGGACGTGTGCCGAATGGAAGAGATTTTCGACATCGACGCGATCGATTTCGGCGGAGCGGCGAAGCAGCGCAAGGCGGTCCAGGTTTTCGAGGGATATGAGGACCGGATCGACGAGGTGAAGGACGAGAAGGACCGTCAGATCAACCACCTGAAGCGCGGAGACGAGCTGCCGAGCGGCGTTCTGGAGATGGTGAAGATCTACGTGTCGACGAAGCGGAAGCTGGCGGTGGGCGACAAGATGGCGGGTCGTCACGGGAACAAGGGCGTGATCGCGAAGATCCTTCCGGAAGAGGACATGCCTTATCTTGCGGACGGGACGCCCGTGGACATCATTCTGAATCCGCTGGGTGTGCCGAGTCGAATGAACGTTGGACAGATTCTGGAGACGCACCTGGGCTGGGCGGCGCGTGCGCTGGGGTTCCAGGCGGTGACGCCTCCGTTCGACGGCTGCTCGGAAGAGGAGATCCGTGGGCTGCTGAAGACCACGGGGATGCCCGAGGACGGGAAAGTGATCCTGTATGACGGTCGCACGGGCGAACGGTTCGAGCAGGAAGTGACCGTGGGCGTCATCTACATGATGAAGCTGCACCACCTGGTGGACGACAAGGTTCACGCGCGTGCGACGGGGCCTTACAGCCTGATTACGCAGCAGCCGTTGGGCGGGAAGGCGCGCATGGGCGGACAGCGTTTCGGGGAAATGGAAGTGTGGGCGCTGGAGGCGTACGGTGCGGCGTATATTCTGCAGGAGCTGCTGACGGCGAAGAGCGACGACGTGGAAGGTCGGACGAAGATTTACGAAGCGATGGTGAAGGGGACGAACACGCTGGAGGCCGGCACGCCTGTGAGCTTCGACGTTCTGTGCAACGAGATCCGCGGGCTTGGGTTGAACATGCAGCTGGAAAAGAAGACGGTGTTGGATTGACCCGGGTCTCAAGAACTGGAGGACCCTGAAGCGTGAGCAACGCCATATACGATAAGATCAACGATTTCGGTTCGGTGAAGATCGGTCTGGCCAGTCCGGCGGACATCCGGAGCTGGTCGTACGGCGAAGTGAAGAAGCCGGAGACGATCAATTACCGCACGTATCGAGCCGAGAAAGACGGTCTGTTCTGTGAGCGGATTTTCGGTCCGGAACGGGACTGGGAATGCTTCTGCGGGAAGTATAAGGGGATGAAGCACAAGGGGATCATCTGCGATCGCTGCGGAGTGAAGGTGACGCATTCGCGCGTGAGACGTAAGCGAATGGGTCACATCACGCTGGCGGCACCGATCGTGCATATCTGGTTTTTCAAGGCGATGCCGAGCCGTCTGGGGACGCTGCTGTCGATGAAGACGACGTCGCTGGAACGGATCATCTATTACCAGGATTACGTGGTGACGGATCCGGGTGATACGCCGCTGAAGGAACGTCAGCTTCTGACGGAAGACGAATATCGTGCGTGCCGGGAGAAGTATGGCGACGACTTCAAGGCGGCGATGGGTGCGGAAGCGGCGCGAGCGCTTCTCCAGAGCCTGAACCTGGGAGAACTGGGGACGCAACTTCGGACGGAACTGCGCGAGACGAAGTCGAAGCAGAAAGAGAAGGACCTGGTCAAGCGTCTGAAGCTGGTGGAGTCGATCCGGGAATCGGACAACAAGCCGGAGTGGATGGTGATGGACGTGATCCCGGTGATTCCGCCGGACCTGCGTCCGCTGGTGCTGTTGGAGAGCGGGAATTTCGCGACGAGCGACCTGAATGACCTGTATCGTCGGGTGATCAACCGGAACAACCGTCTGAAGAAGCTGATCGACCTGAACGCGCCCGAGATCATCATCAACAACGAGAAGCGTATGCTTCAGCAGGCGGTGGACGCGCTGTTCGACAACGGTCGGTGCAAACGGCCGGTGGTGGGCAGCTCGAACCGGCCGCTGAAGTCCCTGACGGACATG
>CAZVTD010000073.1:0-10586 GCA_964629945.1 uncultured Planctomycetota bacterium | reverse complement strand
ACTTCTGCTCCCCCAACAACCCCACCGGGGCGGGGGCTACGCGGGCGCTCGTGAACGACTGGCGCAGCTCAAGACGGTCGGGATCAACTTCGCCGCCGCCGGGGGGTTTGGATGTGATCCCGGTGCCCACATGAGCTTCGAGGGGACCCTTCGGGCTGCCGATGACGAGGGCACGCTCATCGCCCTTACCCAGCCGCACTTCGTAAACTACAACTGGAACGACGAGAACGCAGACGTCACCAATGGTTATGCGGAGCACGCGGCGTTCTACACACGCGTCGCCGGGAATCACCCGTCCGTCGTCTTCTACGCCACCAGTCACAATAGCACCGGCTATGCCGAAGACATGAACCCGGACCTGATCGACGGACTGGTGGACAGGACCCAGTGGTCGCGCGGACGGAATCCCGAGCGTGCCATGCGGGCCCAGGTCATTGTCGAGCGTCTGGACCCGACCCGTGTGCTTTATCACCATTCCTCGGGCAATCTGGGCAACGCGCACACAAGCAACTTCTACGGAAACTTCATTCCCATCCAGGAGATGAGCGACTGGTTCGAGCACTGGGGCACCCAGGGCGTCAAGCCGCTCATCACGGTCGAATACGGCACGCCGCTGTCCTGGGACTGGTCGATGTACCGCGGATGGTACAAAGACAAGCGGGAATACGGCGGTGCCGTCGTGCCGTGGGAGTTCTGCGGAGCGGAATGGAACTCCCAGTTCCTGGGACCGGAAGCCTACAAGCTCACGGACATGGAGGTGGCGAACATTCGCTGGGAAGCCCAGAAGTTCCGGGCAGGACAGAACTGGCATCGATGGGACTACCCGACCAGTCTGAACGGGTCCTATCCGGTGCGTGACCGCGTCATGGCGGCATACTTCGCCGAGAACTTCCGTGCCTTCCGCACGTGGGGGGTCTCGGCCACGGCGCCCGAGGGATACTCGGGAGAACTGTCCACCGCGGCGCTCGTGCGCAACAACGGCCCGCTCCTGGCCTACATCGGCGGGAAGCCCGAAGCCTTCACCAGCAAGGACCACAACTTCGTCCCGGGACAGACCTTCGAGAAGCAGATCATCATCATCAACAACAGCCGCGAGACCGTGACCTGCGAGTGTCAGTGGTCCTTCGCCCTGCCGAAGGCACAGGCCGGCAGCAAGACGGTGACGCTGCCCACGGGAGATCTGGCACGCATCCCCATGAAGTTCGACCTGCCGGAAGACCTTGCCGCGGGTCGATACGAGATCAAGGCGACGGTCAAGTTCAGCAATGCCGAACCCCAGGACGACGTCTTCACGATCGACGTCATGGCCAAGCCTCGTCCGGTCGGGGCGGCCGGTCGGATCGCGCTCTTCGACCCGAAGGGCGAGACGGCCGCGCTGCTCAAGGGCCTCGGCGTCACTTCTGAAACAGTGAATGCGGATGCGAACCTCGCCGGCTACGACACGCTGATCGTCGGAAAGGGTGCGTTGACGCTCGACGGACCCGCCCCCGATATCGCACGCGTGAAAGATGGACTGAAGGTCCTGATCTTCGAGCAGACCGGCAACGTGCTGGAGAAGCGGTTCGGGTTCCGGACCACCGAATACGGCCTGCGCGATGTGTTCCGACGTGTGGCCGATCACCCGCTGCTGGCGGGTCTTACCGATGAGAACCTGCGCAACTGGCGCGGAGATGCCACCATCCTCTCGTCGAGACTGACGTACGAACTGAGTCCGAAGTTCGGCACCCCGACGATCCAGTGGTGCGGCATCCCCGTCACGCGGGTGTGGCGTTGCGGAAACCGCGGCAGCGTCGCTTCGGCGCTCATCGAGAAGCCCGCATGTGGCGACTTCCTGACGATCCTGGACGGCGGCTTCGCCCTCCAGTACGCGACGCTCATGGAATACCGCGAGGGCAGGGGAATGGTCCTGTTTTGCCAGACCGACGTGACCGGTCGCACCGAAGTCGACCCGGCCGCCGAGACCCTGGCCGGAAACATCCTCCGCTACGTCGCGGGCTGGAAGCCGGCGGCCCGTCGAGGCGTCGTCTATGCCGGTGACAAAGCGGGTTCGGACTACCTCAAGACCGCGGGCGTTGACGTGGTTGCTTACGAGGCCGGTGCGCTGAAGCCGGATCAGGTCCTGGTGGTCGGTCCGAACGGCGGTAAGCAGCTCGCCGCCGACGCGGAGGCCGTCGCCCGCTTCCTGGGAGCCGGTGGTCGCGTGCTGGCGATTGGTCTGAGCGAACAGGAGGCCAATGCCTTCCTGCCGGTGAAGGTGAATATGAACGTGGCGGAACACCTCGGGACCTACTTCGACGCACAGGGCGTGAACTCGGTGCTGGCCGGTGTCTCTCCGGCCGACGTGCACAACCGTGACCCGCGAAACACGCCCCTGGTGACCGGTGGGGCCGACGCGATCGGTGACGGCGTGCTGGCGACGGCTCGGGACGGACAGATCGTCTTCTGGCAGCTCGCCCCGTGGCAGTTCGACTACTCCGGCGAGAAGATGAACATCAAGCGGACCTTCAGACGGCTCTCCTGCGGGACGGCACGGCTGTTGGGGAACATGGGTGTCGCGGGCAGAACCCCGCTGCTGACACGGTTCTCCAACCTCGTGGCCGCGGACGAGCAGCGCTGGTTGAAGGGCTTCTATCTGGACGTGCCCGAAGAGTGGGACGATCCATACCGCTTCTTCCGGTGGTAAAGAGCGAGACGGATCGATCGAACCCGGCGTGCAAACGTCACAAACGTTTGTGCGCCGGTTCGGTCGTTGCGACAGAGCCTGTCGGTGCATCCGGTGGGGCCCCAGGGGAGGCGGTTGTCGCATGAGCGCCGAACGAACCGGAGAAATCATCGTTTCCGTGGCGTCCGCCGATCGGGTCTACCGCATGGGCGAAGTCGATGTGCATGCCCTTCGCGGCGCGAACCTCGACGTCCGCGACGGTGAGTTCATCATCATCGTCGGACCCAGCGGCTCCGGAAAAAGCACCCTGCTGAATCTCATCGGCGGGATGGACCGCCCGACCTCGGGGAGCGTCCGCTTCCTCGACCGCGACCTCACCCATGCCTCCGACCGTGAGCTCACCCTCTACCGTCGAAACCAGGTCGGGTTCATCTTCCAGTTCTACAACCTCATCCCCAGCCTGACCGCCTTGGAGAACGTGCAGGTCGCCACCGAGTTGGCGACGGACCCGCTGGACCCGCTCGACGCCCTGGAGATGGTGGGACTGGCCGACCGTGCGGATCATTTCCCGTCGCAGCTTTCCGGGGGCGAGCAGCAGCGCGTCGCCATTGCACGAGCCCTGTCCGGGCAGCCGCGACTGCTCCTGTGCGACGAGCCCACCGGGGCCCTGGACCTCGAGACCAGCCGCGAAGTCCTGGGCATGCTGGCGGACCTCAACCGCCGCACCGGAAAAACCGTGGTCCTCATCACGCACAACGGCGCCATCGCGGGCATCGGTTCACGCGTGGCCCACATGCGCGACGGGACCATCTACGCCGTCGAGGTCAACGAGCATCCCACCCCGCCAGGGGAGGTCCAGTGGTGACGGGCCCCCTGACCAGAAAACTCTTTCGCGATCTCAACCAGCACAAGCTGGCCATGAGCGCCCTCCTGGCGATCATCGCCATCGGGGTGGGGGTGTTCGTCTCCGTGCTGGGGGCCTACCGCGACCTGGACCGTGCCCGGGCCGACTACTACGACCAGTATCGCATCTCCGACTTCATCGTGGACCTCAAGCGTGCGCCGAACTGGACGGTGGAAGAGGTCGAAAAACTCCCGAACATCCGTGACGTGCGCGGACGCGTTCACATGGCCACGCGCGTGGACCTGCCCGACGTGCCCCAGCCCATCTCCGGGGTCGCGCTGTCCGTGCCTGCCGACCGTCGTCCCGTCGTCAACGACGTCTTCCTGAAGTCCGGGCTCTGGTTCAGCGGCGCCCACGCCCGCGAAGTCATCCTCAACGAGACCTTTGCCGAAGCCCACGACCTGAAACCCGGTGACCGACTCCACGTCCTCCTCCTGGACAAGGAACACGATCTCCTGGTGGTCGGCACCGCCATGTCGCCCGAATACGTCTACGTGATTCCCCCCTCGGGCGGACTGGCCCCGGACCCGGCACGCTTCGCCGTCCTCTACCTGCCCGACGGCTTCGCTCGGGAATCCTGCGATCTCGACGGGGCCTACAACCAGCTCGTCGGCCGACTGTGGGACAGCACCCGGCCCGTCGCACGGGGAACACTCGACCTCATCGAAAGCCGGCTCGACCCCTATGGCGTCACCAACGTCACACCCGCCTGGGAACAGGCCTCCGTGCGCTTCGTCGCCGACGAACTCACCGGACTCAAAGCGACCGCCTCCACCATGCCCGTCATCTTTCTGGGCGTGGCGGCCCTCGTGGTCAACGTCCTCCTGGGACGAATTGTCCGTCAGCAGCGGGCCATCATCGGCACGCTCCGCGCCCTGGGATATTCCCGACGGGACATCACCCTCCACTACCTCAGCTTCGGACTCACCATCGGGGCCCTGGGAGCACTCCTGGGCATGCTCCTCGGGTGGTTCCTCCAGCTTTATTTCCTCGACATCTACCGGCAGTTCTACCGCATCCCCAACATCCTCTCCCGGTTCTACCCGGACGTCATGCTCCTGGGACTGCTGGTGAGCCTGTTCTTCTCGGTCGTCGGAACCCTCGGAGCGGTCAAGCGGACCTGGCGGCTCGAACCCGCCGAAGCCATGCGTCCACCGCCTCCCGAACGCGGCAGCCGCATCCTCCTGGAACGTTTCGAACTCCTGTGGACGTCCATCTCCTTCCGCTGGAAGATGGTCCTGCGGGCGATCTTTCGAAACCCCTTCCGCAGCACGGTCTGCGTCCTGGCGACCATCGTCTCCACCTCCATGGTCCTGGCCACCGTCACCATGGTGGACGCCCTCGACTATCTCATCGACTTCCAGTTCAGCCGTGTGGCCCACCAGGACTACACCCTCACGCTGCGCGACGCCGAAGCCATGCGCGCGGTCTCGGAACTGAACGCGATCCCCGGCATCCGCAGTGTCGAACCCGAGCTGGCCGTCGTCTGCGACCTCACCAACGGACCCTTCCAGAAGCGCATCGGAATCATCGGAATCCGTCCGGACAGTCGTCTGGATACCCCGCTGGACCGCGCCGGCAACCGCATCGTGGTCCCCCAGCGCGGGCTCGTCCTCGAGCGAAAGCTCGCCGAACTCATCAACGTCAAAATCGGCGACCGGCTCCGTCTGAGGCCGCTCATCGGACAGCGGCGAAGCGTCGAGACCTACGTGGCCGCCACGGTCGACGGCTTCCTCGGACTTTCCGCCTATGCCGACCTTGACTACCTGAGCCGGCTCCTGGGGGAGGACCAATGCGCCAACGTCCTCCTGGCCACCGCCGACCGGCACGTGCCGACCGAAACCATCATGACCGATTTCAAAAAGCGGCCGGCCGTCGTGGGACTGGGCGAACGACAGCGCACACTCACCCAGATCAACGAAACCTTCGGCGAAACCATGGGACAGAACCTCACCGTGATGGTCATCTTCGCCGGACTGATTTCATTCGGCAGCGTCCTGAACGCGGCCATCGTCTCGCTCAGCGAGCGCCGACGCGAAGTCGGGACCCTGCGCGTCCTGGGATACACCAACCGACAGGTCGGCGCGCTCTTCGCCTGGGAAAGCCTCCTGCTGAACGGGATCGGTGTGCTCGTCGGACTGGCCGGCGGGGTGGGGCTGGCCAACCTCCTGTCGCTCGCCTATGACACCGAACTCTACCGCTTTCCCGTCGTCATCTATCCCGCACGGGTTCTGCACGCCGTCCTGATTATGGTGGCCTTCCTCCTCCTGGCCCAGTGGCTGGTGCAGGGGATGATTCGTCGTTTGCCGTGGCTTGAGGTCCTGAACGTCAAGGAGTAGAAGATGAAATCAAACGCCAGACCGCGTCGGGCTCGATGGGTGCTTCTGGCGGTGGCGGTCGTCGTCGTCGCCGGTCTTGTCGGGCTCTGGAGGTCGCTGGATCGCACGGAGCTGGAGGTGCTCAGTCCGATGCGGGGCGAAATTCGGGAGTCCTTCTCCGAGCCCGCCCGAACGCGTCTCTCGAAAACCTATCCCATCACCATGCCGATCCGCGGGCGCCTCGAACGCATCGAGCTGGAACCCGGGGACCCCGTGAAGGTCGGACAGGAGCTGGCGCCGTTCGACCGTGTGCCCTTCGAGCAGGCGGTGAAGGAAGCCAAGGCCGCGGTGCAGGAACTCGAAGCCCAGTTGGCGGTCAAAAACGACAATCGTCTGGAGAACACCGCCGTCGAGCAGTCCCGGGCCGCCGTCGATGCCGCACGCGAAGCCGTCAAGGCCGCCCAGGCCCAAGTGAACGCCGAGCAGGCACGCGCCGACCGGGCCTCCAAGGAACTCAAGCGCATGGAAGCCCTCGTCGCCAGCAAGGCCATCTCCGAGAGTGTCTTCGACGACGTGCGTCTTGCCGCCGAGACCTCGCTCATCGCCCTGCGCGAAAAGGAATTCAACCAGGCCACCACCAACGCCATGCTCGTGGTCATCGAGCTCATGCCCCGGCTCATCGAGCAGTACATCGCCCGAAAAACCCTCGAAGCCGACGTCCTCACGCGGCAGATCGATCAGGCTCGCGCCCGGCTGGTCCTGGCCGAGCACGAATTGACCCTGGCCCAGCTTCGCTCGCCCATCGATGGCGTCGTGCTGGAACGGTTCGAGCAGGGCGGGGGGTTCCTGAATCCGGGCCAGCAGCTGCTTCTCCTGGGGAACATGGACCACCTCGAAGTCATCGTGGACGTCCTTACCGAGGACGCCCTCAAGCTCTCGACGTCTTCCCGGGTCAGCCTGGAGCCCGCCGCCGGTCTGAGCGCGCTCTCGGGGACGGTCAAACGCGTCGAGCCCAAGGGCTTCACCAAGCTCTCTTCGCTCGGGGTCGAGCAGCAGCGGGTCAACGTCATCGTCGGCTTCGACCAGCCCCCCCGGGACCTCGGCGTCGATTACCGTCTCCAGGCACACTTCTTCATCGCGTCCAAGTCCGACGCCCTCATCCTTCCCCGCTATGCCGTCATGCAGTCCCCCCAGGGCGAAAACTACGTCCTCGTCGTGCGGGACGGCAGACTCGCCCGACAGCCGGTTCGCGTCGGATTGGCCAGCGACCTCAACCTCGAAATCACCGAAGGTCTCACCGATCAGGACGTCGTCGTGGCGCACCCCGAAGCGACCATGAAAGCGGGCACGCGCGTCAATCCCCTCGTCCTCTCCTGGACCCCCTGACCTCGGCCGAAAAGAAACCCCGCCGACTCGCGTGTGCGAATCGGCGGGGCATGACTTCATGCACTCCGACGTCCCTTCCGGTCACTTCTTCAGGAACGACAGGTCCAGCTTCTCCGCCTGGTACCCGATCCCCGGACCCTTGATCGTGCTCGTGTTCAGTTTCCCGTCGGTCAGCTTGCAGATCCCCGGGTGCACCGGTTCCAGAAATTCGTTGACGGCCGGGAAGAACTGCCGGCTGTTCGTCTCCACGCCCATCATGGTGCTGAAGTGCGCCGCCAGGGCGATCGAATGGATCAGCGACAGACTCGGACAGGTCAGGTCCTGAACCATGTACGGGATCTTCGCCGCCTCGGCCTTCGCCCCGTGCACCAGCGCCGAGCTCTGACACTTGCACGCCTTCAGCGCCACCCCGCTCCAGCCCAGCTCCATCGCCAGGTCGAAGTCCTCCAGGCTCGTCAGACTTTCGTCGATCAGCACCGGCTTGAGCTTGGCGATCCCGCGCATGTCCCAGCGGTGTGCGTGCAGGTCGCGCTCGGTCGGCTGCTCCACGTAAAGCAGTTCCTCGTACTCGCGGGGCGCGCGTTCCTTCAGCTTCGTCAGCATCTCCACGATGTACTCCGGGTTCTCGCACTGCTCGTTCGTGTCCGCGCTGAAGTAGAGCCCCTTCAGGCCCATCTTGTCGTGTTCTTCGTGGGCGATGTGCGTCACGTCCAGCATGCGCTGGATGTCCCAGTTCAGGTCGCTCCCGCGCAGCTTCACCTTCAGACAGTGCAGCCCCTCGTACCGGATCCACTGGTCCAGCGTCACTGGCAGATCGTCCTTCGGGTCGTTGTCGTCGATCTCGGATTCCCGCAGCTTGTCCAGTCCGCCCACCAGGTGGAACGCCGGAACCTGCTTCGGCATCTTGTGGATGTAATTCGCGACGTACTTCCCCTTGAACTTCGGTCCCAGCTGGCGTGACAGGTCGTTGCTGCAGAACTCCTTCCCGTACGCGTCCCACACCGGACACTTGTTCACTTTCCCGTACGCGTCGTGGATGGCCGCGTCCACCGGACTGGCGCACACCAGCGCGCACAGGTGAGGCATCTTCTCCGCAAGCTTCATCTCCGTCGTCACCGCGTCGGCGATGACCTGAATCTGTCCTTCGAGGTCATGGTAGATGTCGATGGGATGCGCCTGTCCCTTGTAACCGGCGAACAGCTTCGCGATGCGGGTCGAAATCTCCACCATCGCCTTGCTGCGGGCGTCCGCCGGAACGTTCAGTGTCGGCCAGCCCCACATGTACGCCATGAACATCGAGCCCCAACCCTCGGCCACTTTCCCCGCGCCGTTCTCCACCGTCGCCTTCATATACGCCAGCGGAAGAAAATCCATCACCACCGCCCCGAACTTCAGCGGCGTCCGGGCTCGCGAATCGACGAAAATCGGTTCGATCGACTTGATGCGGATGTCTGTCTTCATCTCTCGTCTCTCCTTGGGATCATGTCATTCGAGCGAAAATTTCGGGAGTGATCAGGTTTTCGGGCTGACGTCCTTCCAGGACCGCCACCGCGTCGTTGATCACCGTCCGGGCGTTCCGCGTGAATACGTCGGGCGAATTCCCGCCCGCCACGTGGGGCGTGATATACACGTTGTCCAGCTGACGCAGCGGGTCGTCCGCCGGCAGCGGCTCCTTGTCGAACACGTCCAGCGCCGCGCGGAAACGCTTCTTCTTCAGTTCCGCCACCAGCGCCGCCGTGTCGATGATCGCCGAGCGGGCCGTGTTCACCAGCACCGCGTTGTCCTGGATCAGCCCCAGTTCCTTCGCCCCGATCAACCCCCGCGTCTCGTCCGTGACGCCCGCGTGGATCGTGATGACCTTCGAACGCGAGAAGAGGTCCTTGATCGCAACCTGCTTCGCGTTGAACTTCGCCAGAACCTCCTTGGAAACGTAGGGGTCATACACCAGCAGTTCCACGCCGAAGGGCATCATCAGTTCGGCCACTCGGCGGCCGATCGCCCCGAACCCCACGATCCCCACCGTCTTCCCGCTCAGCTCATACCGCGTGAACCCCTGCGCCTCGTCCCACGACACCCTCGCCATCATCGCGTCGCGATAGCTCTTCAGCCGGTTCAGTTCGTGCAGGATGAACGACAGCGCGAACTCCGCCACCGACAGTCCGATCGACCGCGCCGTGTTCGTGTACACCACGCCCTTCTTCCAGCCCACCTCGGGGTGGAACTGTCGGATGGCCGACCCGATCACGCTCACCACCTTCAGCTTCGATGCCTTCTCATAGAACTCCGGACCGATGGTGCACGCGCCCCAGCCGATGAGGATCGCCGACGCGTCTCCGGCCAGGTCCACCAGCTCCTCCGGACTCAACACGCCTTTTTCCGCCGGGTTGATCTTCAACGGATACTTCTTGGCCAGAGCGGACAGCTCTGGATCGATCAGGTAACGCTTCCTCGACTCCAGCGAGTGCGCCACCGCGATGATGGGTTTGCTCGACTTCGACATGGGGCCTCCTCTTCATGACTAAGGACCAGGGTTCACCGACTGCCGGCCTGTAGCGGCAAACCTTCCGTATATCACGGGTACGCCTGCACATCAAGCCCAATCCGTCCGTCACGGACGGTCTCGCGCGTCCTCTCCGTCATGCCGTCCGGATGACGCACCGATCAGACCCGCACAGGATCATCGCAACTCATTGGCCGAAAACGGGATGGGTCTGGACCGGAAAAAGGGGAGGGCGGTGATGCCCCGGACGCTCAAAATCCGAACCTGCCAGATCGCTTCTGGCTCTGCCAGGATCGAAATTGAGAAGGCAGGTCTCCAAACCCCGTCGCGACCCTGCCGAGCCTGCCACGGAGCTTCTCGATCCCCCAGGCGTCCTGCCGGCGGCTGTCCCTCAGCGTGCGTTGCACAGCATGTACAGCCCCGCGATGAGGATCAACACCCCGCACACACGTCGCAAAATCACCGCACCCCGCGACGCCTGCGTCCAGTTCAGATATCGCTGCAGCATCCCCGTGAACGTCCCCGCCAGAACGATCACCAGGCAGTGTCCGACGGCATAGGCCCCCAGCAGACCTCCCGCATACACCGGCAGACTTCCCGCGACCCTCAGAACCACCCCCAGCATCGGCGTCATGAACACGAACGTGCAAGGCCCCAGCGCCGCCCCGAACATCAGTCCCATCAGCAGCGCACCGACGATCCCTTTCCGTTGGACGTTCATCCGGCCCGCCCCGGACCCCGGCAGCGTGATCACGTCCAGCAGAACCAGTCCCCCCAGGAAGACCCCCGCCGCCGCCCCGGAGGGGGCCCGCCGCC
>CAZVTD010000072.1:0-10739 GCA_964629945.1 uncultured Planctomycetota bacterium | reverse complement strand
GACCGGTGCCATCGACGTCCTCGGACGCATGAAAGAAGCCCGCGCCGTCTCCCCCCTCACAAAGCCCCTTTCCGACCAGTCCCCGGAGATACGGGCCGCCGCTGTACGCGCCCTCGGACGCATCGGGAACCCCAAATCCGCCAAAAACCTCCTCCCCCTCCTCTCCGATCCACAGCCTGCCGTCGTCGAGGCCGCCGTCCAGGCGCTCGGGGAGCTCAAAGACACCCGGTCCGTCCCCGAACTCATCGAGCTCCTCAAGGCCGAGAACGAGACCACCCGGAACGCCGCCGCCAGAGCCCTGGCCGCCGGCACCGGCAGAAACGCCGACAAAAACAGCTATCTGGATTGGCACGACTGGTTGACCCGCGAGGGCTCGAAACGCTGAAGTGTTCATTTCCACGCCCGATGCCTCGGCGTCGTATCCCCTGAACCTCACTGTGGATGCTCAAAATCTCTTCCGGAATTCTCTTGACCACCCCTCTTCGACCGGGTATAAAATCTCCGAGAAGTGGGCCCGTGGGTCTGCAGGTGAAAAGCGTTTTCACCCCCTGCGGGCATAGTCCGGCTGGCTTCCGGACTTGTTTGCAGAAGTGAAGTGAGCACTGTGTATTCGGCATGGTCTGTTGAGCACTCCTGCGGTTCGCTGGACCCTCACAACCTCCGTCCCTGTGCATGCCTTCCGCAAATCCCTTGTGGCCGTCTGTACAAAAGGGGTAGAACATGGTCAGTGGAGTGGTGAAGTGGTTCAATGATGCCAAGGGTTTTGGTTTCATCACCACCGAAGATGGCACGGATGCGTTCGTGCACCACAGCGACATCGTCGGCCAGGGCTTTAAGTCCCTCGCTGAGGGCGAGAACGTCGAGTTCGAGCTCACCGAAGGACCCAAGGGTCCCAAGGCCGTCAACGTCCGCAAGGTCTGAACAGACCTCGAATTTGGCCGAAAAGCGTCCCGGCTTGCCGGGACGCTTTTCCTTTGTCCTCACCTGGATATTCGCTGACCTTCCCTCGGGCGCTTCTCGTTACAGACTCATCAGCCAGTCGTAGCTCTTCTCGAACCCCGCAATCCGCTCCTGCATCGTTTCACCCTCCGCGATGCACTCCTGGTTGAAGGGACCCGCGTAATGGATCTCTCGCAGCGCCCCCATCACCGCCTTCCAGTCCACCACTCCCGTGCCGGGGAACCAGTGCCGTTCCGTCACCCCGTCGTAGTCCGAAATATGCACCGTCGTCAGTCGCTTCCCCAGTCCGCGCACCATCTCGGGCAGTTTCGCGTAATGTCCCATCACGTGGTTGAAATCCAGACAGATCCCGAACACCTCCTCGTCCAGTCCCGCCTTGATCGTATCCAGCTCCTCGATCGTGTTCCCGATCGCCGTCCCGTTCAGCACTTCCAGCGCCATGATCACGTTGGCCTGGCGCGCGTCGGACTCCAGTTCCAGAAGGCTTTCCCTCGCCTGTCTCAGCCGGATAGGCCGCTGTTCGGGCTCCACCAGTCCGAAGCTCAGGTGCGTCACCACGATCCGAACCCCCAGTTCCTTGGCCAGGCCCAGGACGTTCTGACGGTAATCCAGGACCGCCTTCTCGTGCAGCGCCTTGTCCGGAAGCGACAGGTTCAGCTCCGGTCCGTAGTCCGCGTGGATCGAGCTCACCCGGATTCTGCTCGTCGCCAGGAGCGTCTTCAGCATCGGCAGGTTGTTCGGATACGTCTCAGGCACGAATCGGCGCGAAAACAGCTCCAGCGTCTCGATCCGAGACTCCCGCAGCCCTTCGATCCACTCCTCCGTCAGCTCATACGTCAGGCCGTTCAGCGATACCCCAAGCTTCGGCTCGAACACCACGTCCCTCCTTTTTTCAGACCGGAAGGCCGGACCCTATCACCCATTTGGCCCCAAGTCAAGCCTTGACCCCTCCCGGATCACCAACGTATACTCCATTCAGCAGGGCAGGGCGCCTGCTCGTTCCGCCTGTCTGCTGTTGCGTCCGTGGATGTTGCATTGACATTCGACACGCCGTCTCTGGGAGTTCCCATGACCACCGATCCCCACGATAAATTCCTCACCTCCGACGAGGAATCCACGCTGCTCAAACTCGCCCGGCTCACCCTGCGCACCCATCTCACCCGCCATCGTCTGCCCGAACCCGCCGACGCCGGACTCCGCCTCACCGACACCCTCAAAGCCGACGGCGCCGCCTTCGTCACCCTCAAGTGTGCAGGCGACCTCCGCGGATGCATCGGTCACGTCATCCCGTTCGAACCTCTCTATTGCTCCGTCATGCATAACGCCGCCAGTGCCGCCACCGAGGATCCGCGCTTCCAGCCCATGACCGCCGCCGAGGAGCCACTCGTCCACATCGAGATTTCCGTCATGAGCCCGCTCCGCACCCTCGACGACCCTTCTCAGATCGTCATCGGTCGCGACGGACTCATCATCCAGAAGGGTAGCCGTCGTGGACTCCTCCTTCCCCAGGTCGCCACCGAATACCACTGGGACGCCCTCGAATTCCTTCGTCACACCTGCATCAAAGCCGGTCTCCCCACCGACGCCTGGCGTCACGACGCCACCCTCCAGGCCTTTTCCGCTCAGGTCTTCGGTGAACCGGAACGCACCGCGTAGAAAGCCGCGCTTTGCACCTCCGACGCCAATATTGGGCGAATTCACATTGACCCCCGAAAAAACCCCGTTATCCTCTTCGTTTCGCCGATACAGAACCGTTCACTCAACAATCGAAAGGGCTGTCTAATGAAGGTCGGGTTCAGCATGTACAGCTTCAATCGTCTCATTAAGGCCGGTCAGTCCGACCGGACCACCGCCGTCACCCAGGCGGCCTCCCTCGGGGCCGACTGCATCGAAATGCTCGACGTCTACTGGACGGGCGGACACCAGGTCGTCCCCGAAAAAGCCGAAGTCGCCGCCTTCCGAAAGCACGTCGACGGCTCCGGCATCGAACTCAGTTGCTACACCCTCCATAATAACTTCGGTGCCGAGGACCCCAAGGTCCTTCAGGCCGAAGTCGACCGCGTCAAGCGGCAGATCGACGTCGGTGTCGCCCTGGGTGTCAAGGTCATGCGCATCGAAAGCTGCTATGGCCCCCCCATGACCCCGGGCGTCAAAATCGACCCCGCACCCTATGAGGCCCGCGTCGTACAGGCCACCAGGGAAGCCGCCGCACACGCCGCCAAGGCTGGCATTCGGCTCGGTATGGAAAACCACGGCCGGCTCATCGCCACCTCCCGTCAGATGGTCTCCGTCATCAAGCGCGTCAACTCCCCCTTCTACGGCGCCACCATCGACGTCGGCAACTTCGCCGTCGTCGACGAGCCCTCCATCGACGCCACCCGGGCCCTGGCCCCCTATGCCGTCCACGTCCACGCAAAGGACTTCCACCTCCTCGACCCCGACCAGAACCCCGGCGAAGGATGGGGACGCTGCAACAGCGGACGCTGGTACCAGGGCTGTGCCATCGGTGAAGGCGACATCCCCGTCAAAGAGTGTCTGAAAATCCTCGTGAAATCCGGCTACAAGGGCGCCCTCTCCGTCGAATACGAGGGAAAAGACGTCGACGTCCTCGACGGCATTCGTCGCGGACTCGTCAACCTCAAGAAAATCGTCAGCCAGTTGAAAGCATAGATCGGCGGACTGCACCCCGCCATGGTGAATAGCTCAGGAACGCGTTGGCGTTCGAAATCAGAATGGAGGAGTTTCGATGAGCAAGGCAACAGTTCTCGTTGCCCCCAAGCCGAACCAGATCGAGTTGCAGCAGCAGGAAGTTCCGCCGCCCGGCCCGGGTGAAATCCAGATCCGCGCCCACTGTTCCCTCGTCAGTCACGGAACCGAGCGCGCCTACATCCTGCGCCTCCCCGGAACCGAGTGGGTCAAGTTCCCCTGCTATCCCGGCTACGCTTCCGCCGGCACCGTCGAAGCCGTCGGTGATGGCGTCGAAGGCTTCAAGGTCGGCGACCGAGTCTTCTCGTCCATGTCCCACCGTTCCCTCGGGAACTATGCCGTCGATCGCGGACCCCAGAAGCTCCCCGAAGGCGTCTCCTTCGAACAGTCCACCTTCGTCGCTCTCGGGACCACCGCCCTCCAGGGCATCCGGAAGGCACGCATCGAAGTCACCGAATCCGTCGCCGTCTTCGGACTCGGAATCGTCGGTCAGCTCGCCACCCAGTTCGCCCGCATCAACGGCGGACTTCCTGTCATCGGACTCGACCGCGTCCAGGCCCGAATGGACCTCGCACGGAGCTGCGGCGCCAACGTCACCATCGACACCTCCAATGAAAACTGGATGAGCCGGCTCAAGGACCTCACCGGCGACGGGCCCAATGTCGCCATCGAAGCCTCCGGCTTCCCCGACGTCATTCCCCTCGCGCTCCAGGTCGTGGCACACTTCGGTCGCGTCGTCCTCGTCGGAAGTCCCCGCGGCGAAAGCACCGTCAACTTCTACCGCGACGTCCACTGCAAGCAGGTCACCATCATCGGCGCCCACAACGGTCAGAACCCCAAGGTCGAATCCCGTCCCGGCTTCTGGACCCGCAAAGCCGAAACCGATTCCGTCCTCACCCTCCTCGCCGAAGGCCGCATGAACACCGACGCCCTCATCACCGAGCGCATCACCCCGGGACAGATCCTCGACACCTACAAGAAGATCATCGCCTGGAAGTTCGACGCCATGGGTACCCTGATCGAATGGACGAAGTAGCCGCTTCCCGACCTTGACCGAAACGAAAGGAACATCGACGTGAGCAAAGCCCTGGTCCTCATGGCGCCCCGAAAGGGCGTCCTGGAGCTCATTGAAGAGAACGTCCCCGATCCCGCCCCGGACCAGATCCAGATCCGCGTCAGCCGCTCGCTCATTTCTGCCGGAACCGAGCGCGCCTGGATCCTCGCCCGGGAAAACATGGAGCGCCCGTTCCCCTTTTCGCCCGGCTATTCCACCGCCGGCGTCGTCGAAAAGGTCGGAAAGGACGTTACGCGCTTCAAGGTCGGCGACCGCGTCACCTCCCACATGACCCACCGTTCCCTGGGAAACATCAGCCAGGACAGTCTGACGACTGTCATGCCCGACAACGTCTCCTTCGAGCAGGGGACCTTCGTCTCCCTCGGGGCCGTCGGCTTCCAGGGCACGCGAAAAGCCCGCATCGAGCTCGGTGAATCTGTCGTCGTCCTCGGCCTCGGACTCGTTGGACAGTTCTCCCTCCAGGCCGCCCACCTGAACGGCGCCGTCCCGCTCATTGGGGTCGACCGCGTCGCCGGTCGTCTCTCCATCGCGCTTGCCGGAGGCGCCAACGTCGCCCTCGACAACTCCAAACCCGACTGGCGCGACGCACTCAAGGAAGCCACCAACGGCCGCGGACCCGCCGTGGTCATCGAAGCCACCGGCTTCCCCGACGTCATCACCACAGCACTCGAGATCGTCGGACAATACGGACGCGTCGTCCTCAACGGCTCCACTCAGGGACTCTCCACCGTCAACTTCTTCCGCGACGTCCACTGCAAGCAGGTCTCCGTCATCGGCGCCCTCAATCCCGGAAACCCCGAAAAAGAATCGCGGCCCGGACACTGGACCCGACGCGACGAAATCGCCTGCTTCCTCAGATTCCTTGCCGACGGACGCATCAACACCGACTCCCTCATCTCCCGGCGCGTCGGAACCGCCGACATCCTCTCCACCTTCACTAGCATCCTCGAATGGAAGTTCGATACCCTCGGGACCATCATCGAGTGGGATCGTTGAGTTCCCCGATCCTTTGACGCTTTGGACGAACGGACTGTGCCGGCGGGGATTATCCTTGAAAAATAATCCCCGCCCGGCTACCGTTGTCCCCTGATTCCTGGCATACAAAAAGTGCGTTCTGAAGTGCCTTTACTGATCAGCGAAAGGAATTGTACGATGCAGAAAAGTTATCTGCTTGCCCCCGGCCCCACACCCGTCCCGGACGCCGCGCTCCGTGCCATGGCCGAGCCCATGTGGCACCATCGCACCCCGCGCTTCCGCGACCTCTACAAGAGCGTCTCTGAAGGACTCCAATACGTCATCCAGACCTCGGGCAACGTCTATTCCATCGCCTCCTCGGGCTCCGGCGCCATGGAAGCCGCCGTCGTCAACCTCCTGGGCGCCTCCGAAAAAGCGCTTGTCGTCCAGGGTGGAAAATTCGGTGAGCGTTGGACGGACATCTGCAAGGCCTATGGCATCCCCGTCCTGATCCTCGACGTCAACTGGGGAGACCCCGTCGACCCCGCTAAGGTCGCCGCCCTCGCCAAGTCCGACCCCGCCGTCAAGGCCGTCTTCCTCACGCTCTGCGAAACCTCCACCGCCACCCACACCGACGTCCAGGCCGTCGCAAAGGCCCTCGCCGGGACCGACATCCTCGTTGTCGTGGACGGCATCTCCGCCATCGGTGGCTCCGAGTTCCGCATGGACGCCTGGGGCGTGGACGCCGCCGTCGTCGGGTCTCAGAAGGCCCTCATGACACCCCCGGGACTCGCCTACATCGCCCTCAGTGCGCGCGCCGACGCAAAAATGGAATCCGTCGATCGCCCACGGTTCTACCTCGACCTCCGCGCCTACAAGGATGGACTCGCCAAGCAGGATCCCCCCTTCACCCCGCCCGTCACCCTCTTCGTCGCACAGGGCGAATCCCTTCGCATGATCCGTGAAGACGGCATCGAAAACGTCTGGACCCGCACCGCCGCCTTCGGAAAGGCCACACGGGCCGCCGTCCAGGCCATGGGACTCAAAGTCTTCTCCAAGGCCCCCTCCGACTGCGTCACCGCCATCTGTATCCCCGACGGGGTCGATGGCGGAAAGGTCGTCTCGCACATGCGGGACGTCCAGGGCGTTACCCCCGCGGGAGGGCAGGGCAAGCTCAAGGGAAAGATCGTCCGACTCACCCACATGGGTTACATCGACAAGTTCGACCTCATCGTCGGGCTCACCGCCCTCGCCGGCGCCCTCGCCGCGCAGAAGGCCCCCGTCGATCTCGGCGCGGGAATCAATACCTTCCTTAAAACCCTGGGAGACGCCAAGTGAAATACGCCGTCCTCGTCAGTGACAAACTCGAGCCCGAAGGGCTCGCCGTCCTCAAGGACCAGCCGGACATCGACCTCACCGTCAAAACCGGCATGACTCCCGCCGAGCTGGCCGACTTCATCGCACCCTTCCACGCCATCATCATCCGTTCCGCCACCAAGCTCACCGAAAATATCCTCGCCAAAGCCAGAAACCTCCGCGTCATCGCACGGGCCGGGGCGGGCGTCGACAACGTCGATGTCCCCGCCGCCACTCGTCGGGGCATCGTCGTCATGAACACCCCGGGCGGAAACACCGTCTCCACCGCCGAGCACGCCATCGCCATGCTCATGGCACTCGCCCGTCGAATCTATCCCGCCTGTGCCTCCCTCAAGGGCGGAAAGTGGGACAAAAAGTCCTTCACCGGCTCCGAGCTCACCGGCAAAACCCTCGGCGTCATCGGCGTCGGACGCGTCGGCTCCGAAGTCGCAAAGCGCGCCGTCGGACTCCGTATGAAGGTCATCGCCTTCGATCCCTACTTCGACCGCGGCCGCGCCGCCGAAATCGGGGTCGAAATGCTCGACAACCTCGACGACCTCCTCACACGCTCCGACTACATCACCCTCCATTCCCCGCTCAACGAAAAAACCCGCGGACTCATCGGCGCCGCCCAGCTCGCCCGCGTCCGCCCGGGCGTCGGAATCATCAACTGTGCACGAGGCGGCATCATCGACGAGAAAGCCCTCGCCGAAGCCATCACCTCCGGCAAAGTCTCCGGCGCCGCCCTCGACGTCTTCGAAAACGAGCCCCCCACCGCCCGTACCCTCATCGATCTCCCGCAGGTCGTCTGCCCCCCGCACCTCGCCGCCTCCACCGCCGAAGCACAGCTCGTCGTCGCCATCCGTGCCGCCGAGCAGGTCCGCGACGCACTCCTGAGTGGAGAAGTCCGCTTCGCGCTCAACGCCCCCACCGTCGAGCCCGAGGAAGCCGCCAAGCTCCAGCCCTACATCCATCTCCTCGAAAAAATGGGAACCATCGCCTCTCAGCTCTGCGACAAACCCGTCCAGGAGGTCGAAGTCCGTTACTCCGGCGAAGCCGCAGACCTCCGTCTCCAGCCCCTGACCACCTGCCTCACCATGGGACTCCTCCAGCCTTACATGGAGCCGGGCGACGTCAACATGGTCAACGCCGGTGTCCTCGCCGCCGAACGCGGCATCCGCGTCTCCGAAACCCGTCACCCCGCCGCAAAGAACTTCCTCACCTCCGTGCGCGTCGTCGTCCGGGCAGGCGATGAATCTCACGTCGTCGCCGGAACACTCTTCGGACGCGACCGCGGACGAATCATCGAAATCGACGGCTTCTACCTCGAAAGCGTCCCCGTCGGGGACATGCTCGTCATCCTCAACCGCGATGTCCCGGGCGTCATCGGTTTCATCGGACGCGTCCTCGGCGACCACAACGTCAACATCGCCTGCCTCTCCAACGGACGTCGCGAAGCCGGCGGACAGGCTCTCACCATCGTCAACGTCGACGGCGTCCCAGGACCCGAAGTCCTCGAGGCGCTCGGTAAAAACGAAAACATCCATGGCGTTAAGTTGATCCGGCTCGGTGACGGGTCGCGCGACTCCGCCTGAGTCCCGCAGCGTCCGGGGATCGTCCCCACGGGCTCCATCGGGTTTCTTCATCGGCCCTGGCCCGTATTGAATTGAAAGGATGCTTCAGTTGCCTGAACCCCTCTCCGGTATCCGGGTCCGAAAGGCCCGCATGACCGATGTCGACGACATCCGGGCGCTCGTCATGGCCTTCGCCCAGAAGCGCCAGATGCTCCCGCGTTCCCTCCGCTACATCTACGAGAACCTTCGGAACTTCTTCGTCGCCGAAAACGAAGCCGGCGAAGTCCTCGGCTGTGCCGCCCTCCAGATCGCCTGGGAAGGCCTCGCCGAAATCAAGTCCGTCGCCGTGCGGGACGACCTCCAGGGAAAGGGCGTCGGGCGTCTCGTCGTGCAGCGCTGCCTTCAGGAAGCCGCCGAGCTTCGCGTCCCGCGCGTCTTCGTCCTCTCCTTCGTCCCCGAGTTCTTCGAAAAGCTCGGCTTCCGGCGCATCGAGCGACACGAACTCCCTCACAAGGTCTGGACCGAATGTGTCGATTGCCCCCTCTTCCCCGAATGTGGCGAAACCGCACTCGCCTGCAACATGGCCCCCGCGCCCCCCAGTTCCTCTTCCAAGGTCTCCGAATCCTAGGGGGACGCTGCACAACGAAACTCTGAACCGGTGGGTGATATGAGTTTCCTCCTCTTGACCGCTTCTGATGCGCTGGCCCGGGAGGTCTCTTCCCTCCTGAAAGGGGAGGGCTTCGAGGATTTCCTCACCATGCCTCCCGCCGCCGCTCTCGAAAACCCCGACCTCCCCGTGCCCGAGCTCGTCCTCCTTGACCTCACCCAGCCCCCCGACGACGCCCTCGCCCTCGCTCGTTCGCTTCGGAACCGTTTCGCGCTCCCCTTCCTCCCCTTCATGGCCCTCGTCACCGGCCCCCGTGCCCTCGTCATCCGTGCCCTCGCCGCTTCCTTCGACGACGCCCTCGCCCTGCCCGACGACCGCGACCAGCTCCCCCCGCGCGTCCGGAACCTCATCCGTCTCAGACGACAGACCGACGCCATGGCCGCCTCCAACAGGCACCTCATGGAACTCTCCAGCCGCGCCGAGCTCACCGGCCTCTACAATCGCCTCTACTTCTTCGAATGCCTCGCACTCGAATTTGAGCGCGCCATCCGTTACCAGCAGCCTCTCTCCTGTCTCATGATCGACCTCGACGAATTCAAACCCATCAACGACAACTACGGACACCTCGTCGGCGACGCCCTCTTCAAGAAAGCCGCCGAACTCTTCCGTTCCATCCCCCGCCGTGTCGATGTCGTCGCACGCTATGGCGGCGACGAGGTCGCCGCGCTCCTCCCCGCAACACGTTCCGACGCCGCCTCCGTCGTCGCCAACCGCATCTGTCGAACCCTCGCACGACAGCGCTTCCACATCGCCGCTCAGGACATCACCATGACCGTCTCCGTCGGCGTCGCCACCATGAACCCCGACGAGCCCACCAGCCCCGACGTCCTCCTCACCCATGCCGACCATGCCCTCTACGCCGCCAAGCGTGCCGGTCGAAACAACGTCAAGCTCTGGTCCGAGCAGCTCGATCGCGACAACCTGCCCCCGGAGGATTCCGCTTGACCGACGCACCCCGCAGGACCCTTCGGATCCACAACCCCTTCGACGCACCCGGACGCTGGTTCAAAGGCGCCCTTCACGTACACACCACCGCCTCCGACGGACAATGCACCCCCGCCGAGACCCTCCACCGATACCGCGAGCTCGGCTTCGACTTCGCCGCACTCTCCGACCACGAATCCGTCACCATCCCCGACCCCCTCGACGTCCCCGAAGGCCTCCTCTGGATCCCCGCCGGCGAATACGCCACCTGGACCGCCGGACCGCCCGACATGCAATGGCACGTCCTCTCCGTCGGAACCGAAAAGTGTCTCGCCGTCCGCGGCTACCCCGTCAAGACCATCCTCAAGCTCCTCTCCGAAGTCTCCCCCTTCAACGTCATCGCCCATCCCTACTGGTCCAACCAGGGAGGCGACGACCTCCACGATCTCCCACCCTTATCCCCCGTCCAAATCAACAACCAAGGCCCAGACGTCGCCATCCCCCGCGCTCACCCCGAATACCA
>CAZVTD010000071.1:0-10896 GCA_964629945.1 uncultured Planctomycetota bacterium | reverse complement strand
GTGGGACCGGAAACTGCGCGACCGGCACATGCGGGCCTTCGGCGAGATGGAGGGGGCGACCGTCGAAAACCCGACCGCTATCGAGATCAATAACTACGGCGAGGTCTCGGCCATCGTGGACGGACGGACCCGCAAGATCCTCACGGACACGATTGTGCTGGCCCACGGCTATGAAACCGCCGATGATAGGTACAGGTCTCTCCAGGGGACGCTGGAGAGGTTCTATCCCGTCGGGGATGCCTACGAGAGCATGGTTTTGACTGAACTGGTCTACCGCGGGACGCGCGCTGTGCTTGACCTGGTGGCCGGAGAACTGATTTGAGCGAGGCGTCGAACAGGATGGCCCGAAAATCCGAAAAACCAGGCAAGATGTTTGCCGAACTCCAGGAACTGCGCGATATCTACCTGGAAATCCTCCGTGTGGAGGCCCGGCTGGTGAATATGGAGCAAAAACACCCCGCGGCCGCGCGTTTTCGGGACGTTATCAGTCGTGCCCTGGGTGAGCTTGAGGATGTCCGACACATGCTTTTGCGGGACGCGGCCGAGGCGATCAACGGTCAGTCCCAACCCCCCTCCTCCGAGTCCTGATTTGACTTGACTTCTTGAACGTCTTACGCTACTTGTACTTGCGTAGCGCGTGCCCATAGCTCAACTGGATAGAGTATCGGCCTACGAAGCCGAGGGTTGCAGGTTCAAATCCTGCTGGGCACGCCATTTTTGTCTAATGGGACAACGGATCCGTCGTGTCTGCCGATACCCCGCTGAGGCCGCCCACGGACGAGGACTTCATGAAGGAAGCCCTCAAGGAAGCGCACCTGGCCCTGGAAGAGGACGAGGTGCCCGTCGGAGCGGTGATTGTGCACTCGGGGCGGATTGTCGCCCGGGCCCATAACCAGCGGGAGACGCTTCAGGACCCGACGGCCCATGCCGAGATGATCGCACTGACCCAGGCGGCCGCTGCCGTTGGACGTTGGCGTTTGACGGACATGACGATTTATGTTACACTAGAGCCCTGTGCGATGTGTGCCGGGGCCTTGGTGCTGGCCCGGATGGGGCGGCTGGTGTTTGCAGCGCGCGACCCGAAGACGGGGGCGTGCGTCAGTCTTTACCGCATCATCCAGGATGAACGTCTGAACCACCGGGTCAAGGTGACCGAGGGGGTGCTTCAGCAGGAGTCGGCGGACCTCCTGAAGGCGTTTTTCCAGAAGCGCCGGGAGCCGTATTCCCGGAATTGACGTTGTGGCTGACCATGTGGTGGAGAGGTGCCGGAGTGGCCGAACGGGGCGGTCTCGAAAACCGATAGGTCCGTAAGGGCCTCGCGGGTTCGAATCCCGCCCTCTCCGCCAGTTTTCCGCAGTCTGTCCGATGTGTATCCCGTCCGCAGGCGTTCGGTGCATTTCGCTTGACCTTTGTTTTCGGGACACTAAGATACCGACGAGGGCGTTTTCCGCCCAGGAAAGCCCCGAAAAGAGCCCATGTACCCAGTTGATGAAGGAGATCAGCCCTGATCGGCAAACGGATTCGCATTGAACGTATCATGAACCGGGAAACCGGGAAGACCGTCATCGTTCCCATGGACCATGGCGTGACGCTGGGACCCATTCCCGGACTGACCAACATGGTCAAGACGGTCCAGATGATCGTCGAAGGCGGGGCCAATGCCATCCTGATGCACAAGGGGATGGTCGAATCGGGTCACCGCGGCTCCGGCAGGGACATCGGCCTCATCATTCATCTTTCCGCCGGGACCGCGCTGAGTCCTGATCCTCTGGCCAAGGTGACGGTGTGCACGGTCGAGGAAGCCGTCGTGCTTGGGGCGGATGCGGTCTCCGTGCACGTCAACCTGGGGGCCGAAACGGACTCGCAGATGCTCTACGACCTGGGCGTCGTCGCCGGTCAGTGCCGCCGATGGATGATGCCGCTGGTGGCGATGATGTATACGCGCGGGAAGAAGATCACCAGCGAGTTCGACGTCAAGCACGTCAAGCATGCCGCCCGTGTGGGTGCCGAGCTGGGTGCGGACATCGTGAAGGTCAACTATACCGGGAGTGTTGAGAGCTTCCGTGAGGTGGTTGAGGGGTGTCCGGTTCCGGTGGTCATCGCCGGGGGTGAGAAAACCGAGACGGACGAACAGGTTCTGGAAATGGTGGCGGGCTCGCTGGCTGCCGGTGCCGCCGGTGTTTCCATTGGACGCAACGCGTTCCAGCACGCTCACCCGGACCGCATGGTGGCCGCCATCGGACGCATGGTTCACCAGGGAATTTCCGCTCCCGAGGCAAAAGCTTTTCTGGAAGGGTGAGTCGTGAAGACCGTATGGGTCAATGCGGACCCGTGGCGCAAGGGGGTCGTCGTCGCCGCCCTGGAAAGTGGAGCGGATGCCGTCCTTGTGCCCGAGGGCTGTGCTGAGAAGGTCCGGGAACTGGGGCGTCTGACCACGGTGGCCCCGGATGGGGACCTCAAGCTCGGCAGCGACATCGTTCTGATGGACATCAACAGCAAGGCGGACGAAGAACGTGCCGCCGCCATGCCCCGCAATGTTACGCTGATCCTGCGCATGCGCGACTGGACGGTCATTCCCTTGGAGAACCTCCTGGCGCAGCGTGACCGTCTTATCGTCGAGGTGACTTCGCATCAGGACGCGGCGCTGGTCACCCAGGTTCTGGAAAAAGGGGCCGATGGTGTTCTGATCACCAGCGACAGTCCCGATGAAATTCGAAAAACCACAGCCCTTGTCCATGGTCTGGCCGGGAAAGTTCAACTTGAACAGGCCACCATTACGCGTGTTCAACCCCTGGGCATGGGGGACCGCGTCTGCCTCGACACCTGCACCGAGATGAAGCCTGGACAGGGCATGCTGATTGGTAACACGTCAAGCGGTTTCCTCCTGGTCCATGCGGAAACCATCGAAACTCCCTATGTCGAAACCCGTCCCTTCCGTGTCAACGCAGGGGCTGTTCATGCCTACGTGCTGGCACCGGAGGGAAGGACTCGATATCTGTCGGAACTGGCCATCGGGGACCCTGTTCTGGTGGTGGGATATGATGGTTCCGTGGAAACTGCCTATCTGGGACGCTGCAAGGTGGAGAAACGTCCCATGATGCTGGTCGAGGCCGACGTCGAAGGACGTATGGTCTCGCTGGTCCTTCAGAATGCCGAAACCATCCGTCTGACCCGTCCCGACGGGTCCGCCCTCTCCGTTGCCGCACTGAAGCCGGGCGACGTTGTCCTGGCCCACCTGGCAGAGGGTGGAAGACACTTCGGCATGAAGGTTCAGGAAACCCTCACTGAGCGGTAACACACCTCGTGCACCTGTCTCAGTCGAGCACTTTGGACCGGAGGTGAACTTGTCACATCTCAATGTCGTTATCACGGATTCGGGCTACAAGAGCTACGAGATCGAGCGTGAGGTGCTTGCGCCCCTCAACGTCAACCTTGTGATCCAGCAATGTCAGACCGAGGACGATGTCATCGCCCTGGCCCGCGACGCCGACGGCGTGATCGTCCGGCTGCAGCCTTTCACCGACAAGGTGATGAGCAGCCTGCCGAAGTGTCGTGTCGTCGGACGTTACGGGGTCGGGGTCGACAACATCGACGTCAAGGCGGCCACCCGTCACGGCATCGCCGTGGGGAACGTCTGCGACTATGCCGTCAACGAAGTGGCCGAGCAGGCATTGGCGCTGCTGCTGTCGTGCGCGCGCAAGGTCACCGGCCACGACAAACTGATCCGCGCGGGAGCCTGGGACATCGGGCAGAAGGACCCCATTCATCGCATCCATGGACGGACGTTGGGACTCATCGGATTGGGGCGCATCCCGCAGATGCTCGTTCGCAAGGTCGCCGGCTTCGAGTTTGACGTGCTCGCCTGCGATCCATTCATTTCCGAAGAGGATGCTTCGAAGCTTGGGGTCAGGCTGGTGGACCTCGACACGCTTCTGGCGGAATCCGACTACATTTCCGTGCACGCCCCGCTCAACGAGAAGACCCGTCACATGATCAACGAGTCGGCGCTACGCAAGATGAAGCCGACGGCGATCCTGATCAACACGGCCCGGGGACCCGTGGTGGACATCCAGGCGCTCTATCGCGCGCTCAAGGAAGGGTGGATCAACTCTGCGGGCATCGACGTGCATGAACAGGAACCCGTGCCGAAGGATTATTGCCTCTTTGAACTCGAGAACGTGGTCATTTCGGACCACGCGGGATGGTACAGTGAGGAATCGATCATGGACCTTCAGCGCGGCGCCGCCGAGGCGGTCCTGGCCGTGCTCAAGGGAGGTTGGCCGAAGTTCCTGGTGAATCCGGACGTGAAAGAAACGGCAAAAAAGAAGTGGTCCACGAAGCTCTGAGGAGGAACCGAGGTGGCAAATTTCTACAAGTCCGAAGTCGTTACGGCGATGCGGGAACAGTCGTTGGTGCCCGTCTTCTATCATGCGGACAAGGAAACGGTGCTGGGTATCATCGGAGCGTGTGTGAAGGGCGGTTCGCGGCTGGTGGAGTTTACCAACCGCGGCGAAGGCGCCGCCGACCTGTTCGGCGAACTCATCAAGGTCTGCCGCAAGCAATACCCGGGACTCATGGTCGGGGTCGGCTCGGTGCGTGACGAGATCACGGCGGGGATCTACATCGGGAAGGGCGCCGATTTCGTGGTCGGCCCGACGTTCAACCCGAAGGTTTCCGAGATCTGTAACCGTCTCGGGGTTTCCTATTCCCCGGGCTGCGGCACGGCTTCCGAGATCAATAATGCCGAAGCAGCAGGTTCCGAGATCATCAAAGTCTTCCCGGGTGGCGAGGTCGGGGGACCGGCCTTCTTCAAGGCTGTTCACGGACCGGCAGCCCGAACCCAGATGATGCCCACCGGGGGCGTGGAAGGGTCCGCCGAGAGTATTTATGGCTGGTTGGTGAAGGGCAAGGCGGCCGCGCTGGGGATCGGGTCGGAACTCATCCGCAAGGAACACGTGGCCAAGAAAGACTTTGCGGCGATGGAGGCGAACGTTCGACGGGTCCTGGGGATCATCCAGGCCGTGAAGAGCCGGGCACTGGCGAACGATGGGGTGATCTTCGTGGGCGTGCGTTGCGTTGGGGTTCCAACGAAGGACGCTTCGGCCACGTCAGCGTTCCTGGGCGGACTGCCCGGCTTGACGCTGGGGACCTGTGCCGGTTCGCCGGCGGTGTCCGGACGGCTGGGGGCGTGCCTGCATCTCGGTAATGATCCCTTCATCGCCGTTGAGGTAACCGATCTTGACAAAGCCCTCGAAATACTGAAAAAGGCGGGGGTAAAAGTCGATGGAACGCCCGAAATCAATGCTGAAAAGACGGCGAAATACGTCATCCTGGCGGAGGGGGCTCTCGGACTGGGCGCCCGGGTGATTGTGTTCTGCAACACCAGTGAGGAACTGGAAAAGTTCCTGTCCAAGTAACCCCATGCGGTGGAATATTCCAAGGAGTCGAGATGGACAAGGTGAGGGTAGGGATCATCGGTTCGCGGTTCGCGGCGGGTCTGCATGCACATGCGTATCATCAGCTTCCCCATGTTGAGGTGGTTGCGGTGGCGGCGGCGGACAACCTCGAGAACTTCAGTCGCGACAACAAGATCGAATCGACGTACGAGGATTACCGTGAGATGCTGGCCCGCGACGACATCGACATGGTCTCGGTGTGCGTGCCCAATTTCCTGCACAAGGAGATGGTGCTGGCGGTGGCGAAAGCCGGGAAGGACATGATCTGCGAGAAGCCGATGGCCACGAGGGTTTGCGATGCGAAGGCGATGCTGGAAGCCTGTCAGAAGGCCGGCGTCAAGCTGATGTACGCGGAGGATTGGCTGTTCGCGCCGGCGTTGGTTCGGGCCAAGCAGATCGTCGACGAAGGGGCCATCGGGAAGGTGCTTTACGTCAAGGCGAAGGAGACGCATCCGGGTTCGCACTCGCTGTACGCGCAGAAGGCGAACTTCTGTGGCGGCGGGGCGATGATCCACCTGGGCATCCACCCGATCGCCTGGGTCCGCTATTTCCTGGGGAAAGAGGTTGTGGAAGTGATGGGACGCGTGACGGGCGGGGGCGAGAAGAACCTGAAGCACGCCCATTTCGAGGGGGAGGACTGGAGCATCGCCGTCCTGACGTTCGAGGGGGGCGAGCAGGCCTTGATCGAGGCGAACTACACGACGGCAGGCGGTCTGGATGACGTGATTGAGATCTACGGGACCGAAGGGACAATGAAGATCGACCTGTCGAAGGGCTCGCCGATCACGATGTTCAGTCTCCCGGGTTATGGGTATTCCATCGAGAAGGCGGAGATTACGACGGGGTGGTCGATGCCCGCGGTGGACGAGGACCGGAACCTGGGTTATTGGGACGAGATCGCCTATTTCGTGGACTGCGTGCGCAAGGACCGCGAGCCGATGTTCGGTGTTCGCGGCGAGGACGGACTGCGCGCGCTGGAAATCACGATGGCGATCTACGAGTCGGCCCGCGAAGGGCGCGTGGTCAAGATGAGCAGGTAGGCCAGGAATACGAAACGGGTTGGGCCGGAACGGCCCGCTTTGGAGGTGTGTGTTGGCGAAGAAGCAGACCGGGATAGACCTGAGCGTATCGGTGGGTGGGGTTCGATTCAGGAACCCGTTCTTCGTGAGTTCGGGACCGACGACGAAGCACGTGGAGCAACTGCTGAAGGCGGAAGCCCTGGGCTGGGCGGCGGCCTCGATCAAGCTGACGTTCGACCCGTCGCCTTATATCAGTCTGCCGCCGAGGTATGGGTATTTCAGTCCGGGGCGGTTCCTGTCGTTCAGTGCGGAGACGCGTCTGAACGTGGAGGAAGGGCTCGCCCTGATGCGCGAAGGTCGCCGGCAGGTGAAGGAACTGGTCCTGCTTGCGAACATGAGCTACAGCGGGGACAAGGGCGTCGAAGGCTGGGTGAACATGGCCAAGCGCTTCGAAGAGGCTGGGGCGGACCTGATCGAACTGAACATGTGCTGTCCGAACATGTCGTTCAACGTGTCGGTGAGCGGTCGGGCGGACGGCGGCGGGCACCGCACGGGCGCCAGCATGGGGGAGGACGCCGATCTGACGGCGATGGTCACCGAGGCGGTGGTGAAAGGCGTGGGGATTCCGGTGGTGGTGAAACTGACGCCTGAAGGGGGACGGATCGGCCAGGTGGCGAAGGCGGCGCTGGACGCGGGTGCGGTGGGGGTGACGTCGGTGTCGAACCGGTTGGCCATTCCGCCGGTGGACGTGGAGAACCCGACGAAGTCGGCATATCACCTGCAGAAAGAGCCGAGCATGTCGTGCATGTCCGGTCCGTGGATCAAGCCGCTGGCGCTGCGCGACGTCTTCGAGATCCGCAAGGCGGCGGGTCCGGAGGCGGTGGTGCTGGGCACGGGCGGGATGCTGACGATGAGCGACGTGGTGGAGATGATGATGTGCGGGGCGGACCTTGTGGGGTTCTGCGCGGGGATCCTGCTGGAGGGATTCGAGCTGCTGCCGCCCTTGATGAAGGACCTCGAAGCATACATGACGCGTCACGGGTATCGACGTCCGCGGGAGTTCCGGGACGTGATTGTGAAGAGCGTGACCGCGAATGACAAGTTGACGATTTACGAAGGGCACGCACAGAAGAAGGAGGAGCACCTGGCGGCGCCCTGCGTGGTCGCGTGTCCGGCGCACGTTCCGGCGCATGCGTACGTGCAGTTCGTGGCACGCGGGGAATACCGACGGGCATACGAAGAGATCGTGTCGAAGAACCCGCTGCAGAACGTCTGCGGCTACGTGTGCAGTCACGCGTGCGAGACGGAGTGCGTGCGGGGGAAGCTGGAAGAGCCGATCCGCATCCGCGAGATCAAGCGTTTCGTGCTGGAGAAGGCCTCGGCGGAGGGATGGAAGCCTGCGTTGAAGACGAAGGCGAAGCGGAAGGAGAAGGTGGCGGTCATCGGTGCGGGGCCTGCGGGATT
This sequence comes from uncultured Planctomycetota bacterium, assembly GCA_964629945.1. Taxonomy (GTDB): domain Bacteria; phylum Planctomycetota; class DG-23; order DATKVD01; family CAZVTD01; genus CAZVTD01. Next base: position 2,957 of record CAZVTD010000071.1, on the reverse strand, counting down.
GTCGTGCGCGTACGACCTGGCAAAAGCAGGGTACAAGGTGACGGTGTTCGAACAGGACAAGGAAGCGGGAGGGATGCTGCGCTGGGCGGTGCCGAAGTTCCGACTGCCGAAGAAGGTGCTGGACGAGGGGATCGGCCAGGTTCGGGCGCTGGGCGTGGAGATCAGGACGGGGATGAGCCTGGGGCGTGAAATCACGATCGAGGGACTGAAGTCGGACGGGTATCGGGCCATCTTCCTGGGAATCGGAGCTCAGAAGGGGACGATGCTGGGCATCGAGCCGGAAGGGGTCCGCGGATGCATGAACGCGCTGGAGTTCCTGCGCAAGACGTCTGAAGGCGAGAACCCGGTGGAAGGAAAGCGGGTCGCAATAGTGGGCGGGGGATTCACGGCAGTGGACGCGGCAAGAACGGCGGTACGCCTGGGGGCACGCGAGGTGTTCGTCCTGTATCGAAGGACGCGGCAGGAGATGCCCGCGGCGAGCGAGGAAGTGGAAGAGGCGGAAGAGGAAGGTGTGCGGATCATGTATCTTGTGAGTCCGCGGAATATCCTGGCACAGGACGGCAAGGTGGTCGGCCTGGAAATGATCAACCACGTTCTGGGCGGGGTGGACGCGAGCGGCCGAAGGCGGCCCGAAGCGGTGAGCGAGACGGAGTTCACGCTGAGAGCGGACGTGGTGATCGCGGCGTTGGGGCAGGAAGTGGCGTTGGAGAAGGGAACCGGCGGGGTGAGCCTGACGCAGCAGGGGACGATCGTGTGCGAGCGGGAGACCTGCGCATGCGGGAACGGAGTGTATGCGGGAGGAGATGCCGTCACCGGAGCGAACAATCTGATCAGTGCCGTCGCGGCGGGGAAGCGAGCCGCGGTGACGATCGACAGGGATCTGGCGGGTGATGAGGCGGTTCTGGACTATGAGCCGGAGCCCGTGGCGGTGAAAACCGACGTGGTTCTGGAACGCGCGGGAAACCAGCCGAGACAGAAGCGTGTGCCCTTGTCGATGAGAAGGGCAGAGGAGCGAAAGGGCGACTTCGAGCCGTACACGAATACGATGACGGAGGAGGAGGCGCGTGCCGAAGCGGGACGGTGTTTGAACTGCGGGTGCGGGGTGGCGTGCGGGGTGTGCTATCGGGTATGCATGTCTCTGGCGATCCAGGAAAAGGACGGGCGATATGAAATCGACCCGGAGAAATGTCATGCGTGCGGGATGTGCTTCCGTCGTTGTCCGAACATGAACATCGAGATGGTGGCCAAGTCATAGAGGCCGGAAGCACGGGACGAATGACTGCAGGCTGGGGAGGAAATACGATGGCAAGGGTGCTGAAGTGTGCGGCATGGGTGATCGTGATGATGGGGGTGTGCGTTCCGGGATGCAAGGGGCCGGGACAGCGTGAGACGACCCCAACGCAGGCACCGACGGAAGAGACTGCGACCACGCCCGTGAATGCCGACAAGACATGGACGTGGCCGTTGAACGACGAGAGACTGGCGGAACTGCGGGGGATGAGTCTGGCGGAGCGGAACAAGGCGTTTCGTGAGCTGCTGCCCGGAGAGTATCAGGCGCGCCGATCGCGGGGGCCGATCCGTCTTGACGGGGAACTGGACGAAGGGGACTGGACGCTGGCGCAGGTGATTCGGATGCGCGACGTGGGCCACGGAACGCCGGCGTGGTATGGCACGACGGTGCGCATGACGTGGGACGACAAGTATCTGTACGTGGCGATGGAGTGCAACGATCCACACGTGGTCAGCGGTTCGACGAAGCATGATGAGACGATCTGGAAGGAAGACTGTGTGGAGATGCTGGTGGACGCCGACGGGGACGGCCAGGGATACGTGGAGATCGGAATCAGTCCGGGGAACGTGGTGTATGATGCCGCATGGGGGGATTTCCGGCGAGGTGCGGATTGGATGGCGGAGCCGACGTGGGAGCGCTTCGAGTCGGGAACGCCCGAGTCGGCATATGACGCGGAAGAAATCAAGAGCGCAGTGAAGGTGGACGGGACACTGAACGGGTTCGACGACACGGACAAGGGATACACGGTGGAACTGGCGATCCCGTGGAGCGCCTTGGCGGACGTGAGGCCTTTCAAGTCGGCGCCCGGAAAGATCGACATGACGAAGGCGGACCTGGCCCAGGTGAAGACGCCCGGGACGGGGACGACGTGGCGGATGAACTTCGTGCGGAGCAACCCATCCAGTCCGATGCTGGTGGACGGGGAGCAGTCGGCATGGTCGCCCACGGGGGGAACGATTCACAACCCCAGCACGTTCGGACAGGTTCGGTTTGTGGATTAGGCGCTCTCGGCAACGACGAAGGCGATGGAGTGGATGTCGGAATGGGAGAGGGAAAGGTGGATGGAGCGGACCCCCATCTTTTCCGCGAGCCTGAGGGCGTGTCCGGTGAGGCTGATGTGCGGCTTTCCGGCGGGGTCGTGGATGACCTCGATATCCTTCCAGGATACCCCGTTGGTCATGCCCTGGCCGAGGGCTTTCGCGACGGCCTCCTTCGCGGCAAATCGGGCGGCGAAATGCTCGACGCGTCGTCGACGTTGAGCGGCGTAGTCGATTTCACGCTGGGTAAAGATCTTCTGCTCGAAGGTCGAGGGATGCTCTTCGAGCATTTCGGCAATCCGAGCGTTTTCGACGATATCCACGCCGATACCGATGATCATTACGGGCCTCGCCGGTTAAAATGGAACTCACAAGAGCAGAGTATAAGAGGGAAGCCGCCTCAGCAGAAGAGGAAACTGCTTCGGATTTGATCGCTTGAATCGTCAGCTTTGGGAGGGGATGGTGGAAGAGTCGAGACTGTTGGAGGGACTGAACGGACCGCAGCGGGAGGCGGTGAGCCACGGGGACGGGCCGCTGCTGGTGTTGGCGGGAGCTGGAAGCGGCAAGACACGGGTGGTGACGCGTCGGGTGGCCTGTCTGCTGGGACGCGGGGTCCGGGCGCATGAGGT
>CAZVTD010000070.1:0-10945 GCA_964629945.1 uncultured Planctomycetota bacterium | reverse complement strand
CAGATATCGGGGCGGGGCGGGGCCCTTGCTCAGCGAATACGCCATCAGGAGGGGTGCCGTCTTGTCCGTGTCCTTCATGAATTCCCAGATATTGTAGAAATACCCGGTGAACGTCACGGTGTCGTAGAGACGCAGCCCCTGCCGGTTGGGGTCATCCCAGACCAGCACGTACAGTGGCCCGCTGTCCGAAATGAGCCCGACCTGGTAGATGCGCAGCCTTCCGGTGGGATTGGGGTCGAGGTTGACCACGGTAACGGACCCCAGGTCTCCGCGGATCGTGACGAGTTTGCCCCGCAGGCTGGCCGGATTCTCATAGAGTTGCGTCCGGGTCAGCATCTGGGGCTCGGTGCTCGCCGCCGGACCGTCCTTGAGCAGATAAGCCTGCCAGGCCAGGTAATAATAAGCCCGGATGGCCTCACGCTTAATGGGAGTGTGATCCTCGACAGCAGCCAGGTCTTCCGGCTTAAGGTCCTTGAGATAGGAGGGGACCTCGATTTCGGTCTCGGGCGAGGACGGTTCCTCGGTCTTGGGAGCGGACTCGGTCGGGTCGGAAGGGGTGATCAGTTCAAGGGTTCCGTCTTCGCCGGAGCTCTTGAGCTGCATGGGCATCTGGGACGGTGAGGCGGGACCGGGCGTGTCGGGAGGCTTCTGGCTGACGGGAAGAAGCGGCGGATGGGCTTCCTTGTACAGGTGCATCATGAGCCAGATAAACCCGCCCAGGAGGATGAGCAGAACGATACCGGCAAGGAACCAGAGATGAGTGCTGCTTTCAGGGGCGCAGAACGATGCTCCGGCGTTCTCGCGCACGCGATCTTTAAGATTTTTCATCGGTCATCCCGAAAAAGACGTTCACGACCGTCCGTATTGTAGGAAAGATGGTCAGACGGTGCCACTGTTTTTCGGAAAGTCGTCCGGGCTTCGCAAAGCGGACAATCCGGTGTCGCCGAAGGGCTTGTTTTCGGGAAAATCGCTTGACTCAAATCCGTCAAGGGCAATAGAATACGAAGGTTTGTGGTAGTCAATGACGACAGCCGACGGTGAGGGGGAGTGGTCGTCGGTGCAAGAGGGCAGGGAGACATGCGAGTCGTGACGAAACTGCGAATGATGGCACTGTCGGCCGGACTGGTCCTTTTGGGGGTGCTGGGGGGCAGTCTGTGGGCCGCCAGCGATATGGACTTCGTCAGCGGACTGGTCGACCGGGGATATTATGATCTGGCCCTGGAATGGCTCGATCGGATGGACAAGAGCCCCGATCTGCCGAAGGGGGACCGGGTTTTGCTGCCGCTGGTCAGGGGACAGATCTACGTCAACCTGTCCCGCATCACGGCGGACCCGGTGGAGCGGAACGCCCTGCTGGTGAAGGCGAGCGAGTCGTTCACGAAGTTCGCGGAAGCCAATCCGGACCATCCACGCATCCTGGACGTGACGCTGGACCAGGCACGCATCCTGTCGGAGCGTGCCAACGCGGCGGCGGATTCGTACCGTCAGGAGACGAATGCCGAGAAGAAGGCGAAGCTGCTGACGGAGGCCGAGGGACTGTTCAAGCAGGCGATCGAGCAGACCGGGAAGGTGAACACCCTCCTGGATCAGCGTCTGGATGAGGTGCAGAAGAAGCGCCCCATTACCAAGGAAGTCCGGGATGAGCTGATGGCCGTGGTGATGATGCGGGTGAAGGCGCTCTTCCAGACCGGGGACATGCAGTACCTCTACGCATCGCTCTACCAGGGCAATGCCGCCAAACGTGCCGCGCAGTTGGAAGAGGCCCTGAAGGCTTACGACGTGGTGGCGACGGAGCGACCGACGACGAACTACACCTTCCTGGCTTACGTTCGGGAGGGCATGTGCCACGGGGAACTGGCACCATTGGAGAAGGACAGCAAGAAGGGTGAGGCACGGATCGCCAAGGCGATGGAATCATTCGAGGCGGCGTTGAAGTGCGAGCGCAAGCCCGAGACCGCGGCGATTCGACTGGAAGCCCTGCACCAGAAGGCGAAGCTGGCCTTTTCGGGCAAGGACTACGAGGTTGCCATCGGTGCCGCCGACAGCTATCTGCGTGAGGCGGGCGAGCGGATCAACGATCTGGACGGCCAGCGGTTGCTGCTGCTGCGTGCACAGGCCCAGGCCCAGCAGGCTTTTGATCTCAAGACCAAGAAGGACGAGACCTGGCAGAGCTACTTCGATGAAGCGGTGAACTCGCTTCAGATGGTGGGACCGCAGTATCCGGCGCTTCGAGCCGAGGCCGATGCGTTCATGCAGTCCTGGTTGAGCAAGGCGGGATCCGAAGTCGCCACGAAGGTGACCGAGAGCGTGTTCGTGTTGATCAACCGGGCCCGGAAGCTCCTGGAAGAGAAAAAATACGACCAGACCATCGAGGCCTACCAGCAGGTGGCGGCGAAAGCGACTTCGGCACAGGACCGGAAGTACGCCGGTGAGGCGTGGCTGAACATAGGTGCTGTTTACTACAAGCAGAAGAGTTACTACGAGGCGACGCTTGCGTGGCAGAAGCTGATCCGGGAATATCCGGACGTCAGCGAGCAGGCGGCCGACCTTGGCTATTACAATTCCCAGTTGTTCGCGGCGCTGTATCAACAGGGCAAGGACGGCTTCGACCTGGACCACTACCTCTCGGCGCTGGAGGATTTCACCTCCTCGTTCCCGAAGGATCCGAGGTTCTTCGAAGCCACGACGCGGCTGGCTGAAGTCCTGGGGGTGAAGGGGGAATATGCCCGAGCAGCGGTCACCTGGGGCAGAGCCGATGCGGACAACCCACGCTACGCTGAAGCGATGTTCAAGAGCGGTCAGCTCTACTGGAAGGCCTACCTGAAACTGGCCGAAAGCGGGAAGAAGGATGCTCCCGAAGCCCAGGACGTGCTGAACAAGGCCCAGGAGGTGCTGACCCGCTGCACGACGGCGACATCGGCCGACGCGAAGACGGATGCCAAGTGGCCCGCCCAGGGACTGATGCAACTGGCGGAAATCCTCGCCGACCGGGTCCTGCCTCAGCCGGACTGTGCGACGAAGGCCATCCCCGTGCTGGAGGACCTGAAGGCGAAATATCCCGAATACGAACCCGCGAAGCAGTTGTTATATCGGGTGACCGCATTGTGCCTGATGAAGCGTCCGCAGGAGGCGGCGCCGGTCGGGGTCGACCTGGCGGACAAAGACATGGGGAACCCGGAGTTCCAGCTGGCCAGCCAGGAACTGGTGGGGGCCGTCCAGAACGCCGGAAACAAGGCCAAGTCCACCGAATGGCAGAAGCGCATGGTGGTGAACATCGACACCGCCAGCGATGAACAGCTCTGGCAGCTCGGACAGGGCTTCTGGGCTCAGGAGCAGTACGCCGAGGCATCGAGCTTCTTCAGCAAGCTGGAGACCCGGCTCCAGGGGAAGACCGATGCGGACGCGAGGAAACGCTACGAAGAGGTGAGGGAGAGCCTGGCCGCGGTTTACTTCCAGGCCAGGGAGTATGCCAAGGCGCTTCCCTATTACCATGCGTTCTATGCGAAGGACCCCGGGAACATGGTGTACTTCACACGTCTGGCGTGGTCACAGGAGGAAGCCGGAGATCCCGGGGAAGCGCTGAAGAACTGGCGGAAAATCCAGGCGGACCTGTTGACGGCGGAGCCGGACACCCTCTTCTTCGAGGCCAGACTGCACATGGCTCGGTGCCTGAAGAAACTGAAGCAGTTCCGGGACGGCGTCGAACTGCTCCAGCAGACCAAAGTGCTCTACGGCGGGTTCGGTCCGGATAAAAAAGTGAATGACGAGGCCGAAAGGCTGCTCAAAGAAATGACGGGAGGCTGAGACGTGTATCGAACAGCGACACCCCAGGGCAAGGGCAGGACGACAGGGTGGTTGACACTCGTGGCGGGATTGAGCCTGGTGCTGGTGGCAGGCGCCACGGCGTATGGACAGACGACTCGCCGGGATACCGTGACCCTGACGAACAAGCAGATCCTCGGCAACGTGACGGTTCTCACGGAGAACTATCGCGAGATCCAGGTGGATACCGACGGGGACGGCACCGCCGACCGGACGATTTCGCAGAACGACGTGCTGCGCGTGGAATACGGCGACGCACCGGCGGCATACCGACAGGCGATGGCGTCGTTCCGTCTGGGCACACAGTACGAGAAAGCCCTGGAGGAGTTCAAAACGGCCGCCACCTCGACCGGTGTGAGACCCTGGCTGAAGGACTACGTCGGATACTACATGGCCGAGTGTCTTCGGTTGCAGGCCCAGAGCAAGCCGGCGGTGCTGGACGCGGCGGTGAAGGCGCACCGCGACGCACTGGCGGCCAGTCCGGAAGGGCCGTTCCGTGACGTCCTCCTGTATGGACTGGGACGGTTGTTGTTGGTACAGGACAAGACGGCCGACGCCGCCAAAGAGTTCGACACACTCTCCCGATCGGCGGTCAAAACCGAATACCGCCAGGGGGGACAACTGGGACTGGCGAACATCCAGGCGAAGGAAGGACGTCTCCCCGACGCAATCAAGCTGTATGATGTTGTGGTCCAGAAGGGCGAGGAGCAGTCGGCGGACGTTTACCGCGAGGCCGTGGTGGGCAAGGCCAAGGCGATGCTCGCACTCAAACAACACGCCCAGGGGATTGCCTTCCTGGAGGAAGCCCTGAAGAAAACGAAGTCGGTTCCCCTCCTGACCGAAGGATATGCCACGCTGGGGGACTGCTATTATGATCTGGCCGAGTCCCAGAAGGACCCGAAGGAAGCTCGCTCAACCTACAAAGAAGCGTTGTATGCATTTCTCCACGTGGAAGTGCTTTACTCCCAGGACCCGGATCTCCTGGCCAAGGCCCTGTTCTACGAGGGGAAGTGCTTCCAGAGTTTGAAGGAAGATAACCGGGCGCAGGAGAAGTGGGCACAACTGCGAAGCAAGTTCCCCGGATCACCGTGGCTTGAAAAAATCAGGTGAGTTACCCGAAAAGAAGTCTTAGATTTCGAGGAGAGTACTGATGAGACGTGTAGCGCATTGGACGGCGCTGTTCGTGACGATGGGGGTCCTGGTCCTGAGCACGGGTGTCATTTGGGCACAGGAAGCCGCTCCCGCACCTGCCGCGGGAACCGAAAAACAGACCCTGCTGTGGCTCATCAAACAGTCCGGGATGATCGGGTACGTCATCATCGCGTTCTCGGCGGCGATGCTGGCCCTCATCTTCATCAACATCATGAACCTCCGTCGGTCGAATCTGATCCCGGAGAATCTGGTGGTCGAGGTGGACGAGCTCCTGCGAAACAAACAGGCCAAAGCCGCACTCGAACTCTGCCAGAATGATCCGTCCCTGACGGGAAAGATGATGGCGGCGGGAATTTCGCGCATGCCCCGCGGATACGATCAGGCCATGGAATATATGGGCGAGGTCGGGGCCGAGGGCGCGATGAAATTCCAGCACAACGTGAGCTATCTCTCCATCATCGGGGCCGTAGCACCCATGATGGGACTGCTGGGTACCGTGGTCGGTATGGTGGGGGCGTTCCGTGACCTGTCACTGTCCGGGGGACAGCCGAACCCGTCCGCGATGGCAGGCAACATCCAGCTCGCACTCATGACCACCGTTGAAGGTCTGATCGTGGCCATTCCGGCCGTCTTCGCCTACGCCCTCCTCAAGAACCGTCTGGCCATGATGCTCACAGAGGTGGACATGGTGACGGCCGAGCTGATGGGACGCTTCCAGGGCATCATGACTCCGTTGCGTGGCGTGGCACCCAGGACGGCACCGTCGCAGGTGCCCCAGCCCCCGCAGCAGGAAAACCCGAGCGCGTGAGCATTGACCCGGTTCGTGAATTGTGCAAGGTATGACCATGGCAGAACAAAACAAGCGGAAACGACTGGGGGAGGGCGGCAAGGAGGGCGGTTTCGACCTGACCCCGATGATCGACATCGTCTTCCAGCTCATCATCTTCTTCATGGTGTCGCTGGCCTTCGCGGAAAGTCAGACTGAAGCACGGTTGACGCTGCCCGCGGCCGATGCCGCCAAGCCGCCCGAAGCGATCGAAAAGGATATGTTCACCTTCAACGTGGTGGACACGACCAGGACGAAAGCCGACGGAAGCAGGCTTTTCCCGACACAGTACATCGTCAGTGGAACTCCCGTCACCCCGGAGCAGTTGGGAGAACGTCTCAAGAAGGAGGCGGAGTTGTCACGCAGCGAGTCCGGGGGAAAAGTGGAGCGGGGCATCATCATCCGAGGGGACAAGGATACCGCCTGGTTTAACATCCTGGCCGGGATGAAGCTGTGTCAGGATGCCGGCTTCAAAAAGGTGTATCTCCAGGCCCTCGAAAAGCCGCTGACGGAGCAGTTGAAAGAGGAGAAGAAGGAAGCTGAAGGCAGAGGGCACTAAGGACCGACATTAGCGGAGGCGTAGCATGGCCCGCAGAAGCGCCAAAGAAGCGGCAGGTGAACCCGAAGAAGTCGAGATGCAGATCACGCCACTGATCGACGTGGTGTTCCTGCTTCTGGTCTTTTTCATAACCAGTATTCACTTCAGGACCCTGGAGGGCTTCCTTCAGGCCAATATCCCCGAAGCGGCCCCTCCCTCGGGCGAACCCCCGGAGGACAATAACGTCACCATCGTTCTGAGAGACGTGGGAAATCAGTTGGCGCTGAAGGTCAACACGGTGGAAATACAGGGCTCGACCATCGTGGAGTTGTATGACGCACTGGCCGAACACCTGGCCATGGTGAAAAAAACGTTTACGGACTCCAACAAGACGATGCCGATGGTGATCATCGATGCCGGGGTCGGGCTGCGCTACAAGTATGTCGTATCCGCGCTGAACGTGTGCGGAAAGCTGAAAATCGACAACATCTCGTTTCTGATGCCGGAAAGCCGCATCGAATAAGCAGAAAATGAGGGGACCGGAGGTGTAACTCCCTTCCGTTTCGTGGGTTGTGTGATTTGACGATCGGGAAGCTCCGGATATAATAGAATAGCAACGGACGGGTATCCGAAGACTATGTCTCAGCCAGATCAGCCGGGCGGTCACGACCAGCCGGGGCTGACTCGAGGATGACGGTCATGAGCGACGCAGAACAGAAACCTGAAGTGACTCCTCCGCAGAGCAGCGAGATCATGCAGATGATGGATTCATACCATTCGAGCCCTCTGAGGGACGCCCTGCAGGCCGGGCCGTGGATCCTGATCTCGGTTATCCTCCACGTGGGTTTCGTGATCCTTGCGATGTACATCACCTGGGAAGTGAAGCTTCCGAAGGAAGAGGTGGTGATCACACCGAAGATGGAGGAGAAGTTCGTTCCGCAGCCGCCCGTCATGGTGGCTCCGAAGCCGAAGGAAACTCGACAGGACATCAACAAGACCGAGCGTCAGCAGGACACCCCGGATATCAGTCAGCCCGACCTTCCCAATCTGGACAATCTCTTCAAGAAACAGGACGTGGTTCAGGGACCGACGATCCTCGCCGCACCGGGGGACAACCCCATGATGATCGGGGAAATCGGGGGAAGCGGGTTGCGGTTCTCCGGCGGGGCCGGGTCCGCCGCGGGTGACCTGGGTGGATGGGGTGGCTGGGAAAAGGGACGCATCCTCACCGTGTGGCTGTTCGACGAGTCCGTCAGCATGAAGGATGACCAGCAGGAGATTCGAGACCGCGTGGACGACGTCTACAAGAAACTCGAACTGGCGGCAGGTCTGCGTGGTTCTTCCATGAAAATCGTGACTGCCGTGGCCAGCTATGGCAAGGATACCCACTTCCTCATCGAGAAGCCCACCGAGGACGTGGAGGAGGTTCGCAAGGCGATCGACCGGGTTAAAGTCGATGAGACCGGCGAGGAGAACTTCCTCAAGGCCATCAACACCGTCATCGATGCGTTTTCCGGCTACGCCAAGGAATACAGACGTCGCATCGTCATCATCCTGGTGACCGACGAGGGGGGAGATGACGACGACGGGAAGACGGGACCGGATTCGCTGCTGGAGCAGACTGTGGCCCACTGCAAGGCCACGGACACCTCCATCCTGGTCTTCGGCAGGCTCGGTGGCTTTTATAAGGCCGGCACGTCCGAACGGCTCGGGGAAAAAGGCGAAGTGGTCACGGTCAACCGCGGACGGGACACGGGCCTGTACGAGATGCTGCCCCCCGGCGGCGGTCTGTTCACACACTGGGCCTTCGTCTATGGCGGCTTCGGACCCTATTCATACGCACGTCTGACCCGCGAAACCGGGGGGATGATGTTCCTCCTCAACACGATGACCTCCACCTATGATTACGAGAAGATGCTGGCCGACTATCAGCCGGAGGTGGTCTCCCGTCAGGAGATCGTCGCCCGGGACCGAAAGAGTCCGCTGCGCGCCGCCATCCGTCAGTGCGTGATGGAATGGTCGGAACTCGACTCCAAATACCCGATTCCCGTCTGGAGCATCCTCCCCAGCCGACTGGCCGAGATGACGGCCCAGGGAGAGAAGGGCTGCAAGGCGGTGGTTGAGTTCTGCAATGCCTGGATCCCCAGGCTTGAAGCGATGTCGAACGTTTCCATACCTGAAAACTCGGGACGGTGGCGTGCCGACCGCGAGTTCCTCCTGGCACAACTCTACAAGCGACGCTTCCTTGCCGAAGGATACCTCATCGCCATCCAGAAGATCCGTGAAAACCGGGACATTCCGCCGGCGGGTGAAAACGGATGGTCGGTGACACGGTCAAGCACGCGTCCCCCGGCCGGTTCCGAGCGGGAGAAGCAGTTGAACGAGGTCCTGGAGAAATTCCAGCAGGTCGTGGACCATCACCCGGGCACGCCTTGGGCGGAGTACGCACGGGTCGAAATCCGCTACCTGGGTGAAGTCAAGGTCAGTCCGCACGGCATGGGCGGCAAGAACCCGAAGATCGGGTGAGTGCCGTCGTGCTTCGCCGAAGCTTCATACGATGACTTTTCGCTTGCACTTTGTCGGTTTGGTGTTCAAATTCCGTACAAATTGGGTTTTACCCTCTACAGGGCGCTCACTGTGAGCACGGGAAGACGGTGAAAATCCGTCACGGTCGCGCCGCTGTAACCGGGTACCGAAGCCGCGGGGACCACTGCCCCCTTTGGGCGGGAAGGTGCGGCTCAGGGATGATCCGGAAGTCAGAAGACCGACCTGTAGGGGTTGAGCAACGGTTCTCCGCGTGAGAGGGCCTGAGATCCGGGACTTTTAAAGCCCCTGTTCTTCCTTATGCGGAGAGCAGGGGCTTTTTCTTTTCCGGACGACCGTGACGTGTTCACGGGACCCTGATGCCCACGGCACCGGAAGTTCCACAGGTCGCTGCGCTGACGGCGACGTCAAAGGAGATGGAGATGAACGCAGGTCGGGTGATTCGGGTGGTTGGGCTGGTTGTGTGTCTTCAGGGGTTCCTTGCCGCGACGGTCCTGGCGGACAGCGTGTCGTTCACGGAGCAGTTGGGCAGCAATCCGTTCTCCTCTTCAGGAGGAAACTTCAGCATCTCCTCGGCGCCCGGACTGGCCGCGGACACCTATAATCAGTTCACCTGGGATGCAGCGACCTCCAGCAAATATGCCGGGGATCCTGAAGGGTCGCTGGTGGTGGTCTACGGCTCCAGCAAACCCGCGGTGCGCCTGGAGCGGATGCTCCCTCAGACCGTGGGGATGGACCGCGATTTCTCCTTCGGCACACGCATGACCATTCGCAGCACGGGGTTTTCCGCTCCGGAAACGGATTACTTCCAGATCACGTTCGCCCTGGCAAACAGCACCCTGACGGGCGCCAACCGTGCCGGAAGTTACACCGAGGGCGCCGACGTCTATCACGACGTCGAGTTCTGTTATTACCCCAACGTCGCCTTCTGGGGAGGCCCGACGCTCCAGGTGGATGCCTTCGGGGAGAAACTGTCCGGAACCGACATCACCGCCTTCAGCAATTTCGCTTCTCCGGGGTTCGATGAGGGTGATCTCGGCTACAACGGTTCCGGGCAGATCAAGGCCCTGCCCCTGGACACCCCGCTGGACATTGATATCGCCTATGCCGCCGCCACGCAGGTGTTGACCCTGAAGATCAGTCGCGTGGAGAGTGACGGCTCCCTCACCCAGCTCCTGCTGAGCGACACCGGCGTCATCGACATCGACCTCTCCGGGGCCGAATACAGCTCCGGGGCATACGCCTCCAACAACTTCGACAAGGATCATCCCTTCCTGCTCGATTCGCTGGTCATCAGCAGCTACTACGACTACTGGGCGGTCGCTTCTCCCTCTCTGTATGCCACGGTCGATTTCGACCAGTTCCGTTTTGAGGTCCAGGACACGGTTCCGGAGCCGGTGACCCTGATGCTGCTGGGGACCGGGACTCTGCTGCTCTTCACTCGACGCCGGAGGTAAGGTCCACCGATGACGAGGTCACATGGACCCCGGGCGGGTTTCACGTTGATCGAGCTGCTTGTGGTCGTCGCGATCATCGGCATCCTCGCGGGACTTCTTCTGCCCGCGATGGGACGCGTCAAGGCGGCCGCACTGCGTGCCAAGTGTGCCGCCAACCTCAAGCAGCTCGCGGTTGCCGTCAAGCTCTACCTCAACAACAACGAGGACCGTTACTTCCCCTACATGAGCAGACCCGCGGGGGGAGGGGTGCTGTGGTACTTCGGCTTCGAGTCCAGCGCCAGCATGGGACGGCCCGAAGGACAGCGCGAGCTTGACGTCACCCGGGGATACCTCTATCCCTACTTCGCGGCACGTCACACCATCGAGGTCTGCCCCGCCTTCGGCTACAGGTATCCGGATTACAAACCGAAGTTCGACGATGCCAGTTTCGGTTACGGCTACAACATCTACGGCGTCTCCGGAAAAAACATGTCAGCCATTCCCAACCCCTCCGAGATCGTCCTCTTTGCCGACTGCGCCCAGATCAACACCTTCCAGGCCCCGGCCTCCCTTTCCAACCCCATGCTCGAAGAGTTCTACTAAGTCAGTCCCTACTCCCCGGACCGG
>CAZVTD010000069.1:0-11023 GCA_964629945.1 uncultured Planctomycetota bacterium | reverse complement strand
GGAACATTCGGGTTTCGATGCGTGTGCGGAGACGTTCGGCGAGTGCTGCCGCGGGAGCGAGCGGCGCGCCGGGGAGGAGAACGACCATCTCCTCGCCTCCGAAGCGGTAGGCGGTGTCGTCGCGTCGGAGGTTTCGCTTGAGGAGGGAGGCGAGTTCGACGAGGACGTGGTCGCCCGTGGTGTGGCCGAAGGTGTCATTGATCATCTTGAAGTGGTCGATGTCGAGCATGATGAGCGCGAGGGGCTGGCCGGTGCGTCGGGAGGCGGCGATTTCGTCGCGGAGGGTTTCGAGGAGGAAGGCCTTGTTGTAGAGCCGGGTGGGGCCGTCCATGACAGCGCGGGTGTGGAGAGCGGTGGTCTTGACGGCAAGCGAGACGTGGGAGGCGACGTCGTTGAGGATGTTTTCGATGAGTTCGGCCCGCTCGGTGCGGTCGTGTGCGTCGCCTTCGATGGGGACGGTGAGGTGGAGGACGCCGAGGGGTTCCTGATCGGAGAAGAGGGGGACCATGACGTCCATGAGGTCATGTTCGACGGTCCGGAGGACGGCGTGGTGCGAGACGGCCTGCTCGGCGAGGGTCTGGTCGGCGCGACTGGGACCGATTCGGCTGCCGAAGAGCGTCCGGGTTCCGACGCGCTGGGCCTGGGGAATGAGGGCCTGGTCGGATCCCTGGAAGACGAAGAGGGTGAGTTCGGAGGCATCGACGAGGTCGCCGATGATGCGGAGGATGTTGGTGGCGATACGTTCGAAGCGCACGTCGTCGGAGGCGAGTCGGGAGACCTCGCGCAGGGCGGTGAGGAGTTCGACCTGGCTCTGAAGGGACTTGTTCTGGGAATCGAGGAGACGGTTGCGTCGGCGGAGGACATCGAGGTCGGCAGCAAGTTCACGGTTGCGCCGGGCGCGATGGACCAGCATGACGACCATAGCCAGTGCGTAGAAGGCAACGACCGTGGAGGCGACGACGATGACGCTCATGGTGGAGCGATAGAAGGCGGCGTCCTCGGGGATGAAACGACAGAAGGCGAGGAAGAGCCCGAGGAGGACCGCGGGGGTGACGGCGAGGATGACGTCACGCAGATGCACGACGCCGCGCGGTCCGGGTTTTTCACTCATGGGCGTCCTCCCGGTCGGGGTCCACGAAGACGAGGTTTTGCTGGAGGAGGTCCTTGGCGACGGCGGGAGGGATTCCGGGGACGTCGGTGAGTTCCTGAACAGAACGGAAGCCGCCCCGGGCGGTGCGGGCAGCGATGATGGCGCGGGCGCGGGTTTCGCCAATGCCCGGGAGTTCGGTCAGTTCCCACCACTCGGCGCGGTTGAGGTCCAGCGGGTGGGGCGTGGAGGGCACGGTGACCACCGTCACGCCGGCGCCCGGCCAATAACCCAGTCGCCGGGCCGTCACCAGACCGATGGCGAGCAGGCACAGCGCCGCGACAACGTAGAGCAGACGCAGGTCCCTAGGGGTAAGCAGCGGTTCGGCGCCCTTGGCGTTCGGCGGCACGGTCACGACTTGTCTCCCGGGGTGTCGGGGTTGACGGGGTCGGCCGACGGCATTGTGTCCAGGAGGTCGGCGGGATCGTCAGGGGCTTGGTCCTGGTCGGCAGCGTGCAGGGGATCGAACTCGGGATTTTCGGGGTAGACGAATTGGTGTTTGAGCCGACGACGCCAAACCATTCCGTCCACGCCCCAGGTGCGACCGGCGGCGGTCCAGACCACGACGAAGAGGGTCACGATGAGGATCTCGCGGAGACGCAAGGCGAGGGTGTGCTGCGACCAGAGGGAGAGATCGACTTCGGTGGGTCCGAAGTATCCCAGGAAGTAGCCGTGAAGGAGGAAAATCAGGCCGAGGACGCCGAAGGGCCGGACATAGAGACCCAGCAGGAGGGAGATGCCGACCATAAGGCAGACGGCAAGCACAAAGGAGGCGAGGGTCTGGGTGGGGATTCGCGCGAGGAGGGTGAAGTAGCCGCCGAGGACGGGGAGTTGTCCATAATCAAGAAGCTGCTGAAGGCGGGACTTGAAGACGGGAGCGTGGACGAGTCCGCTGGTGAAGAAATGGACGGCGCAATAAATGAAGTAGGCTCCGAGATAGAGACGGATGAAGACCACGGGCGGTCTGGGTGCATGGCGTTCGATGTAGTCGTCGTATTTCATGGTTCACCGCTTTCGGGTCTGCACGCCTCATTGTCGAAGGCAGGCCGGAGACTGTCAAGGCAAAAGGGACCGGAGCGTTCCGGGGTGTCGGGGGCAAGCACGAGGGTGTCATCCGGGGGGCTTTTGCCTCCCGGCGGGTGCGTGCTACGGCTGTTCGGTCTCGTGGATGGAACTGAGGGTGATGACGACGAAGGTGCGGAGGCTGTTGTTCCGTTCGGCGCCCCAGAAGAAGGCGGTTCCCAGTCCGGTGGGCGTGCCCCGCGTGGGCATGAGCACAAGGGACTGACCGCTTCGCATGGAGGCGCTGACACTGAGGGCACTGAGGTCGAGGCGGCGGGTGAGGGAGGTCCCGTAGCGCAAAACGGGGGTCAGGCTGACCTGGGCCCGCTGGTCGCCGTCGGGCTGGACCAGGATGGCGAACCCGTAACGCATGGACGGGCAACGCCGACCGACAAGGGAGTCGAGGCTTGTCCAGACGAAGACGGTCCTGTCGGTGAGGACGGGACCGATGTTGAACTCCTGGGGTCTTCCGGGGATCATCTGCACGGCCTGGGGGAAGCGTCGGACGATGTCGGTTTTTTTGAGGACGGCGTTGAATTCCTCCTGGAAGCGTGCATCCAGTCGACCGAGGCGCAGGCCATTGAGGTTGAGGAGGGCGGGGGTAGGACCATCGAGGGTGGCCGTTTCGAGGTATTTCCACGCCTGTTCGACCGGGTCGGGATCGGCGATGGGGCTGGTGATGAAATCCACCTGCACCATGGCAAGCGCGGGGGGGACTTCCTGAGCCCGGGTGAGCCCGGATCGGCACAACAGAACCAGCGTGCTCAACAGGATCGTTGTGGGGACTTTTTTCGACATGACAGGCTCCCTTGGGGGTTCTCCGGCTGACGGGCCACAAGGTCCGGGACGACATGATTATAGGGGATGAGGCGGTCGGGGTCAACTGCGGGGACACGGTCGGACGGGGCGTTTTCGAGACTTCAGGGGTTGATGACCACCACCGCGGAACCGGTAAGCCGACCGTGGCGAAGGTCTTCCAGGGCCTGGTTGGTGTTTTCGAGGGGGTAGGGGTGGACTTCGGTCCTGACGGGAACCTTGGGGGCGAGGGCGAGGAACTCCTTGCCGTCGCGACGGGTGAGGTTGGCGACGGAACGCAGGACCCGTTCGCCCCAAAGGATGGAATAAGGAAAGGAGGGGATGTCGGACATGTGGATTCCGGCGCAGACGACGGTGCCTCCCGCGCGGACGGCCTTGAGGGCGACGGGCACGAGGTCGCCGACAGGTGCGAAGATGATGGCGGCGTCCAGGGGTTCAGGGGGCATCTGGTCGGAGGAGCCTGCCCAGGCCGCGCCGAGGGAACGTGCAAAGCGCTGGGAGTCGTCGTCGCCGGGACGGGTGAAGGCGTAGACTTTTCGATGTTGATGGCGTGCCACCTGGATGAGGATGTGGGCGGCGGAGCCGAAGCCGTAGAACCCGAGGGCGTCCGCGTCACCGGCCAATCGCAGGGAACGGTAGCCGATGAGTCCGGCACAGAGGAGCGGAGCGGCCTGGAGGTCGGGGTAGCCTTCGGGGATAGGAAAGGTGAACTGTTCGTCGGCCAGGCAGAGTTCGGCGAAGCCACCGTCGAGCTGATAGCCGGTGTAGAGGGCGTGGTCACAGAGGTTTTCGTGTCCGGAGCGGCAGTCGCGGCAGTGTCGACAGCTTCCGCCGAGCCAGGGGACCCCGACGCGGTCGCCGATGGTGAAGCGGTTTGCGTGAGGACCGACCCCGGCGACGGTTCCGACGATCTGGTGTCCTGGAATGAGGGGGAGCTTGGGTTCGGTGAGTTCGCCGTCAACGACGTGGAGATCGGTGCGACAGACGCCACAGGCACCGACACGGATGAGCAGTTGACCGGGTCCCGGGGAGGGGTCGGGGACGCGGGCCAGGCGCAGGGGTCGTCCGGGTGCATCCAGGAGCATGGCGCGCATGTCGGGTTCTCCCGTGGAAAGGGTTCGAGGGACCGACAGGCATTATAGCACAGGGGTACAGGATTTGGTAACACAGCTCTTGCAGTGGCGGCGGGCCTTTGTACAATCAGCGACTTTTCGGAGGATGTCGTGCGATGAGCGTGGTGGGTTTCGGGAACCTGTGTGCGTTCATGATGTGCTTCGCGGTGGGCATTTTCGTCGTGGGAATGCCTTACCTGGTCATCGAGTGGTTTGACGCGAAGGCGTGGCACCTGGGGCTGATTGCAGGGTTGGCGGCGGCGACGTACACGGGGGTGTCGATGCTGGCGGGCCGACTTGCCGAGAAGTACCGTCGTCATCACGTGATGGCGGCGGGGGCACTGCTCCTGGCGGTGGCATATGGTCTGATGATTTTTGCGCCGTCGATCTGGTTCGTGATGGGACTGGTGGTGCTGGCCGGTCTGGCCCAGGCGATCTTCTGGCCGGCGCTGGAAGCGCACCTGAGTCACGGCGTGGGTCCGACGGAACTACGGAACCGGCTCGGGTGGTTCAACCTGTGGTGGAGCACGGCGGACACGGTGGGGGCGTTCGTCGGCGGGGGACTTTTCGGTCTGGCGTTCTATTATGCCGGTCGATGGGGAAACATGGGCCTGCAGGCAGCCCCGTGCCTGGTGTCGTCGGGTATCGCGGTCGCGATCGTGGTGATCGTGCTGGTCCGGCTGCACACGCTGGCGAGTTCTGGAACGGTGCGGGAGGTCCGGGACGAGAGCGTGCCGAAGAGTCCGGGCCGCGGGGGTCAGGCGTCGCTGGCGGTGTTCTGGACGATGGCGCTGACGGCGAACTGCGCGGCGATGGCGCTTCGTTCGACGATGCAGTCGATCTTCCCGGAGTTCGGCAAGACGGTCATGCATTACTCGCAGTTCCAGTGGGGCGTGCTGCTGGGGACGATGTGCCTGATGCGCACGCTGGGGTTCGTATACTGGCAGAGGCGGCACAACTGGGAGTACCAGCTGGGACATTTCTTCTGGTTCCAGGCGCTGCTTCCTCTGACGGCGATCATCCTGATTTTCAGTCCGTATTACTGGCTCTTTCTGCTGGCTTTCGCCCTGGCGGGGGTGGGTTCGAGCAAGACGTATTTCGCCAGCCTGTTCTACAGCCTGGACAGCGAGCATTCGCACCAGCACCGGAGCGGGGTGCACGAAGCGGTCCTCGGGGGCGGGATGGTTCTGCCCATGCTGGCGGGAATCCTGGCGTCCGGCACCGGCCAGCCGCGCTCGCCTTACATGTTCATGCTGGCGATCCTGGGGCTGGGGCTGCTGATCCAGGTGGGGCTGTATCGCCGAAGCCGACGTGCAAATGGGTAGCTTCCTCCCTTGCGTAGACTAGACTATGAATAAGGAGCGTACCGGTTCGACCTCACGGGTGTGTTCCGAAAGGGAGGACAGGGTCATGCGTGCGGGGATTGCGACGTTCCTGGTGCTGCTGGTGTTTTCGGGCATCGCGTCCGCCCAGGAGGGCGGTGACGTCTGGGTGCAGGATGCGTCGGTGGGTCTGACGCAGGCGCGCTTCAGCGGGAGAGCGGCGGTGCTGGTCTTTTCGGCCGGCTGGTGCGGGTATTGCGAACACTTCGAGAAGTTCTTCCTCGACGCGAAGGCGGCGCCGGTGAGCCGGAAGACGGTGCTGGTGCTGCTGGACGTGGAAGGCAACGCGGAGGTGATGCGAAAGTTCGAGGTGGAGGGACACCACAAAGCGGTGGTGCTGGCGTGGGATGGGACGGTGCTTGCACGCCTGGATTACCCGGTGGAGGAGGCGGGTGGACCCGAGAAGCTGCTGGAGACGTTCCGGCAGGCGGTCTGCGCCAACGAGATTTCCGCGGCGGAGGTGCTGTTCAAGGTGGACCGTTTCGCGAAGGCGGTCGAGCGTGCCGAAGGGGTGCTGGAACTTCTGAAGGAGGGGGATTCGGCGGAACGTGCGCGCAAGCTGATCGAGGAGACGAAGACGCGTGCGGAGCAGGCGCTTGCGTCGGCACGGGAACTGCTGAAGAAGGGACAACTGGGCGATTGCGTGCTGGCGTGCGATGCTCTTTCGGAGCGGTTCCCGGCGAAGATGGTGGGGGCGGAGGTCAAGAAGATCCGACGCGGGATCGAGCAGGCCCAGCGGGGCCGACCGGTCACCGAGGGACTTCCGGCGGAGCCTCCGGAGGTGGTGGTGGCCAAGCAGGCGCAGGACCTGGTCGACCGCGGGATGGTGCTGGAGTGGAACGGGGAATACTACCAGGCGACGCTCCTGTATGAGCAGGCATTGCGGGATTTCCCCGGACAGAAGTCGACGGACGACGCCTGGGCACGGCTGAAGGCGCTGCGGGAGAACGCCGAGACGGTCAACCTGATCAAGAAGCAGGAGATCGACACGCAGTGCAAACGGCTGATGCAGATGGCGGCGGCGTACGTCGCAGGCGGACACGTCGAAGAGGCCCGGCAGTATTACGAGCGGGTGATCCGGGAGCAGCCCGAAAGCGAATGGGCCAAGGCCGCGAAGGATGCGCTGGATAAGCTGAAGAAGTGATCGTCTTCGTGCGGTTCGGGGAGCTATTCGGGGATGTCCGGGACGGTGGCGGCGGGGACGAACCAGAAGACGAGACCGTCACAGGTGGGCACGAGGAGACTGTTGCCCGAGATCACCAGGTCGTCCGTGACGGGCATGCCTAGGTCGAAGCGGAATAGTTCCTTTCCCCGTCTGCCGGCGTCGCAGCCGTGGACGACGCCGTCGTATCCGGCGAAGTAGACGATCCTGTCGCTGAAGACGGGCCTCGAAGTGATCCGTGCGGCGGGGTCCCCGAAGGCGGACGGGAGCTTAAAGAGGGACACGCCCGTTTTGACTTTCCAATCGACGTCGCCGCTTTCCAGGTCAATGGCGTGGAGGACGCCGGTGGAGGAGCCGATGAAGGCCCGGCCGGCCCCGAAGGCGGGCCCGGGAATGCGGAGGTCCTGCCAGGCATCGACTTCGGCCAGGCGCAGTCGCCAGACCTGCTTGCCGGTGTGCATGAGGAAGCACGCGACGGTCTCGGTGAGCTTTCCGGGCTTGCCTTCGTCGACGAGTCCCGTGACGACGATACGTTTTCCGAGCACGCCGACGTGATCGACGGCGAAGGGGGGACCGTCGGTCTTCCAGACGGGTTTTCCGGAGCGTACCGAAAGGCAGACGTTTCCGAGGACGAAGCCCTCTTCCATTCCGACGGGGGTCAGGCAGCGTTCCTGCACGGGCGTGCGCCAGAGTTCGCGCTGTGCTTCAAGATCAACGGCGACGGCTTCGCCCTGGGGAAGCACGACGAGTGCGACATTTCCGACGACAGCGGGACTGAGCCGACGGCAGGCTTGACCGAGTTCGGGTGCTATTTTGAGGCGCTTGAGAGACTGGTTGGCGGCTTCGGGTTGAGGACCGTTGGCGGTGGGGATCCAGAGGAGTTCCCCGGCATCATTGACCCAGCAGATGACCTCATCGTTCATGACGGGGGGACCACCGCGTGAACTGCCGGTGTCGCCGGGCAGGCGAAGGATTTCGCGGCGGGGTTCGGTCCAGCGGAAGGCATCGGCGATCTGATCACCCGGAACAAGGACTTCGCCTTCCATGACCAGCAGCGGCGGTCCGTCGAACCGTGCCCATCCGGCAAGGGTCAGCGGCGGGATGAGGGTGACCGTCGCGGTCGCGGTGTGGAGGTCGTTGCCTCCGGGACCGAACCAGGGGGTGCTGAGGTCGCAGGAGGGGAGCGGTCCGGCGACGGCTTCGAAACTGACCGTGTGGCTGGGGGTGGGCAGTCCGGGGAGCCCCGAGACCTGGCAGACGCAGAGCCCGGGCGCAAGCGGAGGTCCGGCCTTGGGGAGTGAGCGTCGCAGCCAGCCGTTGAGGGTCCATTCCTGAACGGGAATTTCATCAAGTTCCATTGCGCCCGGCGAACCGGTCAGATGGGCGAAACGCCAGGTCTCTCCCGCGTGTTCGGGCTGCCTGCCGGCGTCGGTGGAGTCGTACGCGGTGGCCAGGAGTTCGAGTCGCGACACATCGACCTTTCCGCCCGAAACGGGATAAACCCAGCGGAAGAGGGGTTCTTCCAGGGGCAGGACCATACGCGTGGTCCCGTCCTCCCAAGCCAGTCGATACCTGCCGGGGAGTTCGTCATCCTGGAGATTGGGGGTGCGAAACATTCGCGTCGGAGTTTCCGCGGAGAGTCTTTCCACGACACTGCCGCAGAACAGGAACGTGTTGTCGGTGGTCTTCTGTCCGGTCGGCGCCAGCAGACGCAGGGTCTCTTCCACGGGATCGATTCCGACGACGCACAGGGATCGGGCACATTCGAAGCTGTAGTGCGTGGGACCGATGGTCTTTTCAAAGAAGGATTCTTCCGCACGTCCGGCGCTTTCGTTGGAGGCGCCCAGGAAGACGTGATGGACCGGCGGGAGCGTTTGAGCCATGTCCTGGACGAGTTTTGCGCGTGCCTGGAGTCCGTTCGGTCCGCCCGCAATGACGAGCAGCCGGGGCTGGGGTTTCAGGCGGCTGACGTGCTGGAGAACGGCTTTCAGGCGGGCATCGGCGACGGCTTCTGGCATGCCCGCGGGACGGAGGTCCACGAGGTGGGCGACGGTCGGGGCGTCGTCGGCGAATCGGGAGGCGTCCGGCGCCAGGAAGAAGTCCGCGACGTCGGCCGCGATCTCTCCGGCATCGAGGACTTTGAGTTCGCGGAAGAAGTTTTTGGTCACGCGGCCTGCGGGGACGCGGATCTGGACGAACCGCGCCGAGAGGGGGCGTGCGAAACGGTAACAGCCCCGGGAATCGGTGCGCACGACAGTCGTCCCGTCGGTGACGAGCACCCCGGCGAGTCCGCTTTCACCCGGGTCGAGGACGCCATTGGCGTTGACGTCATCAATCACCCTCCCCTCCACGGTGGGCGGCGGGAAGGATGGCGGCGTCGGCGTCGATTGGCTTTCGACCCCCTGGGCCGAGGCGGCGCCGAAGGTCAGGAAGAGGGCCGCGATGGTCAGCAGGGCGACAGTCTGTAAGGGTCTGGTCGGCATCATTCAGTTCCCCGGTGATTTGTCCGGCGGTTCCTGGAAGGACTTGGCGAGTTCACGACGGGCCTGGCAGGCCTGGGGGGAATCGGGGAAGTCCTTGAGCAGGGCGTCGTAATATTTTCGTGCGGTCACGCGGTCACGGTGAGGCTCGTTGAGATAGCGCGCAGCGAGATGGAGCAGCACCACGGGCGCCACGTCGCCACGGGGGTGCTTCTCATAAAGATCGAGGAGCAGGTCGAGCTTGAGGTTGGCGCGATAGGCCCGGTCCCAGAGGACGTTGTCGACGAGCCTGGCGGAGGGGAACCAAGTGGGAATCACGCGGGTTCTTTCGAGGAAATCCGGCTGACGTGAATCGGCCTGGAGGTAGAGGGTGAGGGGGATGTTGCTGTAATCGGCGTTGCGTGCGATGAAGAGGGCGCGGTCGTGGGCGGTCTGTCTGACATGGTAGTAGGCCAGGAGACGGATTGTGTCATCCGTCCGCCGGCTGCGCCAGGCGGCTTCCAACTCCAGGGGGCTGTATTCGGGAGGCTGATAGTCGGGGGGCAGGTGCGTGTCATAGACGGCCTCGACGTCCTCGGCGTAATCGTGTTCGGCCCGTGCGACGTCTCCGTGCTGGGCGGCGTAGTCGGCGAGCTTCAGTCGGGCATAGGCGGCGGGAATGGAGTCGTTGAAATCGCGGACGATGCGCTGGTAGATCCGGGCGGCTTCGGGCGAGATGCGCTCGGTGCCGGCACAGGTGACCAGAGGTCTCACGGCCTGGAGATAGAGCTTCATGTTATGGAGTTCGGCCATTTCGTAATAGGCCAGGGGGGCGAAACGTGAGCGCGGGAAGAAGCTGACGAAACGGCTGAACTCGTCGAGGGAGCGCTGTCGGAGGACGTCGAGGCGTTCGGTGCGCTCACGCAGGAGGCGGGCGATATCCTCGGGGGTGCTGACGCGGGAATCGGGTCCCGGGGGGAAGCCGAAGCGCTCGGAGAAGCACCAGGCCCGAGCGCGCAGGCATTCGTATTCGACGGCGTCGAAGCCGACCGTGAAATAGAAGAGCGCCAGGAGTCCGACGATTTCCGGAAGCGCCAGCTTCGGGAGGAGGGTGCCGCTCAGGACCTGATGTTTCACGAGGGTCAGGACCAGGATGATGTGTGCGGCCATGACGGCGGCAGCGATCAGCCACACCAGCCAGAAGTCCCGGAAGTTCATGAACGTTCCGAGGGTCATCGCCATGAAATAGATGAAGGGGAAGATCGAGGCCAGCCAAGTCGCGGCGGAGACGCTGAGACGTCCTTTCCAGCGGGTTCCGGCCAGGTAGGCCGCCGGCACGGTCAGCACGAACAGGAGCGGAAGCGCGGCGAAGAGTCCGCCGAGGACGGCCACGATCATCCCGGCTTTCTGTCCGTAGAGGGCGCCGACCAGGACGGGGATCGTCAGGACGAGCGCAAGGACCAGACCGAGGGTGAGGACGTTGAGAGGGTAGTCGGCGATCTGGACCGGCGTGTGTACCCAGTCGGAGAGGTCGAAGGGACCGAGGAGGTTCCCCGTCCAGAGTCCGATGAAGAGTTTCCCCGTGAGGAGGTAGTAGGAGAACCGGCAGAGGAGGAGGTAGGCCGCCGAGAGGAAGATAAGGTGACGGAGTTCGGTCCGGGTGAAGTTGCGTGCGCACCTTCGACACAGGGCTTCGTCGGACGATCCCGGTGCGAAACTTTCGCTGCTGTAGTGACAAACCCTGCAATGCAAGGGATAACCTCCGGTGCCATGGCGTCCAGATTGTAGGCGGTCGGAGTGCGGCTGTCAATCCTGCCTAAGAATGGTCATTGACGGGAGGCGGGTCTGACGTCTTCGGGGGCAAGGGATCCGGGGCAGGGGGT
>CAZVTD010000068.1:2651-11345 GCA_964629945.1 uncultured Planctomycetota bacterium | reverse complement strand
TGTCGCGCGGCGGCGGCGGTGGGGGTGGACGGGTTCTACCTGGAGGTGCATCCGGAGCCCGAACGGGCGCTTTCGGATGCGTCCACACAGCTTTCTCTGGACGGACTGGAGGGTCTGCTGTCCCGACTGGTCCGTATTCACGGGGCGTCACGATAAACCGGGAGCGGCATTCGTGAACCTTTCCAAGCTGGCACGTCATTATCGCAGCGGACAACGGCTCCGCCATATTCTCATGGTGCTGGCCCGGCATGGATTTGGGCACCTGATCGAACGACTGCACCTGACGGAATACATTCCCCTGCTGGGGCGGATGATGCGCAAGGCGCCCGGGGTGGAAGAACTGACCGTGCAGCGACGGCTGGTCCACGTCCTTCAGGAACTGGGACCGACGTTCGTGAAGCTGGGTCAGATGCTGTCGGGCCGGCCCGACCTTCTGCCCCAGGAATATATCGATGAGCTGAAGCGTCTGCGGGACCAGGTGGAGCCCTTCCCTTCCGACGAGGCACGGGCGGTGGTGGCCGAGGAACTGGGGGCGCCTCTGGAGGAGATCTTCGAGGAGTTCGTGGACGTTCCGCTGGCTTCGGGGTCGATCGCCCAGGTTCACGAGGCGGTGATCCGCAACGGGGACCGTGTGGTGATCAAGGTGAGACGTCCGGGCATCGAGAAGGTCATGATGACGGACGTGGACCTTCTGATGGACCTGGCGGAACTGGCCGAACGTCACGTGCCGGAACTGAACGTGCTGCGTCCGCGGATGCTGGTGGAGGAACTCCAGCGTGGGGTGCGCCGGGAGCTGAACTTCATCACGGAGGCCAGCTACACGGCACGGTTCGGGGGAATGTATGAAGGGAATCCGCGGATTCTGATTCCGAAGGTCTACTGGGACCACACGACGGCGGCGGTGCTGACGCTGGGGAAGATCACGGGAGTTCCGATTTCGAACGTGGAGGAGCTTCGTCGTCGCGGGATGAACCTTGTGGACCTGGCCCGCGTGGGTGCGGACGCGTTCATGAAGCAGTATCTCGAAGAGGGGATGTTCCACGCCGACCCGCACGGGGGCAACATCCTGGTGACGGAGGACGGGAACTTGGGCATCCTGGACTTCGGTCTGGTGGGACACCTGAGCGACGAGATGGTGGGACAGCTTTCGACGGTACTGATGATGAAGGTGTACGGCGACGTGGGGCTGATGGTGGACGTGGCGACGGAGATCGGGATTTTCAGCGAGGTGGAGGACATCGAGGCGCTCAAGGCGGACATGAAGGAGATGATCGAGCGCTATGACGGACTTCCGCTGAAACACGTGGACTCGCGAAGACTGTTCCTGGAACTCATGGAACTGGCCCGACAACACCACGTGGTGATCCCGCGGGAGTTCGTGATGCTGGGACGGTCGTTTGCGACGATCGACAACCTGGGACGCGAACTGGACCCGAATTTCGACGTGTCGGCGTGCATCGAGCCCTACGTGAAAGGCATGCTGAAGGAGCGGTTTTCGCCGAAACGCTTGCTTCGCGGCGTCGGGGTGAGCCTGTGGCAGCTGGGACGCTTGGCCCAAGAAGCGCCGCGGAACCTGCGCCGGCTTTCGGAGAAACTGCTGGGGGGCAAACTGTCGGTGGCGCTCCGGCACGAGGGACTGAGCCACTTCACGGTGGAACTGGAGAAGTCGTCGAACCGGCTGGCATTCTCGATTCTTCTGGCGGCGATCATCGTGGCCAGCTCACTGATTATTTCGAGCGGAGTCGGTCCGAAGTGGGGCGACGTCAGCCTGCTGGGATTGGCGGGGTATGCCCTGTCGGCGTGTCTGGGGTTCTGGCTGCTCATCGCAATTCTGCGTTCGGGAAGGATGTAAGCGGGACGCCGGACCGGTGATCGGTGTTGACCATTGACAACGGCGTCGGTCCATGGTAGACTGAGTGTCTGACAATCAGGCCAGGGTGGCTCAACGGTAGAGCACGGCTTTCGTAAAGCTGAGGTTGTGGGTCCGATTCCCACCCCTGGCTCCAGAACTGAGGCCCGTCGGGTTCCGACGGGCCTCGTTTTTTGTACTGGGGGCCGTGTCAGGCCGCGGCTTTCGCCCGGCGAAGGGCACCCGGTTTGGCTTCGGAGGCGCCCTGTTTGTCCTTGCCGCGCTCGGTCACGAACTGGTAGGCGGCTCCAAAGATCGCCAAGAGGAGGACACAGCCCGCGAGGATGGGCCAGTAGCGTCTCACGAAGGGCTCCACGTTCAAGGAGTAGAAGAGGTTCCACTGCTGCGGTCCGACCGAGGACGGGGTTCCGATGATGAGATCAACCACCGAGGCCACGACCCATAAGGCTCCGGTCAAGGCGGTGTAGATGATGAGGAGCGGGCGCATCATGAGCAGTGCGATCAGACCGCCGGCGGCTCCCACGACCAGTGCCGCGAAGAGTGCCGAGTTTTGCGGCATTTTTCCGACGGTGGTGAAGAGGAGGAAGGCGCCGCCCGTGGCGAAGTTCATTCCCAGGAGGAAGACGCTGACATAAACGAAGACATAGCCGCAGACGCCTCCGACGAGCGCTCCGATGAGCCCCCCGATGATCCAAGCAATGATGCTGGCGCTTGCGACGGCGGCACAGCTTGCGCCGATGAGTCCGCCGAAGAGCCCGATGGTGGTCACCAGGAGTGGGCGGAAAATACGATAGCCGAAGAAACACCAGAGGAGTCCGAAGAAGATGCTGATGGCCGCCGTCACCACAGGAGACCAAGTGAGCAACCAGTATAGATTAGCCGCCGCTTTTGTCAGAAACTCTTCCATGGTCCTGCCCCCCCAATAAATGGTTCAGCGTCGAGTCTGCCGCGCAAGGGTCGTCGAGCGTCCGCCCGTGAACCCCTGTCTGACCGTCTCGGTCACTGACTGCAAGTTTCTTCCGGGACATTCCGTGGCCGACAGGCCGTAATAGGCGCGGATCTCCCGGTGGGTGTAGATGTTGTTTGCGTCGAGGTTATAGGAGGTCATCAGTCGTTCGAGCAGTTCCTTCAGGCTCTCCTGCTGGTGAGGGCTGGGGTATTGTACGTTGAAGTTTCCGAGGACACAGATTCCGATGTTGCCGCGGTTGGCGGTGGAGTTTCCGGCATGGGCGCCCTGGTATCGCAGGGAGCGTCCTTCCCAGACTTCGCCGTTGCGGTCGATGATGAAATGGTAGGCTACGTCACCGGCACCGAGGCCGCCCGAGGCCTTGGAACGGCACTGGCTGGTCTGGATCCCCCTCAGGTGGGCAACGATGTCGGCTTCCGAGTTCAGCTCGTTGACCTCTCCGCTGTGGTGCACGGTAATGCGGGTAACCTCCCCCATCGGATCCAGCCGACCCGCGATGGGAGCCGTGGTGGCCCAGTCCGTGCGCTTGTGTTCCGCGAAGTTGTCCGACCCGGCCGACGTCCTTCCGGCGGTCGTTTCCGGAGTCCTTGTTCTGGGGGTGCTGTCCAGGATCAGCGCCTGGTCCTGCTGGCAGCCAGCCAGGAGCATCAGCCCCAAAAACCCCGTCCAAACCCACTTATCCAAGACGTCCTCCTTTGGACAGACTCTCCACGGTCATTTTGAACACGCATTTCTTTTATCGACATCGGGAGGGGGCCTGCTGTAACCCCAATTGACCAGAAAGGGGTCCCCTTGTCCGTCGGGGGCGTTTTCTGAGTGTTACGGGGGCCCGAAGTCCGTTCCGCGCGTTCTTGGAGGAAACCCGTGGTCTGTTGATAAAACCAAACAGGAGGTCTCCGAACATAAAAAACCACAACGTGTTGCCATTAAATGGCTTACGTCGTCTTCATCCATCATGGAACGATGAGGCGTGTTCAGCGGAATGAACACGGGAAGGGGGCTGAGGCGGCTGGAGGTTGTGGTGGCGGATTATTTTTATGATGTGTAACCTGTTGCAGATTTTTGAATTACGACGCAAAGCACAAACACATCGGACTGCGTCATTTCGATATGGCACGTCATTTGCGGGTAAAGGAGACCGTGGGTTCGGGCTTTTGAGTTGACCAAGTCACATAGCAAGGGTGCGCTGCAAGGATTCCCCGGACTCGTTGGGGGTGGCATGTCCCTTCCGACCGATCGGGACGGTCGGGCGAGGGTTCTGCCTGAGAGCCCCCCTGAGGTGGATGAGAAGTAATCTTGTCTGGTGTGGGTATTGGACGAAGCGTTGCGAGATTTCATGGGTATCGTGTAGCGACACACTACGCGAGATAAAGCCAGAGCCGGCAAGCCGTGAAATGTCAAAGGGAACCGTCCTAACCGCAGACATCGGACAGGATTTGAAACAGCGCCGACGGGCGCTGTTTCTTTGTACTCACACTGCGAGTCAGCAGACTGTATAATAATGATGCAGGAGATGCGAACTCCAGGACTTCAGAACGATCCGGCTATCGGAGGGAATGCCCATGTCATCAAAACACTGTCCGAAGTGCGGCCGAGCCTATGGGGAAGAGGCCCAGATCTGCGAGGACTGCGAGGAAGCTCTTGTGGGGTCCGAGGCGCCGATGGACGAGGATGAGGGTCCGGTGGCCCTGACGACGGTTTCGGATACGTCAGAAGCCCTGGTTCTGAAGAACGTCCTCGAGGCGGAAGGGATCGAGGCGACGATCGAGGACTGGGAACTGCTGAACGTGGACGTGGGACTGACGCCTGGGTTTGCGGGGGGAATCCGGATCATGGTCCATTCCCAGGACGCGGAGGCGGCGCTGGATGTTCTGGATCGTCATCGACGCGGGGAGCTTGCGCTGGAGGAGGACAAGGACCCCGAAGACGAAATCTGAAGGACCTTTCCGCCAACCCGGTCGTCCGGATCGGGCGAAAACGCTTGCAAAACAACGGTTTCCGGCTAGGATGAGTTTTTTCTATTCCGGACGGTGGAGAGTGTTGTCATGACTTTTCGTGCCCCCCGAGGGACCAGCGACATCCTGCCCGAGCAGATCGGCCGCGTGAGGCGTTTTGAGGAAACGGCGCGGTGCGTGTTCGAACGGTACGGCTATGGCGAGATCCGCACGCCTTTGTTCGAGGAAACGGCACTGTTCGTGCGCAACATCGGCGAGATGACGGATATCGTCGAGAAGGAGATGTTCACGCTGGCCACCAAGGACGAGGAGGGGTCGTTGACGCTTCGTCCGGAGGCGACGGTGGGGGTGGCGCGGGCGTATCTTCAGCACAGTTATCACAAGACGCAGCCTCTGGCGAAGCTGTATGTGATCGGGTCGATGTTCCGGTATGAACGTCCGCAGGCGGGCCGGAGCCGACAGTTCGACCAGATCGGGGTGGAGTTCATCGGAACGACGAGTCCGACGGCGGACGCCGAGATCATCGCGCTGGCGTGCGATTACTTCGACGCGCTGGGACTGACAGGGTATACGGTCCACGTGAACTCGATCGGGTGTCCGACATGCCGCGCCCAGTATCGGGCCCTGGTGACGCAGCTTCTGGAAGCGGACCTTGGGAAACTGTGCGAACTGTGCCAGAAGCGGTATGAGCGAAACGTGTTCCGGGTGCTGGACTGCAAGAAGCCGGGATGCAAGGAGATCGCGTCGAAGCTACCGCCGATGAGCGAGCACCTGTGCGGGGACTGCGCGGAGCACTTTGCGGGGGTGAAGGCGGCGCTGGACCAGACGCACGTGGCATACCGGGTGGATTCCAGCGTGGTTCGGGGGTTCGATTACTACACGCGGACGGTGTTCGAGATCATGCACCAGGGTGTCGGGGCGAGAAGCGCCATCTGCGGCGGCGGGCGGTACGACAACCTGATCGAGGAGCTGGGTGGTCCGCCGACGGGGGCATGCGGGTTCAGCGTGGGGGTGGTTCCGCTGACGGTGGTGATGGAGAAGCTGGGAATCAAGGAGGAGGGCGGACTTCCGGAGCCTTGCGTTTTCGTGGCGGCAGCGGACGATTCGACGCGACTGGCGGCGTTCGGACTGACGCAGGTTTTGCGGCGGGAGGGTGTTTCGGCCGAGACGGATTACAGCGGACGCAGCCTGAAGGCCCAGATGAGACAGGCGAACAAGATGAAGGCACGGTTCGTGGTGGTGGTGGGGCCGGAGGAAGTGGCAACGGGGAAGATCAATCTGAAGAACATGCTTACCAGCGAGGAACGCAGCGTCGGGATGGATGAGGTGGCGGCTGCGGTCAGGAAAGGATAAACCGGGAGACGGAATCGTTCCGTCTTCGGGGATTCAAAGTCAGTTTTGCCGAATCAGGACACCTTCATGAGTCAATCGATGCGAACACACACCTGTGGGGAACTGCGTGCGGAAAACGTGGGGGAAACAGTGACGCTTTGCGGCTGGGTGGCCCGCTGGCGCGATCACGGGGGGTTGATCTTCATCGACCTTCGGGACCGGTATGGCATGACGCAGGTGGTGTTCAACCCCGACCGGAACGGCGACTCGCACGTGGTGGCACAAGACCTGCGGGATGAGTTCGTCATCCAGATCACGGGCAAGGTGGAACGCCGGCCCGAGGGGACGGTGAACCCGAAACTGAATACCGGCAAGATCGACGTGCTGGTGGAAAAACTGACGGTCCTGAACAGTTCGGATACGCCTCCTTTCGAGCTGGAAGAGGCCGAGGGGGTTTCGCAGGACCTGAAACTGAAGTATCGCTACCTGGACCTGCGACGTCGCCAGATGCAGCGGAACCTGATGGAGCGTTCGCGGATCTGCAAGATCATGCGCGACTTCCTCTGCGAGAACAGCTTCGTGGAGGTGGAGACGCCCTTCCTGACGAAGAGCACGCCGGAAGGGGCACGGGACTACCTGGTGCCGAGCCGGCTTTCGCAGGGTATGTTCTATGCGCTGCCGCAGTCGCCGCAGTTGTTCAAACAGCTGCTGATGGTGGCGGGGATGGACCGGTATTTCCAGATCGTGAAATGCTTCCGGGACGAGGACCTTCGGGCGAACCGTCAGCCGGAGTTCACCCAGCTTGACGTGGAGATGTCGTTCATCAACGAGCAGGACATCATGGAGCTGATCGAGCGGCTGATCGCGCTGCTGAGTCGGGAGATCCTGAAGCGGGAAGTGAAGCTTCCGCTGCCGAGGATGACGTATGACGAGGCGATCCGGCTGTATGGGACGGACGCGCCGGACCTGCGGTTCGGGATGCCGATCCATAACGCGACGGAGATTGCGTCGCGCTCGCAGTTCAAGGTGTTCTGCGACGTCGCGGCGGCGGGCGGCCAGGTGCGCGGGCTGTGCGTTCCCGGGGGCGCGAAGCTGAGCCGCAAGGACCTGGACGGGCTGACGGAGTTCGTCAAGCAGTCCGGCGCGAAGGGGTTGGCGTGGCTCAAGGTGGAGACGGAGACGCTGATGGGTCCGGCGGCGAAGTTCTTCGACGCGGGACTTCAGGGGGAACTGCGGACGCTGATGTCGGCTTCGGAGGGAGACGTGCTGCTGTTCGTGGCGGACCAGCCGGGCATAGTGAACACGGCCCTGGCGGCGCTGCGGGTGCGCATGGGCAAGACGCTCAACCTGATCGACCCGGACGAGTTCCACTTCAGCTGGGTCACGGATTTTCCGCTGGTGGGCTGGGACGAGACGGAGAAGCGCTGGACCGCACTGCATCATCCGTTCACGTCGCCTCATCCGGAGGACGTCGAGAAGCTTCAGAGCGATCCCGGGGCGGTCCGGGCCCGTGCGTATGACCTTGTGCTGAACGGGACCGAACTGGGCGGGGGAAGCATCCGTATCCACACGCCCGAGATGCAGCAGCGGGTTTTCAACCTTCTGGGCATCGGGGAGGACGAGGCGCGGATCCGGTTCGGGTTCCTGCTGGAGGCGCTGAAGTATGGTGCGCCGCCCCACGGCGGCATCGCGCTGGGACTGGACCGTATGGTGATGGAGTTCCTGCACCTGGACAGTCTGCGGGAGACGATCGCGTTTCCGAAGACGCAGAAGGCGGTCTGTCTGCTGACGGGCGCGCCCGGGACGGTGGATCCCCAGCAGTTGCGGGAACTCGGACTGCGCATATCGTGACGCGAGGTCCGTCATGCGACTGACGACGATTGTGGCCACGCTGGGTCCGTCGAGCTCATCGCCGGACGTCATCGAGAAGATGATCCGCTCCGGGGTGGACGTGTTCCGTCTGAACTTTTCGCATGGCACGCACGACGAGCACACCCGGCTGTTGGAGACGGTGCGCGCCGCGGGGAAACGTCAGGGGCGGACCGTGGCGATCCTGCAGGACCTGTGCGGACCGAAGATCCGCGTGGGGACATTGCGGGAGGAACGCGTCGAGTTGACGACAGGCGGGACCGTGCGCCTCCGCCGGGGGACGGAGCCCGGGGATGAACACGCGTTCGGGTCAAGCTATCCGTCGCTGATCGACGACCTGAAGGTCGGCAGTCCCCTTCTGATCGACGACGGGGCCATTGTGCTGGTGGTGCTGGAGAGAACGGACGACGAGGTGCTGTGCCGGGTCAACGCGGGCGGGACACTACGTCCTCACAAGGGCATCAACCTGCCCGGGGTGTCGGTGAGCGCGCCTTCGGTGACGGAAAAGGATTTCGACGACCTGCGCTGGGGCATCGCGCACGGGGTGGATTACGTGGCACTGTCGTTCGTGCGGTCGGCCGACGACGTGCGGACGGTCAAGCGCTTCCTGCACGAGCACGGACACGACGTTCCGGTGATCGCGAAGATCGAGAAGCCGGAGGCGGTGGAGCGCATCGAGGAGATCGTGTCGGTCTCCGACG
>CAZVTD010000068.1:0-2641 GCA_964629945.1 uncultured Planctomycetota bacterium | reverse complement strand
ATGGTCGCGCGCGGGGACCTTGGGGTGGAGATGCGTCTGGAGGTGGTGCCGATCCTCCAGAAACGGATCATCCGCCTGTGCACGGCCGCGCGCAAGCCGGTGATCACGGCGACACAGATGCTACAATCGATGACGGACCACCCGGTTCCGACGCGGGCGGAGGTGTCGGACGTGGCAAACGCGATTCTGGACGGTTCGGACGCGGTGATGCTTTCGGGCGAGACGGCGGTGGGCGACTATCCCGTCCAGTCGGTGTGCGAGATGGCCCGCATCGCGGAGGAGACCGACCGTTTTGCGGGAGGACTGCCGCATCCGGGCGTGGGGGTGGATCCGGATTCGCCGGTGTCTTCGTCGCTGACGCACGCGGTGGCGGAACTGGTGCGGACGATGAAGCCCGTGGTGGTGGTGGTTTCGTCGGCTTCGGGCTATACGGCGCGGAACCTGAGCAAGGAGAGGCTTCCCGTGCCGGTGCTGGCGCTGTCGGACAGCGAGGAAACGTGCCGACGGATGGCGCTGTATCGGGGAACGATTTCGGAACACGCGCGCGAGGATTCGACGCTGGAGGCGCTGGTGTCGCACGCCGAGCGGACGATCCGGGAGAAACAACTGGCGCAGGGCGGAGAGCTGTTCGTGCTGGTGGCAGGGTTCCCAGTGGGCAAGCCCGGGACGACCAACACGGACCAGGTTCGCAGGCTGCCCTCGGAACCGCAGGACGCCAAGGGTGTGGACGGCCGGGCGAAGTGGACGCGGAAGGAGCCAGCGGGCGACACGGACACCACGATCGATTATGGGTTGTGCATCGGGTGCGGGGCGTGCGTGCGGGAGTGTCCGTTCGACATCTACGCGGTCGAAGGGGAGCACGCGGTGGTCAACGAGAAGCACCTGGTGCGCTGTATCGGCGATCTCCTGTGCGTCCGGGGCTGTCCGACGGGCGCGATCGCCATCACGCGGCGAGAACAGGCCCCCTCGTTGGAGCGGGGTCGATAAGAGAAGGAGAAAACGGTGATCCGCCACATTCCGCTGCTGGTTCTGATGGTGGTGCTTTCGGGCTGCGTGAGCGAGCCGACGGTTCCGGCGGTGCCAACGGTCAGCACGACGGATTACGACGTGCTGTGGCAGGCGACACGGGACGTGATCGAGGGCCGGTTCGACGTGTTCGCCGCCAACAAGGACGAGGGGACGATCATCAGCGACTACAAGATCAGCGAGCCGATTCCGGAAGTGTGGGCGAAGGACTCTCAGAATCTATATGACACGCTGGAGGAGACCGGACACATCGTAAGACGCAAGGCCATCGCGACGATCACCAGGAACGGCGAGGGGACGTATGACCTGAAGCTTTCGATTGTCCGGGAACGACAGGCTTATGCGCCGCCTGATGTGGTCTATACGACGGCGTACAATCTGTACCAGGCCCGGACGGGTCCGACGGGCGAAGGGGTTCAGCACGGGGAAACCATGACGTGGACGCGATTGGCCAACGACACCTACCTTGAAGCGAAGATGATGGGGCAGATTCAGAAGCGTGCCGCGAAGCTGGCACGGAAGTAGGAACTCCTCCCCTGCCCTGCTCTGCTGATGTGCGTTTCGGGCATGAGACGCGACGTGGGCCGCATCACTCCTCCGCACATTCTACATCATCGAGACGGGGTCAACGTCTGCGATGACCTTGACGGCACGCCAGCCGGAGAGGTGTTCCCGGACGGCATCCAAGACGGAGGGGAGGTCGAAGTCCGCAGGGGCTTTGAGGACGACGTGGATGCGGTGCTGTCCGCGGATTCGAGCGATGGGACAGGCAACGGGTCCGAGGACCGTGACGGGGGTGTTCCGGGCAGCGCCGCGGAGCTGGAGAGCGAGTTCGTCGGCCCGCTTCTGAACTTCGGGAAGCATGGGGCCTTCGAGGACGACGCGTGCGAGACGTCCGAAGGGGGGATAGCCGTCGGATTTGCGGTCCATGAGTTCGCGGGGCGCGAAGCCGAGGTAATCGTGACGACAGGCGAACTGGATGGAGAAATCGTCGGGGTGGGAGGTCTGTACGATGACCTGGCCTCCTTTGGCGGAGCGTCCGGTGCGTCCG
This sequence comes from uncultured Planctomycetota bacterium, assembly GCA_964629945.1. Classification (GTDB taxonomy): domain Bacteria; phylum Planctomycetota; class DG-23; order DATKVD01; family CAZVTD01; genus CAZVTD01. The sequence goes on along the minus strand of CAZVTD010000068.1, from coordinate 564 downwards.
GCCATTTGTGCGAGGAGTTGGAAGGTGCGCTCGCGGGCACGGAAGTCGGGGACGATGAGCGAGGTGTCGGCCCCGACGATACCGACGAGGGTGACTTCGGGGAAATCGTGTCCCTTGGCGATCATCTGGGTCCCGACGAGGACGTCCACTTCGCCTTGGCGAACGTCCCGGATGAGGTTCTGGTAGGCGCCCGGGGTGCGCATGGTGTCGGAGTCCATGCGTCGGACGCGGGCTTCGGGGAAGAGGGTGCGGATTTCGTGTTCGACGCGCTCGGTGCCGAGTCCCATGGGCTTGAGGGGACCTGATTGGCACTCGGGACAGGTTTTGGGGACGGGGACCAATCGGCCACAGTAGTGGCACATGGCGCGGTCGCGACCCCGATGGTAGGTGAGGGAGATGTCGCAGTTGGTGCAGCGCAGGGAGGAGCCACAGCGGGGACAGAAGAGGACGATGTAGAAGCCCCGGCGATTGAGGAAGAGCATAGCCTGTTCGCGGCGTTCGATGACGGTCCGGAGACGCTGTTCAAGGGTCCGGGAGAGGACCTGGAAGCCATGACGGGCGTAG
>CAZVTD010000067.1:2394-11355 GCA_964629945.1 uncultured Planctomycetota bacterium | reverse complement strand
GCCGGGGTGAGAGGCTCCTTGTAGACTACAAGGTCGATAGGCCGGGGGTGTAAGTCTGGCAACAGATTAAGCTGACCGGTACTAATAAGCCGATTGCTTGACCACACTTTTTGCACTAATCTGTGTGTGCCGGGTGAACGTTGTCCACCTCACGCATTCAGTTGTTGTTGATATTCTGGCAGCGGAATTTAATTCCGGTGAATATAGCACTGGGGCCACACCCGTTCCCATCCCGAACACGGTAGTTAAGCCCAGTACGCCGATGGTAGTGCTCACAAGCGCGAGAGTAGGTCATCGCCGGAAATAACTTGCAGCCCGGGTCCGAACGATCCGGGCTGCTTCCTTGTACGAGAGCATATGAGCGGGCGGTGGGGCTATCCCTTGGTTGCCTGCCACGTCTTGCCGCATCCCCGGCAAGGCACGCCGACAATGCGGGCCGCAGCATGCCGGACCTTGTGCTTGGGATCGTCCAGCGCCGCTTCGAGCGCGTGAGTGACGCGAGGGGCGCCTGTGACCCGATAGGCCGACAAGACCTGCAGCGCCGCCGCACGAACGTTGAAGCTCTCGTCGTTCATGCGGGCCAGCAGCCTGTCCAGACCGGGCGGTGTCGATGTGGCGGCGGTCCTCGCCTCAATCGGGCCCATCCTCTCGGCGGCGTTGCCCGGGTGAATCCCCGCAGCGTACCAGGTCACCGCGGCGCAGCGAACTCGCGGAGCGCGATCCTCCAGCAGACGCTCCAGTTCCCGCAGGCTGCGAGCATCGCGGCGAAGACCGAGCCGGATTGCGGCCATGCAGCGCTGCCGGCGCGAGCCGGCGTGCGACAGGGCGAGATCGATGCGAAAGCCGTCGTCGCCGGCGTCCAGGATGCGCTTCGTCTCCGAGTTGAGTGAGTCGTGCCACTCGGACGGGATGTGGTTGACGGCGGGCCCCTTGGCGGCGAACACCCGGATGGCACGCTCCAGACTCCGGGCGAAGGCATCGTCCGGCGCGTGTTCCCTGCATCTTCGCTCGACCATCTCCAACTCCTTTCGCAGGGCCGCTCGGCCGCGTTGAAGGCGTCCCTTGAGCGCCCCAATACTGATACCAAGGAAACGCGAGACCTCCCGGTACCCCAGTCGTCCGTCGGCGTAGTAGAGTGTCAGCGCCTCCCGGTCCCTGTCCTTGACCCGCAACAACGCCTCCCGAACGGCGGCCTGCTCTTCGTCCTCGGCGATCAGCTGGTCGGTGGGAAGCGCCACGAGGGCGGCTTGACCGGCGACCTGCCTGGCCAGTGATTGCTGTCGGTCGCGCTGGCGCCGGATCTCAAAGGCGGTGTTCCGCGCGATCCCGCACAGCCAGGGGGCGAACCGCGCCGGGTCCCGCAGCTTCGCAAGGTCGCAGTAAGCGGAAAGCAGCGCCTCCTGCGCCGCATCCAGTGCCAGATGGACGTCGGCCAGGACGCCCAAGGCCACGCCGTAGGCATGGTCCTGGTATCTGCGGGCCAGAGCGCAGAATGCCTCCGGGTTCCCGGCCAGGGACTCCCGGACCAGACTCTCGTCCGTGGTGTTCACGTTCATACCAACCAGAAAAGACGGGTCAGGTGTGGCAAGATTTGAACTTGCGACCTGCCCTTGCGGGCCGCTCTGTCTCTGAGCTACGCCGCCTGACCCGTCACTATACTGTGCCATCTTGGATCCGATTTGGAACGCGAAATCCGCTGATTCCGGTGAATATTCCCTCCGGCCCAGACCCTTCAAACCCGCCCCTCGAGGCCGGGGTGGGCCCAGTCGCAGGTGTTCGTCCTTGCCTCGGTTGTTCTCCTCGGGGTCCTGGCGGCGGATGTCTGCTTGTCACCCACGGACGAGTTTCTGGCTGCTCTCACTCGGGGGATTGCCGAGCACAGCCCTCAACTGCTTCTGGCTCCGCTTCTGGCCTTGGCCGTCGCTGCATCCGTCGTCTGGGCTGAATTGGAAATCCTGAGAGAAAATGCATAAGCGGGTGGAACGGCAGGCCTTGCCGCAGAGGGCCGCTCCGAAGCCAAGTTGTTTCAGCTCGGGGTCACAAGCCTCGGGCTGGTTTTGTTTCTGGACCGTTTTCGCCTGATTGATTACGATATGCAATACGGGTTTGTAATATGTTCGAACGAACATAACGCATTAAGGGAGATTCGAGGATGAGGACGTGGCTGTCGGACGACTTCGAAGTATTCATAGACGGTCGGCGGGTCGAGTGTCACGGCGCACGGGTCTCGGCGGTTCCGGTGAATCAGATGTGGCCTGGATATCAGCGTCCGCTCGATCAGACGGAACTGGCGAGCTTCGCGACGTGGGACATGGGTGGGCCGGTGCAGGTCGAAGTGGTGTCGAAGCGTCCTGTCGAGAAGGTGGTCGTCCGTCCGCGTTCGCGGGGGATCGTGCCCATTGTTGAGGGGAACCGGATCCGTTTCACTCTTGATCGTCCGGCGCAGATTACCGTCGAGGTTAACGGCTATCACCACGCACTGCACCTGTTCGGAAACCCGCCGGAGACGGAGATGCCTGATGCGGATGATCCGAACGTCATCTTTTTTGGGCCCGGGGTGCACGAGGCGGGCAAGATCACGCCGAAGTCGGGCCAGACGGTCTATATCGCTCCGGGGGCGGTGGTGTATGGGGCCATCGAGGCGCGGGACGCTGAGGGGATCAAGATCCTCGGCCGGGGTATCCTGGACGAGAGCCTCATCGAGCGGACGCATGACATGTACTTCGAGGACGTCGACGACGAGCCCTTCGGGGCGATCACGCTCCATGGCTGCCACGACGTGGAGATCAACGGGATCATCACGCGCGACCCGAACGTGTACAACGTGACGATCCTGGCATGCACGGACGTGCGCGTGCGCAACGTGAAGGTCATCGGCTCGTGGCGGTACAACTCCGACGGGATCGACCTGCTGAACAGCTCGAACGTGACGGTGGAGCGGTGCTTCGTGCGGTCGTTCGATGACAGTCTGGTCGTCACGGGCTGGCCGAGGTTCCGCGGAGTTCCCTGCGGACATCTTCCCTGCCGGGATATCGTGTTCCAGGACTGCGTGATCTGGAACGACTGGGGCAGGGCACTGGAGATCGGGGCGACATGCTGCGCTCCCGACATTACGAACGTGACGTTCCGAAATTGCGACATCATCCGCGTGGCGGACGTGGCGTGTGACGTTCAGAACGTCGGACGGGCACAGGTGGAGAACATCCGTTTCGAGGACATCCGCGTCGAGTTGGACGACAGCCTGCCGGCGCTCCAGTTCCAGAAGAAGCGCGAGGATGTCTATTCGGATCGCTCGGAGGGCACGTTCTGTCCGTGGTTGTGCCTGGCGGAGGTGAAGACGAACGTCTACACGGTCGACGAGGAGAAAGGCAGGGTGAAGGGGGTCGTCTTCAAGGATATCGTGGCGACGTGCCGGGACAATCCGCGGTCGTACCTGAGTGGATTCGACGGTGACCATCTCGTTGAAGACGTCACCTTTGAGAACGTCGTCATCAATGGTCGAAAAGTGACGGATGTCGAGTCCGCCCGCCTGGTTGTCAAGGACCACGTGCGCGGCGTGAAGTTCGCAAGCGGGACGACAGGGGAGGGCACGGGGGCCGCGTCTGGGTAGGTGTCCGACGCGAACGGGAAAACGTCGAGCGTCAACGGGAGGGCGTTTTTTGCGGGATTTAGTATTGCCCGCTTTTCGACGGGCGCTAGAATCACTTTTTTGTGCGTCTGTGTCGTCCCCAAACTCGTTTGACAGGATTCGAAAGGAAGGTCGAATGTCAGAGGTTCTTCGTGTTCTTATCATCGGGGCGCATCCGGATGACTGCGAGGTGCATTTTGCCGGGATGGCGGCGCTCTACACCCAGCAGGGCCATGAAGTCATGATGATGTCGATGACGGACGGACGCTGTGGGCATTTTTCGATGAAGCCGGCGGAACTGGCCCGTCGGCGCCGGGTGGAGTCGAAGCGGGCGGCGGCGGCGGTGGGCGCACGCAGCAAGGTGATGCCATTCCATGACACGGAGCTGATGGCCGACCTGAAGACGCGCAAGAAGTTCCTGGCCGAGGTGCGCAAGTTCGCCCCCGACGTGATGCTGATCCACCAGCTGGAGGACTATCACCCGGACCATCGCGCGAGCGTGCAGCTGGTCTATGACATCTCGTATCTTCTTTCGGTTCCCCACGCCTGTCCGCAGGTCAAGGCGATGGGCCTGAAGCGCTCCCCGGTGATCATGCATTCCGCCCGCGGGCGCAACACAGCGGGGACGCCCGAGCGGATTATCGGTGTGCCCATCGATACGGTCTTCGACAAGAAGTTCGAGGCGATGCACGAACACACGTCGCAGTTCTACGAGTGGCTGGTGTGGGAGCAGGGGCGTCTGAATGAGGTCCCCAAGTCGCGTGAGGGACGGCTGAAGTTCCTGAAGGACTGGCGTGGACCGACCTATGAGGCCCTGGCCGAGTGGTGCAAGGACAAGGCGAAGCTGAAGGGACGTGCCCGGAAGACGTTCCGCTACGCGGAGGCGGTGTATCCTGCCAAGGCGGGAGCGGGTTTGACGAAGGAACGGATCGAGCGGGTGTTCCCGTTCGAGAAACTGGTAATCGGGTTCTGATTCAAGAGAGAAAACGGAGAACGCAGTGAAGACGAAGCGGATCGGACTGGTGGGACTCGGGGGTATCGCACATCTGGCACATTTCGCGTCGTTCAGCGCGGCGGAAGATGCGAAGATCGTGGCGGGCTGCGACCTCGACGAGAAGAAATTCGCCCTGGCACAGGAGAAGGTGCCCGGCTTGAACAAGTTCTACACGGACTACCAGGAGATGTTCAAGAAGGAGAACCTGGACGGTGTGGTGGTGGGAACGCCCAACGCGACGCACATGCCGATTTCGGTGGCCGCCATGGAGGCGGGACTCAACGTGTTGTGCGAGAAGCCCGTGGCCACCAGCCGCAAGGAAGCCGAGAAGATCAAGGAAGTCGTGGACCGCACGGGACGCAAGTTCATGATCGGGATGCCGATGCGTTTCCGCAGCGAGAACCCGACGCTCCAGAAGATGATCCAGGACGGCAAGCTGGGGAACATCTATTATGCCAAGACGTCCTATCTCCGGACGCGAGGCATCCCGGGCTGGGGGACATGGTTCACCGACCGGAAACGAGCCGGCGGCGGCGCAGTGCTCGATATCGGCGTCCACATGCTGGATTACGTGTGGTATCTCCTGGGCAAGCCCAGGTTCAAGAGCGTGTCGGCGATGACCTTCGACGGGATCGGCAAACGGCACCTGTCCGGTGAAGAGGCGGCGTTCGGCCCATGCGGCTATCCTTCGACCTAGACGGGTCCGGAGAAGGATGTGTTCGACGTGGAGGAGATGAGCGCCGCCCTGATCCGCATGGACAACGGCGTCGCCCTGCTCCTGGAGGTCTCCTGGGCCATGAACTACAACCCCGAAAAGTACCCGAACGGCGGCGTGATCTTCGGCGACCGCGGGGGACTGTCGCTCATGCCTCCCGTGTTCACCCACGAATCGGGCGACAAGCTGGTGCACGAGCCGGTGGAAGGTCCTGCCGGCGACGGGCCGAAGAACCTGGCCAAGGCGTTCCTGGCGTACATCGACGGGAAGATCGAGAACCCCGCCCCCATCGAGGACGGCATCGAGGTGATGCGCGTGCTCGACGGGATGTACTCGTCGGCGAAGAAGGGCAAGGAAGTCACCGTCTGAAGAAGGAGTCGGGACGATGCGGATCGGACTGGCGGGATGGTCGCTCAACCGGCGCTTCAAGGCGGGTGAGCTGGACCTGCTGGGCTATCCGAAGGTGGCTGTCGAGGAGTTCGGACTGCACGTGATCGAGCTGAACAGTCCGTTCTTCGTCAGCAAAGACGAACACTACCTCAAGGACCTGGCGGCAAAGATCAGGCTGGCCGACTGCGAGGTGGCCAACATCGCCGTCGACGGCTGCGGAGACCTGGCATCGACCAACGAGCAGGAGCGTCGCGAGGCGGTTCGCAAGCACGCCGAGTGGTTCAAGATCGCGGACATCGTCGGGTCGCACTGCATTCGTGCCAACGCCGGCGGTCCGGGTCAGGAGGTGCCGACCGAAGCGCACATCCGGGCGTGCATCAAGAGCTTCAACGCGCTGGCGGCGATCGGTGCGCAGCACGGTCACAAGATCCTGATCGAGAACCACATCACGAAGCTGGGCACGGATCCGGATATCCTGGTTCGGATCATGCAGTCGGACACGACGGGATACCTGGAGATGCTGCCCGACTTCGGGAACTTCGCCCCGGAAGTGCGTTACGAGGGGTTGGCGAAGGTGATGCCCTGGGCGGCGGTGCTGCACGCCAAGATCCGCCGCTTTGCCGAGGACGGTTCGGAAGCGGACGTTGACGTGGGACGATGCATCGAGATCGCCAGGGCGGCGAAGTTCAACGGGGACGTCCTCATCGAGTGCGTGGTGAAGGACCTGGGTGACCACGACGCGGTGCTCAAGTCGAAAGCGCTCCTCGAACGGTATCCATGACCGGGACAAAGCGGAGCGACGGGAAGGAAGGGCCGCGGACCCCGGGAACACGGGGTCCGCTTGGCCATAAGGGTTGATCGAGATGTCCTGGCGAAGAAATCTGATCGTGTTGAGCGCCGTGCAGATCCTGGCGATGGCCGGGATGAGCATGGTCATGCCTTTTCTGGCCTTCTATATCGAGACACTCGGGATCCATAACGAGGCCGAACAGCGGTTCTGGTCGGGACTGATCCTGGGGGTTTCGCTCTTCTTTGCCGCGGTGATGGGACCGGTGTGGGGGACGGTGGGGGACCGATGGGGTCGCAAGCCCATGATCGTGCGGGCCATCCTGGGGACCGGACTGGCGATCCTGGCGATGGGGTTCGTGGGGAACGTGTACCAACTGCTGGTGCTGCGGGTCATCCAGGGGGCACTGGGCGGGTTCGTGTCGGCCAGCATCACGCTGGTGGCGGTCCTGACACCGAGGGAGCGGGGCGGCATGGCCGTGGGGGTAATCATGGGATCGGTGTTCGCCGGCAACGCGGTCGGACCGCTGCTGGGCGGGGCTCTGGCCCAGGCGTTCGGCTACAAAGCGGTCTTCATCATCACCGGATCCATGCTCATGCTGGCGGCGGCGGTGGTGTGGGGCTTCGTGCGCGAAGAGAAGATGAACCACCTGCCGGGAACGGAACCCCGTCTTCTGCACACGCTGGGGGAGTTTTTCCGGTCGCGACACCTGCTGGGCATCTCCGGTGCGCTTCTGGCGGTGCAGACCTCGGTGGCGATGGCGGCGCCCATCCTGGCCCTCTTCATCAAGCAGGACCTCAAGGTCGAGGTCAATCTCGACATCAAGACCGGTCTCGTCTATGCGGTGACCAATGTCATCACGGCGCTGTCGGCCCCGCTCTGGGGACACTTCGCGGACCAGCGCGGACACCGGCAGGTGCTGCTGTGGTGCATCCTGGGGACAACGCTTCTCTTGCCCGTGCAGGCTTTGGCGCCGACGGTGCTTTTCCTGGTGCTGACGCGTGTGCTGCTGGGGGTTTTCACCGGGGGAATCGTGCCGACCTCCCGTGCCCTCATCAGCCAGTCCGTCCCGGCCCATCGACTGGGCGGTCTCTACGGCTGTGCCAACGCCGCGGTCCTGCTGGGGAACGCATTGGGACCAATCCTGGGCGGAGCGTTTGCGTCCGGGTATGGCAACAAGCCGACGTTCGTGCTGTCCGGGGTGTGTCTGCTGCTGGCGTTTGCGCTGACCTATCGCCTGATCCCGGTTCGGACAAGAGACGAACAACCCGAGCCGGAGCCTGCCGAGTAAACGATCTGACCGGTGCCGATGGGGGTTGTGTGTCAGCAGCCTTCCAGGGCCTGGAGGGGCGTGCAGCCGTTGGTCTTGAGCCAGGTGAAGGCCGCTTCCTGGAGGTCTTCGGCCGAGCTGGAGCGGAAGCTGAGACAGTCCACCAGCGCCCGCTTGCGTTCGTCGGGTGTGCCCAGGATGCCGACGACCTCGTCGTAGATCGTGCGTGCTCCGGGAGCTTCCGGAGTTCCCCGGTCATCATACCAGCGGGCGATCGCATCGATGTAGTCGGCCCGAAGCCGGTTGAGCTGGTTGCCGCCTCCGCCGCCGGGGGGAAGACCTTCGGGATCGGTCCATTCCGAGCCGATGCGATAGACCGCCACTTCGAGATGACGCAGCACCCGCTGGTGACAGACGGGACTGCTTTCGATGCGGAGATAGTCGAGGAAATTGATCCCGGCAGCCCCGGTGGCGAGGATGGTATCCTCCAGGTCGCGGATGGACTTGTCGGTGGGCTGAAGCTGTTCGCACCGGATGCCGTCCCAGCGCCAGGTCGGTGAGAAGTCCTGGTAGCGCAGCTCGCGCTTGGGGACTTTCCGTGCCTCGCCGATGATGGCAAGACTGCTGGTGTTGGCCAGGTGATAGACGACGTGACAGAGATACCGCCGGACCATGGCGAGCTTGAGCGGGGTGCGTTCCTCGCGGAGAGATTTGTAGATGCTGTGGACGATGTCGTCCTGGAGATGGAGTTCCGCGACGGCTTGCTCCGGGGACAGTCCGGACAGCCAGCCGGAAAGCGCCCCAGTGTAGGAGTTGGCCTCTTTCCAGCGTTCGGGACCGATTTGGCCGTGCCAGCGGAACGGCTTGGGACGATTGCTGGAGATCATTTGAAGAATCGCCAGCAGATTGGCCGGGAAACGATGGTTGGTGGCACAGGTTCCGGTGGCGGCGGCAGCGGTGCGCTTGAAATTGTCGTCGATCGCGTCCAGTTGTGCCGCCGCCGAATGCATCATGCTCTGCCAGGGGGGAAGCGTGTCGAGGAACTGGAGCAATCGGTTCCAGCAGATGACCGTTCCATGGATGTAACGAGCACGTGACACGAAAGCTCCTCCTGTGTGAACGACAGCGGTGCGACGGTTCCCGGGGTCAGTCCTTCTTCCTGTAGTCCTCGATGATC